>DHXL01000398.1:0-204 GCA_002415335.1 Oxalobacteraceae bacterium UBA5157
GCTGATCCCGATCTTGTCCGACGTGCGCGGCATTGCGCTGGTGATGAAAAAATGGATGCGCAAGAATCGGCTGCCGGATGCGATCGTCATCGAGAATCCGCGTTATGCGGCTGGTCATCTTGGCGCAGCCAACCCGGAAAATGTGAACGATCCGCACTTCGCCTTTCCCGTCGTGCTGGACGGCGCGCTTGAGCTGTTCAAGGA
>DHXL01000398.1:329-7091 GCA_002415335.1 Oxalobacteraceae bacterium UBA5157
CCGCGCTTGAGCTGTTCAAGGAACTCGGCATCGAAAGCGAAAACCTGCCGCTGATTACGGCTGGCGGCATCAATAGCCATGAACAGGTGCGCGACCTGTTCGCCATGGGCGCCAGCGCCATTCAGCTCGGCACGGCGTTCGCAGTGACCGAAGAGGGCGATGCCCACCCCAATTTCAAGAAAGTGCTGGCCGATGCCAGGCCGGAAGATATCGTGACGTTCATGAGCGTGGCCGGCTTGCCCGCGCGCGCAGTGCGCACGCCATGGCTCGCGAATTATCTGGACAAGGAGGCGAAGCTGCAGCGGATGGCAAAGCCGAAAGATTGCACGGTCGGTTTTGATTGCCTGCACCAATGCGGCTTGCGCGACGGTCTCGCCAAGGCGGGCCAATTCTGCATCGATACGCAGCTCGCCTTTGCACTGGCCGGCGATATCAAGCGCGGCCTGTTCTTCCGCGGGTCGGAAAGCCTGCCGTTTGGCAATGCGATCCGGCCGGTGCGCGAATTGATAGAATTCTTGTTGACCGGCTTGCGTCCCGTCATGCTGCAAGACAAGCTGCTGAACGGATTGCGTTCCGCGGTGATGCAGGATCATTTGCTGCCTGCTTAAGATAAGGCCGCAAGGTAAGCGACAAGCCATGTATTACGGCGAAAAATTCAACAGTATCAGCCACCTGGTTGGCGCCGTGCTGGCGGCAGCCGGCGCCGCGCTGCTGATCGTGCTCGCAGCCCGGCTGGGCGATCCATGGAAGATCGTTAGCTTCAGCATTTACGGCGTGATGCTGTTGCTGCTGTATGTCACGTCAACGCTGTATCACAGCGTGCGCGGGCGGGCCAAGGATGTATGGCGCAAGTTCGATTACTGCGCGATTTATCTGCTGATTGCCGGCAGCTACACACCATTTACCTTGGTGACGTTGCGCGGCCCGTTGGGCTGGTCTCTTTTTGGCGCGGTATGGGGTCTGGCATTGCTGGGGATCGCACAAGAGATCTGGCTAGCCAGAGGCGCGCGCATATTATCGCTGCTGATCTACATCATGATGGGATGGTTGGCGCTGATCGCGATCATGCCGTTGATCGCCGCACTGACCTGGCCGGGATTCGCATGGCTGGCAGCCGGCGGGTTGTTGTACACGGTCGGAATTTTCTTTTATGCGACCGACGAAAAACTGCGCCATGGCCATGGCGTATGGCATCTGTTCGTACTCGGCGGCAGCACCTGCCATTATCTGACCGTGCTGTTGTATGTGGCGTGAAGGCGACGGATCGTACGGAGATCGCATGCTGGCGTTCGAGTGGAAAGATGCACTCGATTGAAGGTCAGTTCATGAATGCCATCAAGAAGAAACTTCCCCTCGTCTATTCCTGTTCCGGCTGCTCCAGCGCGGCGCAGATGGCGAACTACGTAGCACTGCAACTGGATCGCCGCGGCACCGCCGAGATGTCTTGCATCGCGGGAGTCGGCGGGGATGTCCCATCGCTGGTGAAGCTCGCGCAGTCGGGACGACGCATCATCGCAATCGACGGTTGTCCGCTTGCCTGCGTCAAACAATGTCTGGCACGCCAAGGCATCACCGCGGACTATTACTTACCGTTGAGGGATTGCGGCGTCAGGAAGCAGTTCCACGCGGATTTCGACCAGGCCGCCGCGCAAATGATCGTGGCACGGATAGTGAGTGGGGTGGATCCTGCGACCGGTTTGCCGTTTGCCGTCGACGCGCCGGCGCCGGCCGATGTGGCGTCATCCGCCTAGACAGAAAGAGTGTCGCGCCCCGCTGCGCTCCATGGGAACGCGTCTACAGAAGGCGCGCCTTGGCCTGTTTGCACTCAATCCGTCGGGCGCGGAGCGACTCCTAAGCAAAGATCAACGGATGCCTTGTGAGTGCCACCGCGACGATGTAGGCAAATGTCAACAGCGCCGCGACCAACGCCCCAGTTCGCATGGCCTTGGTTTTTCCGCGTTTTAGCGCGACGGTGCCGAGCACGACATAGACGATCAGTGCGATCAGCTTGGCGGTGAGCCATGGTTGAACGAATGGATATTGCGCACTCCAGACCACCATGATCAGCGCAGTCGTCAGCAAGAGCGTATCGACAATGTGCGGCAAGATTTTGACCCAGCGCCGTTGCAGCATGTCCGATTCGCACAGCATCCAGGCGCCGCGCAACAAAAAAAAACTGCCGCTCAGCGCGGCACAACTCATGTGGAGATATTTGATTGTCAGGTAGTTCACAGTGCAGTCCGGATGATTGCTGCCAAAGGGTTGAACGATGCGTCAGGCGTCTCGCGCCTGACGCATCGTAACAGCCTTGTGCAGCGGCGTCCTAAAGTCCGTGCAACGGCAATCCACTGATTATTTCGTTACCTGAAAATCAATCACGATCTCGCCCGGCGCGCGCGAGACGTAGACAATCTTGACGTGGGGACCAAAGTTCGCCTCAATCTGCGAGAGCAGCGGCAGGGGATCGTGGTCGTTACAGAAGCGCATGGTCTCGCCAGCTTGCAGCGCAGACAACGCGCCGAAAATCGCCGCGTGCCGGAAGCGCTTGGCGACGCCGCGGGCGTCGAATGGATAAACGCCTTCGGCGGTAACAGGAAGGGAACAATCGTGTGCCATGGTAAATCTCCTCATTGATTAGTGAAATTAACGAAGAGGCCAGCAGTGGCCGGCCTCTTCAAACGCGGGTTGAAACTAATGCATTCACGCCCGTTTGGCGCTGACCACAGGTGCCAGTGCCGGCAGTCTTGATTTGCCTGCCGTTAGCAATCGCAATGCGAATAACGCCAGGAAAACCATGCCGATCGCAAACACCACATCGCCCGGCACGCGCATCCATACCAGGGTTTCCATCAAATGCGAATGCACGATTTCCGGCGAACGTGCAAACCACATGCCCTTGCTAATGCTGGCCCAGGCCTGATAGATCCCGGCCGGCACCAGCGAGATAAACACCATCATCGCGAGTCCGATATTGAGCGCCCAGAACATCGGCGCCAACAACCGGTCGGACCAGGCCGCTCGATCGGACATGCCGCGCAGGCAAAACAGTAGCAGGCCGATGCCCAGCATCCCGTACACGCCGAACAGAGCCGCATGGGCGTGGGCTGCCGTCATGTTGAGCCCTTGCATGTAATACAGCGCGATCGGCGTATTGATCGAGAAGCCCAGCAATCCGGCGCCGATCACGTTCCAGAAACCGACCGCGATAAAGCACAGGATTGGCCACTTGTAGGCTTGCACCCACGGCGCAGCCTTGGAGCGTTGATAGTTGCGATACGCCTCGACGCCGATCATCGCCAGCGGGACCACTTCGAGCGCCGAGAACATCGCGCCGATCGCAATCACGAAGGTTGGTGTGCCGGTAAAGTACAGGTGATGCAAGGTACCCAGAATGCCGCCGAACAGGAACACGATGGTCTCCAGCACGATGGCGCTGTTGGCGGTGGCGGCACGGATCAAGCCGAGACGCGTGAACAACAGTGCAATGACCGCGGTGGCGAACACTTCAAAGAAACCTTCTACCCACAGATGCACCAACCACCAGCGCCAGTACTCGATCATCGAGTAATGTGTATGCGGACCCCAGGCCAGCGACGACGCATAGAAGATGCCGATGCAGAATGCCGACAGCAGTACCATCGCAATCAAAGCGCGACTTTCGCCCGGTCTTTTCAGTGCTGGCATCAGTCCGCGCCCCAATAGCAGGACCCAGAACAGTAAGCCGACAAACAGCAGGATTTGCCAGACGCGGCCCATGCTGGTGAATTCGAGGCCTTGATTGCCGACCCAGAAGTTGAAGCCGTTGCCCAGATGCTGCAGCGAGCCGATCCAGCCTGAAGCGGTCGAGCCGACCACGATGAACAGCAGCGCATAGAACAGCACGTCGACGCCGAGCTTCTGGAACTTCGGTTCGGCTCCCGAGATCGCCGGTGCGATATAGAGCCCGGTCGCCAGCCATGCGGTTGCAATCCACAACACGGCGAAACTGGTATGGATGGTGCGGCTGATCGTATAGGGAAGGATCCGCGCTAACGGGTAACCGAAGAAAGTGTGGCCCTCAACCGAGTAGTGCGCGGTAATCACGCCCATCGCGACTTGCGTCAGGATCAGTCCGATGACGACATAGAAGTATTTCTTGGTCGCCTTCATCGACGGCGTTGGCTTCAGATCGAACAGAGGATCGACTTTGGGCGGCGTTGGATCGCCTTCTTCCTTGCTCGTCGAGTGGTACAGGATCATGGCCGCAATGGCGCCGATCATGACAATGATGCTGGCGATCGACCAGATACCGGCACCGGCGGTCGGCGTATTGTCGACCAGCGGTTCGTGCGGCCAGTTGCTGGTGTAGCTCAGATCCGTTGCACCCGGACGATCCGTTGCGGCTGACCAGGCGGACCAGAATATGAATGCAGGCAGCGCCTGCAGATCGAGCGGATTGGGCAGGGTCCCGGCATTCATCGCATATTGTTCGCGCAGCTTGTCCAGCTTCGGATCATCGCCAAACAGGCTGGTGTAATGCTGCGTTACCTGCCGGACTGCCTCGGCGCGTTCCGGCGAGAGAGTGATAGTCCCGGTCGCGGCATCGTAAGTATTGCGCCGCATCTCGCTCTTGAGGCGGGCGTTCAAATCACCTTGCTGGCCGACGCTCAATTGTTCGTATGGTTTGCCGAAATCCTGCTGCGCCCACACGCCACGCAATGCCAGCGCCTCGCGATGCAGCCAGTCGGCCGACCAGTCCGGTGCCACATAACTGCCATGGCCCCATACCGATCCCAACTGTTGGCCACCGGCGGAAAGCCACGCTTCCTGACCGAGTTGAACCTGACCTTCTGAAAACAGCACAGCGCCATTGGTGCTGACGACTTGTTTGGGAATGGGTGGAGCGGTCAGATAAATCTCGGTTCCGACCCAGCCCAACACGGCGAAGGACAGTACACAGATTACGCCGAGCCAGGTCCAGAGTTTGCGTGTGGCATGCATGGCAATTCCTTTATTGGAGGGTGTAGTGAATCGTTAATGAGGAGCAGTAGCGGTGCGAGGCGACGGCTCACGGTGCTGACGCATCGCCATTAAGATGCATTTTATATGTATGTATTAGAACATGCAAATGAAATGTATGTTTGTTTGGATATTGCGCACTTAGCGTCGATAAACATGTAAACTAAATGTAGCATTGAAGGGCCTTGGCGAGAAATTGACTTGCCCTGCTTTTAATTCAACCGGATACGACCGTGCCATGAGACTGACCATATACACCGACTACGCGCTGCGTACCTTGATGCATCTCGCTGTACAACGGGATCGGCTGGTGACGATCCAGGATATCGCGGACCTGCACGGCATCGCCAAGAACCATTTAACGAAAGTCGTGCATCAGCTTGGCTTGCTCGGCGTTGTCGAAACCGTGCGCGGCCGCAACGGAGGACTCAAGCTGGGGAAGGAGCCGGCACAGATTAATATCGGCGCGGTGGTGCGCAGTACGGAACCCGATTTTTACATGGCGGAGTGCTTCAACCGCAGCAGGAACGAATGCGTCCTGACCCCAACCTGTGTACTGAAAGGCGTGCTGAGTGCGGCCACCGCGGCCTACCTGGACGTGCTGGATGGCGTTACGCTCGAAGATCTGGCCAAGACCGGAAACGGCCGCGTCCCTGCACCCGCTTCGTTCAAATCCATATCCGTTCAGTCGCGACCCGGCGTCCGCAAGAAATAGCAGGCCGGGGCACGACACAGATTATTCATCCACGCAATGCCTTTAACGAAAGGCCACGATATGTCTCAGATTACGAATGCAGAACCGGCAAATCCGGACAAACCCAAACCCGTTTCCTCCCTGGCCAGCCATCCGTTGTGGCGTCTCGGATTTCGCCCGTTCTATTTGCTGGCGGCGGCCTTTGCCGCGGTCAGCGTACCGCTTTGGGTCACGCGGTATGTTGGATTGCTGCCGGGGTTGCCACGCCTGGGTCTGGCATGGCACATGCATGAGATGGTGTTCGGCTTTGTGATCGCCGTCATCATCGGCTTCCTGTTCACTGCCGGACGCAATTGGACGGGGTTGTGGACGCCGAGGAGAGGTCATTTGGCGGCCTTGGCGGCGTTGTGGCTGGCCGGTCGGATTGCCATGCTGTGGGCACCTCCGGCACTGGCCGCGATAGTCGATTTGCTGTTTCTGCCCGCCGCGGCGTGGCCGATGTATCGGGTCCTGCAACGCTCGGGCAACAAGCGCAACCTGTTCCTGATCGGCTTGCTCGGCCTGCTGACACTGGTCAACGCGGTGTTCCACGCCGCTGTCCTGGGGTGGCTCGCGTTGCCGCCGGCCTCGGCGATACAAGCTGCGATCCTGATCGTCGTGATGATTGAATCGGTGATCGGCGCGCGCGTCATTCCCGGCTTTACCAACAATGGCGCACCGGGAACCAAGACGATCGTGCACCCGAAACTCGATCGTATCAGCATCGCGTTGACGGCCGCAGCGAGTCTTTCCTGGGTGGGCGGATTGCCCGCTGCTGCTATCGCAGGGCTGGCCGGCGCCGCAGCTTGTTCGCAACTGCTGCGCTTGGGCGGATGGAAGCCGCACCGCACCTTGCACGAACCCCTATTATGGATTCTGCACCTGTCGTATGCATGGATTCCGATCGGATTTTTCCTGATCGCGCTGAGCGCGTTGCACGTCGTCCCCTCTAGCGCAGCGTTTCATGCGCTGGCCGTCGGCTCGACGGCAGGTCTGATCATGGGCATGATGACGCGCACTTCGCTCGGCCA
>DHXL01000397.1 GCA_002415335.1 Oxalobacteraceae bacterium UBA5157
GTCAGCGCCAGCAGGATCGTGATTTGCGCAGGCACCGGGACCGGCGCGAATTCCGGCTGATTGAGGCAGGCGCGGATGCGCCGCCCGTGTTCGATCAGCTTGCGGCTGTCTTCGTCAAGGCGGGCGCCGAAGCGCGCAAACGTCTCGAGTTCCTCGAACTGCGCGTAGCCGAGCTTGAGGTCGCCCGCCACTGCGCGGTAGCTGGCCCGCTGCGCCTTGCCGCCGACCCGCGAAACGGATTTGCCGACGTCGACCGCGGGCAGCACGCCCAATTCAAACAGGGACGGCGACAGGTAGATCTGCCCATCGGTGATGGAAATCAGGTTGGTCGGAATGTAGGCCGAAATATTTTGCGCTTCGGTCTCGATGACCGGCAGCGCGGTCAGCGAACCGCCGCCATGTTCATCGCGCAGGTGCGTGGCGCGCTCGAGCAGGCGCGAATGAATATAGAAAATGTCGCCGGGGAACGCTTCGCGGCCGGGCGGCCGGCGCAGCAGCAGGGACAGCTCGCGATAGGCGCGCGCGTGCTGCGTCAGGTCGTCATAGACGATCAGCACGTCGCGCCCCGCTTCCATGAAATGCTCGGCAATGCTGGTCGCGGCATAGGGCGCGATATAGGCGAGGCCCGGCGCGTCGTTGCCCTCGGTCACCACCACCACGGTATATTCCAGCGCGCCCTGTTCGCGCAAGACGGCCACCGCTTTCGCCACGGCCGAGGCGCGCTGGCCGATGGCGCAATACACGCACACGACATCCTGGCCGCGCTGGTTGAGGATAGTGTCGAGCGCGATCGCCGTCTTGCCGGTCTGGCGGTCGCCCAGGATCAGCTCGCGCTGGCCGCGCCCGATCGGAATCAGCGCATCGATGACCTTGATGCCGGTCTGGAGCGGCAGCGTGACAGGCGCGCGGTCCATGATGTGGGCAGCCGGTCGTTCGATCGGCAGGTGCCCGGCGGCCGCCACTACGCCTTTGCCGTCGAGCGGCCGCCCGAGCGGGTCGATGACGCGGCCCAGCAAGGCGTCGCCCACCGCGACGTCCATGACGCGGCCGGTACGCCGCACTTCGTCGCCGGCGTGCAGGTGCCAGTAGTCGCCCAGCAGCACGACGCCGATCTCGTCTTCGTCGACGTTGAACGCGATGCCGGACACGCCGCCGGGGAACGTCAGCAGTTCCTCAAAGCCGACGCCGGGCAGACCCGACACCTTCGCGATGCCGGTGGCGATACTGGCGATGGTGCCGACCTCGCGCGGCGCCAGCTGCGGCGTGAAGCTCTCGCGCACCCCGCTTATTCCGGCGAACACGCGCTCGAAAACCTGTTGCAGGCTGTCGGCTTCGCTGCTCATGGGTTCCTTGCTTCGAGCGCGGACGGCTCGCGCGCGCGGCCGCTCGCCATTGCCGGTGTTGGGCCGGCTACGGCTTCCGGCCTGGGCGCGGCTTTCGCCGCAGCTCTGCCATCCTGTTGCAACAGGTCGCCGACGCCCTTCTCCAGCGCAGCCAGATAATCCGCGATGCTCCACGCCACCTTTTGTCCGCTCGCCGTGAACTCGATTCCACTGATCAGATCCGGCGCGGTCTCGAACCGGACCTCGATGCCGGTCGCGAAAATTTCTTCGAGGGTCCGACGTATCGCTGCGCGTTGCTGCTCGGGCAGGTCGAACGCGCTGCGCACCAGCGCCGCACCGGAGGTCGTCTTGATGGCTGCGGCAAGGCCCGCTTTCGCCGGCCCGTCCAGCTCGCGCAAGCGGCGCATGAACACCTCGCTCATGCGCTCTTCGAGGCTGGCCGCAGCCAGGTCGGC
Organism: Oxalobacteraceae bacterium UBA5157; assembly: GCA_002415335.1. GTDB lineage: Bacteria > Pseudomonadota > Gammaproteobacteria > Burkholderiales > Burkholderiaceae_D > UBA5157. Next base: position 1,799 of record DHXL01000397.1, read on the forward strand.
CAGTGCCTTGCGCGCGATCGCGAACACTTCCTGCTGGGTCCGGCGGCTGATGGCTTGATTGAGATTGCGGGCGTCGCTTCTCAGCGTTTCCTGTCGCTTGGCAAGCACGGCATCGGCCGCCTGCCTCGCTTGCTCGAGGAGCCGCTGGCGCTCGGCCTGCGCCTCCAGCGTGGCTTGGCTCATGAGGTCGGCGCGCTGCCGGTCGAACGCCTCGTTCTTGTGCTGGAACAGGTCGCGCTCCTGTTGCGCCTCGGCCTTCGTGGCGTCGGCGTTCGCCAGCTCGGTGGCGATGCGCCTTTCGCGCGCGTCGATCGCATCGAGGATGGGCTTGTAAAGAAAACGCTTCATCAGCCATATCAGGATGACGAAGTTGAGCGCTTGCGCGCCGACGGTGAACCAGTCAATGAGCATGACTCACTTTCCCGCCGTGTGGGCAATCACCTGATTCCAGAACGGATTGGCGAAAATCAGAATCATCGACACCACGAAACAGTAGATGGCCGTGGATTCGATCATCGCCAGCCCCACGAACAGGGTTCGCGTAATGGTGGCGGAGGCGTCGGGCTGCTGCGCCAGTGCGGTCAGCGCGGTCGCCACTGCCCGCCCTTCGGCCAGCGCCGGCCCCATGCAGCCGAAGCCGGTAGTGATGCCGGCAACCACGATCGATGCCACCGCGATAATCGTCATGCTGTCCATATTGTTCCCTTTGCTTTTTGTGTTCGTATCAGGTGACGGGTACCGGCCCGGACTCTGGCTTCGGTCTGGCGGTACGCGTGGCGGCCGCAATGTATACCGCGGCCAGGATGCTGAAGATGTACGCCTGCACCATGCCGGTCAGCAGGCCGAGCGCCGTCATCACGATTGGAAAAAGAAACGGCGTGATGGTCAGCAGAATGGCGATGATCATCGCGCCGCTCATCATGTTGCCGAACAGACGCACCGCCAGCGCCAGCGTGCGCGAGAGTTCGCTGATGACATTAAACGGCAGCATGATGACGGTCGGCTCGAGGTAGGACCTGAAATAGCCGCCGATGCCCTGCTCCTTGATGCCGAACAGCGGCACCGCGACAAACACGCACAACGCGAGTGCCACGGTCGTCGAGAGCGAACCGGTCGGCGGCTCGTAGCCGGGGATCACCGTGCAGAGACTCGCGGTGGCAACGAACAGGAATAGCGTGCCCAGAAAGCCGAGATATTTTTCCGGATGGGACAGGCCGACATCCTCGATCTGCTTCTGGGTCGCGCTGACGATGATTTCCAGCAGGTTCTGCCAGCGTGAGCGCTCCAGATCCCGGGACAGGTTGCGCGTGATGAGCTTCGATCCGATCGCCAGCAGCAGCATCAGTCCCCAGGTGAAGACGATGGTGGCGTTGAGCTTGACATATCCGTGCTGCCAGAAGATCAGCTGGTCGGGGCTAAGGCGCATGGCTAGCCTCCGGTGCCGGACCGGTCTTCTGCGGAACCGTCAACCAGGTCACGGCGAGGCGCGCCATGACAAAGCCGAGCACGCACAGGACCAGACGCTGCCAATCGCCGCCGCCAACGAAGTAGAATCCAGCCAGCGCCATGCCGGTTCGCAGCAGCATGCTGCAGAAGAACAAAAGCGCGGGCCGTCCGGACGAAGCGCTCATGGCCACCGTCCACCACAGGCCGCCGAAGAACATCGCACCGAGCAGCGCGCCCGCCAGCCACGCGAGCGCCAGGGCCAGCATTTCATTCATGGTGCAGTTCCCTCTTCGCTATCTTCCCGTTCCTCGCGCATTGCGCGGTCTTCTTTCGCGACCCAATGCCAAGCATTGAAGCAGCCGACCACCAGACCGGCCGCCAGCAGCGCCAGCGTCCACCGGTGCTGGCCCGGATAGTGTTTATCCAGCCAGAGGCCGAGCGCCGCGCCGAGCAAGGTCGGCACCACCACCGACCAGCCGACCAGCCCCATCATGCCGAGCCCGAACCAGACCCCCTGCGTGCTGCGCCGCGCCCTGAGCTTGCGCGCGGCCTTGGCGCCCACCCGTCCGGCCAGCGCCGGCGCGGGTTTCACCGTTTTTCCGGGGACCTGGTCATCCATGTTGAAAGCGCGCGAAGCGCTGCAGAAATCCGCTTTCCAGTTTCGCCATGACGACGCGCACGCTTTGCTCCTGCTCATCGAGAGCCAGAAACTCCTGCTCGACCGCGGCGCGCAGCCGGCCCAGGTCCGCGCCGCCAATCGCGCGCCGCACCGACACCAGCACCTCCGGCCCGGCCTTGACCAGCACCCCCTCGTCCACCGCCACGCAGACTTCGCCGTCCGCCGCGGTCTCAAAGATCAGGATCCCGGGCACGAGCGCCGCGACACAATCGCGCCGGTGCGGCAAGAGCCCGAACGAGCCGTCGTGCGTCTCCGCCACGATGCGCAAAACGTCGCGCTTCTCGGTGAAGATCCCGAACGGCAGCAGCAGCTTAAGATGCATGAGCGTCCCAGGCATGGTCGACCTTCGGTTGCACCGGCGTTGGCGCGGGCAGCCGCGCTTCCATTTTTCCGTTCGCCTCGTCGATCGTTCCGATCATGTAGAGCGCGCTTTCCGGGGCATTCTTGAATTCGTCGTGCAGGATGCGTTCGCAGCCGTCGAGCGCATCCTTGAGGCTGACCATTTTTCCCTTGAGCCCGGTGAACTGCTCGGTGGTGAAGAAAGGCTGCGTCAGAAAGCGCTCGAGGCGGCGCGCACGCGCGACAACCTTGCGGTCCTCCGTCGACAGCTGCTCCAGGCCGAGCATGGCGATAATGTCCTTGAGGTCGGCATATTGCGCCAGCGTACGGCGGATGTCCTGCGCCAGCGCGTAGTGCCGTTCGCCGACGATGCCCGGCGTCGCCATCCGGGAATTCGACTGCAGCGGGTCGATCGCCGGAAAGAGCCCTTCGCTGGCGCGTTTGCGCGACAGCACGATCGAAGCGGACAGATGCGAGAACGTATGCACCGCCGCCGGATCGGTGAAATCATCGGCCGGCACGTACACCGCCTGGATCGAGGTGATGGCGCCGGTATCGGTGTTGGCGATGCGCTCCTCCAATCCGGACAGCTCGGTACCCATCGTCGGCTGGTAGCCGAGGCGCGACGGCATCTGTCCCATCAGGCCGGACACTTCCATGCCGGCCTGGATGAAGCGGAAGATATTGTCGATCAGCAGCAGCACGTCGCGGTGCTCGTCGTCGCGGAAATATTCGGCCATCGTCAGCGCCGCATGGCCGACGCGAAAACGGGCACCGGGCGGCTCGTTCATCTGGCCGAAAACCATCACCATGTTTGGCAATACGCCCGCCTGCTTCATGTCGTGGTACAGCTCCTGGCCCTCGCGGCAACGTTCGCCGATGCCGCAGAAAATGCTTACGCCTTTTTCGTTGCCGATCATGTTGTGAATCATCTCGGTGAGCAGCACCGTTTTGCCCACCCCCGCTCCGCCGAACAGGCCGGCCTTGCCGCCGCGCTCCAGCGGCATCAGCACATCGATGACCTTGATGCCGGTTTCAAAGATCTCCGACTGCGTGGAACGACGCGCCAGCGGCGGCGGGCTCCGATGCACGGAACGCCATTGGATATCGGTCAACGCCGCTTCGCGGTCGATCGCGTTGCCGAACACGTCGAACATGCGCGACAGGATTCCCTTGCCGACCGGCGCCTTCAACGGCCCGCCCGTATCCTCCACCACCATGCCGCGAGCGAGGCCTTGCGTCGGCGTCAGTGCAATCCCGCGCACATGGCGCGCATCGCGCTGCGCCAGCACTTCGATCACGATGCAGCCGTCCTCTCCGGCGCGCAGCACGGTATGGATCGGCGGCAAGCGGGCATCGAACCGTATGTCCACGACGCTGCCGCGCACCGCAACCACTACGCCGCGATTTTCCGGGCCAGACTGATTATTTTCCATATCCCCTTGGTCGAGTGCGCCGTTAATCCGGACCGGGCACAGCGGCCGCCGGCGGCTGCGGGCGGCCCTCGTCGCGGGGCCATGTCCAGTTGCGGATTTCCGGCATGTCCTCGCCGTATCTGTCGATATATTGCTTGTGCTCGACCAGCTTGTCCTTGAGCTGCAGTTTCAGGTAAATTCCTTTGTCGCCGGTCTGCGGCAGGCGGTCGATGGCGTCCATCACGAGATGGAAGCGATCGAGTTCGTTCAGCACCGTCATGTCGAACGGCGTGGTGATGGTGCCCTCTTCCTTGTAGCCGCGGACGTGGATATTGCCGTGGTTGGTGCGGCGATAGGTCAGCCGGTGGATCAGCCACGGGTAGGCATGGAAGGCGAAGATGACCGGCTTGTCCCGGGTGAACAGTTCGTCGAAATCGATGTCGCTCAGGCCATGCGGATGCTCGCTCGGCGGCTGCAGTCTCATCAGGTTGACGATGTTGACCACGCGGATTTTCAGGTCGGGCAGATGGGCGCGCAAGATCGACACGGCAGCCAGCGTCTCCAGGGTCGGCACGTCGCCACAGCAGGCCATCACCACGTCGGGCGCCACCTCCTGGTCGTTGCTGGCCCAGCGCCAGATGCCGATGCCGGCCGTGCAGTGCTTGATGGCGGCATCCATCGTCAGCCACTGCGGGGCCGGGTGCTTGCCGGCGATCACCACATTGACGTAGTGCCGGCTGCGCAGGCAGTGGTCCATGACCGATAGCAGGCAGTTCGCATCGGGCGGCAGATAGACGCGCACGACCTCCGCCTTCTTGTTGACGACGTGATCGATGAAGCCCGGATCCTGGTGCGTGAAGCCGTTGTGGTCCTGGCGCCAGACGTGCGACGCCAGCAGGTAGTTGAGCGAGGCGATCTTGCGCCGCCACGGCAATTGCGCGCTGACTTTCAGCCACTTGGCGTGCTGGTTGAACATCGAATCGACGATGTGGATGAAGGCCTCGTAGCAGTTGAACAGTCCGTGCCGTCCGGTCAGAAGGTAGCCCTCGAGCCAGCCCTCGCACTGGTGTTCGCTGAGCATTTCCATGACGCGGCCGGATGCGGCGAGGAATTCGTCGTTCGGCAAGGTCGCGGCGTCCCATTGGCGATTGGTGGCGTCGAACAGCGCCTCCAGGCCGTTGGAGAGCGTCTCGTCGGGGCCGAAGACCCGGAAGTTGCGCTGCGCATCGTTGAGTTTCGCCACGTCGCGCAGGAAGCGTCCGAGCACGTGCGTGTCGCCGATGCCTTCGACGCCGGGCCCGGCCACCTCGACCGCGTACTCGCGGAAGTCGGGCATGCGCAGGTCGCGCAGCAGCGTGCCGCCGTTGGCGTGCGGATTCGACCCCATGCGCCGTTCGCCCGCCGGCGCCAGCGCCGCCAGCTCGGGATTCAGGCGGCCCTGCGCATCGAACAGTTGTTCCGGCCGATAACTGCGCAACCAGTCTTCCAGCAGCTGCAGGTGCTCGGGACGGGCGGCCGGGTCGGACAGCGGCACCTGATGCGCGCGGAACGTGCCTTCGATCTGCCGGCCATCCACGACTTTGGGTCCGGTCCATCCCTTCGGCGATTTGAGGACAATCATCGGCCAGCGCGGCCGCACGGAATTGCCGCCGTTGCGGGCGTCGTGCTGGATTTGTTTGATCTGCGCCAGCGCCGTGTCGAGCGTCGCGGCCATCGCCTCATGCATCAGCGCCGGCTCATGGCCCTCGACGAAGTAGGGCGTCCAGCCGCAGCCGCGCAGGAATTGATCGAGCTCCTCCGGCTCGATGCGCGCGAGTATCGTCGGATTGGCGATCTTGTAGCCGTTCAGATGCAGGATCGGCAGCACCGCACCGTCGGTGACGGGATTGAGGAATTTATTGGAGTGCCATGCGGTGGCGAGCGGGCCGGTTTCGGCTTCGCCGTCGCCGATCACGCAGGCAACGATCAGATCGGGATTGTCGAACACGGCACCGAAAGAATGGCTGAGCGAATAACCGAGTTCGCCGCCTTCATGGATCGAGCCCGGACACTCGGGCGAGACATGGCTGGGAATCCCGCCGGGAAATGAGAATTGGCGAAAGAGCTTTTGAAGCCCGGCTTCATCCTGGCTGATATTCGGATAGATCTCGCTGTAAGTGCCCTCGAGGTAAGTGTTGCCGACCAGCGCAGGACCGCCGTGTCCGGGGCCGGAGACGTAGATCATGTTGAGGTCGAATTTCTTGATGACGCGATTCAGGTGCACGTAAATGAAGTTCTGGCCGGGCGTCGTGCCCCAGTGTCCGAGCAGCATGTGCTTGACATCGGCCAGTGCCAACGGCCGCTTCAGCAGCGGGTTGTCGTACAGGTAAATTTGTCCGACCGACAGGTAGTTCGCGGCACGCCAATAGGCATCCATCCCGCGCAGCAGTTCCGGATCGAGCGTTCTTGTTCCGTTTTCCATATCCTATTTTCCTTTGCTTATGCGCCAGGGCCGAGCACGCGATGGACCGCTCTGGCGATCATCAATTCTTCGTCGGTACGGATCACGCGGACCGTGACCCGGCTGGCGTCTGTCGAAATCACGTTCGCGTGCGCCAGGTTGCGCGCTGCATGCAATTCGATGCCGAGAAAGCCCAGCCCCTCGCAGATGCGTGCACGCACCGGCGACGCGTTTTCGCCGATGCCTCCCGCGAACACCAGCGTGTCGAGCCCGCCGAGCACGGCGGCATAGGCGCCGATCGACTTCTTCGCCTGATAGCAAAACAGCTCCACCGCTTCAGCCGCCCGGCGATCGTCGGACGCGCGCGCAAGCAAGTCGCGCATGTCGGCGCTTGTCTCCGATATGCCGAGCAGCCCCGACTCGTGGTTCGCCATGTGATCGAATTGGGATGCAGTCATATTCTCGCTGCGCGCCAGGAACGAAGCCAGGCCGGGATCGACGTCGCCGGAGCGGGTGCTCATCGGCAGGCCGGATGCGGGCGTGAAAGCCATCGTCGTGTCCACGCTGCGGCCTTCCCGCACGGCGGCCATGCTGGCGCCGTTGCCAAGATGAGCGAGAACGACGCGCGCGTTCGCCGCTTTCCGGCCGCCGACATGTTCCAGCTCCTGCATCAAATAGGCGTACGACAATCCGTGAAACCCGTAGCGCCGAACGCCCTTCGCCTCATATCTGCGCGGGATCGGCAACAGGCGCGCGACGCGCGGCATATCGCGATGGAATGCCGTGTCAAAACAGGCGATCTGGGACAGATCCGGGAAGCGTCGCTGAAAAGCCTCGGCCAACAGGATCTCTTCCGGCATGTGCTCCGGATCGAACGGGCTGAGTTGACGCAATTCTCCCATCATCTCCGGCGTGATACGCCGTGCCTCCCAGTATTTCGGCCCGCCATGCACCACCCGATGCCCGACCGCAACCAGTGCGCCGGGTTCGATGCGTGCGCCGATCCAATCCATGAGCAAGACCACCGCAGTCCCGTGGTCGGGGACCTTCACGGATCGCGTAAAGTCGTCGGCCTGGCTCACGCCTTTTACGACGAAGTTGCCCTGCGCAATGCCTACGCCCTGAATGCTGCCCTTCAGTATCGGCTGCAACGGAGCGGATTCAAACAGCGCAAACTTGATGCTGGACGAGCCGCCATTGACAGCCAGGATGCATGGCACCGCCGATTTCATGAACAGTCCTTGCCGCAAACGGCAAAGATCTGCTCGGGCAGCGCCGTCTTGGCGCAAGGAGTTTGTGCGGCAGCAAACTGTCCGCGGGCCGCTTTGTCTGCGAGCGGCGGATGTGCGTGGCCATCGATCCTCTTCAACATTTTCGGGACGTCTCCGTAGCTGTATCAGGACGGCTGTTCATGTCCTGCTACGCCGGCTTGATCACGCGAGTGACCCTGACCGCGATCGGATCACTGGCCGGAAATGACTCGATCAG
>DHXL01000255.1:0-1958 GCA_002415335.1 Oxalobacteraceae bacterium UBA5157
TATCGCATCGTCGGCTTCGGCCTGCACCTGCGGGTCGTGCGAGGAAAATACAAACGATGCGTGATGCTCGCGCTGCATCTTGCGCATCAAGGCGATGATCGAGGCGCCGGTTTGACTGTCGAGATTGGCGGTCGGCTCATCGGCCAGCACCAGTTTCGGCTCAGTCGCCAGCGCGCGCGCGATTGCCACGCGCTGGCGCTGGCCGCCGGAGAGTTGACCGGGACGATTCTGCGCCCGGTCCGCCAGTCCGACCGCATCGAGCAGTTCGAGTACGCGTTGCCTGCGCCGTGCCGCGGGCATCTTCGTCATGATCAGCGGATATTCGACGTTCTCATAGGCGCTCAGCACCGGCAGCAGATTGAAATTCTGGAAAATGAAGCCGAGATGGCGGGCGCGGAAATCGGACAACGCGTCGTCCGACATTTTTTGCACGGCTTCGCCGGCGACCACGATCTCGCCATGGTCTGCTCGATCGATGCAGCCGATCAGATTCAGCAAGGTCGTCTTCCCGCTACCTGACGCACCGGAAATCACGGTGAAACAGTTGGCGCGTATTTCGAGGTTGATGTCGGTCAGCGCCGGAACGTCGACCGCATCGAGATGGTAAGTTTTTCCTACCTGTTTCAGTACCACGGGATGCATAGTGCTCTCCAAGAGATCGTCCACCTGCCTGGCCAATTATGCTTGCTGTCGCTTCTGCGCTTTCATCAGCAAAACGCAGGATAAAGGCTGACGTAACGTGAGGGTCAAGCGGTTCCTGGCGAATGGTTAGCCTTAGGTCGGCGCCAACAGAACGTGAATCTAACTAAGCCGATTGACGGTTCCCGCTGAAAGCAACCGCACCACCAATGAACTCCCGGACATCGGCGCTCAAATGCGAACCCGATCGAATCAAAGGTTCATTTTCAATGGCGATGAGCAGTTTTTCACGGATCACCGGATCGTGATCGGCGGTCTCGTCAACCAAGTCATCCCACCGAACGGCAAGCCGCCGTACGACTTCGCTATCGGCAGCCAGCCCTTGTCGCATGATGTTCCTTGCGGCCTGTTCAAGCGCGTCCCATTTTTCATCCAGATTCTTGTTGAGGCGCTTGATCTGCAGCGGATCGAGGTATTTCTGGAAGGCCGCCACACGCAGCGCAACGGCGTTGCCGATATATTGGAAGGACTCCGCGTCGATGCCGCTGTTGCCATAGGCCGCAGGCTCGTTTTCGCACATCTCTTTCCATCGCGTCAGAAGGGCAAAATCGTCCTGCATCCAACGCATTGACAAGTTCATCCATCGACGCGCCAGCATCTGCGCGACGGAAGCGTCAGCGGGAATATCTTCCTTCATTGCGTCGTGCAGTTCCTTGATCAAAGGCTGCCAGTCTGCCGTCATCTCCTGCCAGCGTTCCGAGATTACCTTGAGCTCGTCGCTTGTGAAGTACTTGCCATGCGTCGTCATCAATTGCAATGCGGCCAGCCAATCATCTGTTTCGGGCTGGGTTCCCACCGTCAGCCTTTGCTGCAGCATCGTCAAGCGACTGCGCACATCGGTTGCCCGCGAAATCTCGCGATCGAGGGCGGCAAGCTGCCGCGAGATGATCTCGGGAAGCGTGGCGCCGTTCACTGTCAGCTGACGGCCGATATCACTCAATGGCAATCCAAGGTCGCGAAGTCCCTGAATACCATGCAACCTGGCGATATCCTCATTGTTGTACAGTCGGTATCCGGCCTGCGATCGCGCCGACGGATTCAGCAGTCCGATCGCATCATAGTGATGAAGTGTCCGAACCGTTAAGCCAGTGCGCTTGGCAAGTTCGCCCACTCTTAGCAACATCGCGCTTCCCCCATTTCTATCGCCTGTCGTGTTCATGCGGACCGATTGCCGCATGCATGCCGGCACATCGCGCTTGCCATCGCTCGGCGTGTCCCATGCTGTCATGAAAAAATTGCCAATGCAACATCAATTTGCG
>DHXL01000255.1:2083-8631 GCA_002415335.1 Oxalobacteraceae bacterium UBA5157
GATTCGGCCCATCCCTATGACGTTCGCCTCCCTCGGTCTGATCGACCCGCTGCTGCAAGCACTCGACACGCTCGGCTACCAGACTCCTACGCCGGTGCAGGCGCGGGCAATTCCGGCTGTGTTGGCGGGGCGCGACCTGATGGCGGCGGCGCAAACCGGCACCGGCAAGACCGCCGGCTTCGCACTGCCGCTGCTGCAACGCCTGACGATGGAAGGCCAGGTCGACAGTAATTGCGTGCGCTGCCTGGTGCTGGTGCCGACCCGCGAGCTGGCGGAGCAGGTGCATCAAAGCTTTCGCGCCTATGGCGCGCGCCTGCCGTTGCGCACTGCGGTCGCGTATGGCGGCGTGAGCATCAACCCGCAGATGATGAAGCTGCGCAAAGGTCTTGACGTGCTGGTGGCGACGCCCGGCCGTCTGCTCGATCTGTATCGGCAGAACGCGCTGAAATTCGATCAACTGCAGACGCTGGTGCTGGATGAAGCCGACCGCATGCTCGACCTCGGTTTCTCGCGCGAGCTCGATGCGGTGTTCGCCGCGCTGCCAAAACGGCGCCAAACCCTGCTGTTTTCGGCGACCTTTTCCGATGCGATCCGCGCGATGGCCGGCGCGCTGCTGATTGATCCGCTCAGCATCGAGGTCAGCCCGCGCAATACGACGGTGAAGAGCGTCAAGCAATGGATGATTCCGGTTGACAAAAAACGCAAGGCCGAACTGTTTGGCCATCTGTTGAGGACGAAGCGTTGGGGCCAGGTGCTGGTGTTCGTCAAGACGCGCAGGGGAGTCGAGCAGCTGGTCGAGACGCTGCTCGCGCAAGGAATCGGTGCCGACTCGATCCACGGCGACAAGCCGCAGCCGGCGCGCCTGCGTGCGCTCAATCGCTTCAAGGCGGGCGAAGTGAAGATATTGGTGGCGACTGACGTGGCTGCACGCGGACTCGATATCGACGATCTGCCGCAGGTAGTCAATTTCGATTTGCCGATCGTCGCCGAAGACTACATTCATCGCATCGGCCGCACCGGCCGTGCCGGGGCTTCCGGCGAGGCAATCTCGCTGGTGTGCGCGGACGAGGTGGAACTGTTGGCGGCGATCGAAACGCTGACGCGCCAAACCTTGCGCCGCATCGACGAGCCGGACTTCGCGCCGGAACATCGGGTGCCGGTCACCGATCCTGGCGGACAGGTCCTGAAGAAGCCGAAGAAACCCAAGAAGCGCAAGTTTTATGTCGGTTAATTCAAACCACCATTAATACACACTTCTCGCGCAATACGAACTTCTCATTCGGCCGAAACAGGCCACCCGATGCGCGCCGCCCTGCGCAGGCCGGACTGCACCACCAATCGATGAAACGGTGCGATCAGCAAGATGTACGCACGTCCCAATCGATTGTGGCAATGCACGACGGTCGACACGATCAGATAGGATGCGCTCTCGGCTCCGTCGGTCCGCGTCTGTCGCAGTACCGACAACCTGAAGTCGAGATGCTTGTCGTCCTCGCCTAACAGAATCTCTTGTGCGCTGGTCTCATAGATCCTGAAGATACCGATACGCTTGCCGGTACCCGACACGGCAGAATTTTGCAGTTGCCGCGAAGTCTTGACGCCGAATCCGGCAACGAGCGCATCGCGCACGCGCATGAGTCTTGCGACCCACGGCGCTTGCTGGCCGAAGACAAAACGCGCGAGCGATTCGGGATCGGTGATCGCATCCGACGGCAGGCGAATCGCGTAAGCGTCGGCCAGATGAGTGGTTTGATACAAACCGTTGACGCGCGATTCGCTGGGAAGCGCGACGCAGTGTACAGGCCAATCGTGGTTTTGCATAAGGCGGTGATTTTCTTGTGGATGTCCAACTGTCGCGCGCGCGACTGCATGCGTGCTCGCGTCCGTGCTGCGTCATCGATCAATCCGGCAATCATTCCCAGTTGTCATGACGCTCGCGTCTTTCCTGCCGGTAGTGGGTAACCTCAAGCCGGATGCCATCCGGATCGGCAAAGAAAACGGCCCAATAATCGGACGTATAGCCCGGGTGCACATCCGCGTCGCTCGCATCGATGCCCTTGATTGATATTCAGTCGTCGAAATTGCGTGAAGGCGACGCGCAGGGGAAAGCGAGATCCGATTCAATGCGCCCCAGCAGGCATTGCATGCCGGCCAAATGCTACTCAAAACTTGTCTCGATGACAGCATTGAAGTCTAAAGTCCACGCGCGGTTCTGTCTATCCAAAAAAACGATGATCCATTGCACTAACTCATGGCGGTGCCATGCCCCGGCGGCTTGCGGCGCAGTTATCGAGCGAGGCGCCGTGCTCGCCGGGCATGAAATGAATCGCCTTGACCTTGACTTCGGTGTGCTGACGATTTTCAGGAACTCCGCCATGCGTTTTCGGCGCTCCTGAGGGTCGTCGGTAGTGTGGCTCAGATCGCTCCGGTAAACACGATAAAATCCGGTTGTACATCCAGCGCATTGACGCTCGCGACGGGCTTCTTCAACGTATTGACGGCCTCGGGGTTGGGCGCGCCGCTAGAGCCCCAATGTGAACGGACATCTGGACAAAGGGCAAGGCTAAAGGGCAAGGCGCGGCTCCAACTCTTTTCCCGGCAAGGGTATCAGCTGGCAACTTGGAGCGACTCCGGACTACGCTATGCGGCAATATCGGATATGAGCCGCCAGGACTTGATGGAATTCAGACACGTGCTGGAATCGCACATCGCGCGAGGCGGGTAGCCGATTTTTACCGGCAGTCACCGATACAAACGTACTTGACTTCGAGTGCACTCTAACTTCTACACTAGCTGCCATGACCACTTTCCTGACGATCCAGCAAGCAGCCGCGGCGAGCGGACTGAGCGTTCATACTTTGCGTTATTACGAACGCATCGGCCTGATCGATCCGGTACCGCGCCAGGAAAACCGGCACCGGCTGTATCGGGACGAAGACATTCGCTGGATTGAATTCCTGCTCAGACTGCGCTCGACTGGAATGCCGATCCGGCAGATGCTGCGCTATGCCGAATTGCGCCGGCTTGGCGATCATCCGGAGAGTGTGTCAGAACGGAAGGCGTTGCTGGAACGGCATACGCTGACACTGGAGGCGACGCTTGCAGAGTTGCAGCGGACCGTGGCGGTCATGCATGGCAAGGTCGCCATGTATGCCGCGCTGGAGAAACAATTCGGCAAGCCAATCCAAGCAAACGTCGCTAAACAATCTTCTACCAAGGATCATTCACATGAGCACACCAGCAAACCCCCGTCGACTCGGCGCTAACGGTCCGATGGTCTCCGCCATCGGCCTCGGCTGCATGGGCATGAGCGACTTCTACGCCAACCGCGATGACGCCGAATCGATCGCCACCATCCACCGCGCACTGGAACTCGGCATCAACTTTCTCGATACTGCCGACATGTACGGCCCGTACACCAATGAAGAACTGGTCGGCAAGGCGATCAAGGGCAAACGCGACCAGATCGTCCTCGCCACCAAATTCGGCATCGTACGCGACACCAGCCATCCGCATGCACGCGGCATCAATGGCCAACCGGAGTACATCCGGTCGTCCGTCGAAGGCAGCCTGCGGCGCCTGGGCGTGGACACGATCGACCTCTACTACCAGCACCGCATCGATCCGCAAACGCCAATCGAAGACACGGTTGGCGCACTGGCTGCTCTGGTCAAGGCCGGCAAGATCCGCTACATCGGCCTATCCGAAGCGTCGCCGCAAACGCTCGAGCGGGCGCACAAGGTTCATCCGATTACCGCGCTGCAAAGCGAATATTCGCTGTGGACACGTGATCCGGAGCAGGGCGTGCTCGCCACCTGCCGCAGGCTCGGCATCGGGTTCGTGCCGTACAGCCCGCTCGGCCGCGGCTTCCTGACCGGCGCGATTACCCGGCCGGAGCAGTTTGCGGAAGATGATTACCGTCGCCATACCCCGCGCTTCCAAGGTGAGAATTTCGCGAAGAATCTGCACTTGGTCGACAAGGTCAGGGAGTTGGCGGCGCGGCGCGGTTGCACGCCGGGGCAATTGGCGCTGGCATGGGTGCTGGCACAAGGAGAGGATATCGTGCCGATTCCCGGCACCAAGCGGCGCAGCTATCTGGAGGAAAACGTGCGGGCGATGGAGCTCACACTGGGTCCGGATGAATTGGCGGAGATCGATGCGATCTTCCCGTTCGGCGCGGCGACCGGCGCGCGCTATACGGAGGAAAGCATGAAGACGCTGAACGGCTAGCTGCCGACGGGCTGTCAAGACGGCGGCACGGCGGCGCCTTTCGCCTCATGTCAAGGGATGCCAACCCGACCTGCGCGCGTCACGGCGCGGAGTGCGGCGTCGCCGCAGAAGTCGGCGCATGGAACAGGCTGGCAAATGAAAACGCGAATTCACTCTCGCCGTTGCGCTGCAAATACGTCAAGCGCTCTTTCGCCTCGGCGAGCGATGGAATCCGGCCAGCCTGTATCCACCACAATGCGTACGGTACGTTGCCTAGCGGCTCGAACCATTTCCGGCGCTGGCGCATCACGTTGACGTGATCGCTGCGGAACACGAACTGCTTGAGATCTTCCTGCGTTTGCCACACCGACATATTGACCAACATCATCGGATCCTCGTACGCCTGTACCGAGGTCGCATTGCCGTCCTCGGTTTGCAGGCGCCACACGAAACCGGGGCTGGAGTCGGCCAGCGCATTGATGTCATCGAGCCGGGCGACGAAGCCGGCCATCAAGGGGGCGTCCATCGGTGCGCGGGCGCGCGCGATGTTGATTTGAGCGATGTGGCAGCGGCATTGCATGGGGCTACTCCCAGCCGAAATGAAACGTCATGTGCGCCGCGCCACGATGCGCGACTCGTGTTGGACGGCAGCCAAATACGTCGAGATATCGCATGGTCCAACGGCGCACAGGACGACTGCTGCCTATGCCAACGCCGGATAGTCGGTATACCCTTCGGGGGTTGGCGTGTAAAAGGTTTCGGACTTGGGCGTATTCAACGGCGCATTGAGCTTCAATCGACGCGGCAAGTCCGGGTTGGCAATGAACAGCTGGCCGAACGCCACTGCATCGGCCTCATTCTTGGCCAGCAACGCTTCTGCCGCACTCTTGGTCAGCTGCTGATTGGCGATGTAGATGCCGCCGAACGCCTGCTTGAGTTGCGGGCCGAGGCGATGTGCCGTTTGCGGTTCACGCGCGCAGATGAACGCGATGCCACGCTTGCCAAGTTCGCGCGCAACGTGGCTGAATGTTTCCAGTGGATTGTCGTCGCCCATCGAATGGGAATCGCAGGCCGGCGCCAGATGCATGCCGACGCGCGACGCGCCCCAAACGGCGATGCAGGCATCGGTGACTTCGAGCATCAGGCGCGCGCGATTTTCTAGCGATCCGCCGTAGATGTCGATGCGCCGATTGCTGCCGCTTTGCAAAAATTGGTCGAGCAGGTAGCCGTTCGCACCGTGGATTTCGACGCCGTCGAAGTTGGCTGCCTTGGCATTTTCAGCGCCCCTGCGATAGGCTTCGACGATGCCTGGAATCTCCGCCAGATCGAGCGCGCGCGGCGTGACGTATTCGCGTTGCGGACGGATCAGGCTGACGTGTCCTTTCGCCGGAATCGCACTCGGTGCAACCGGCAATTCGCCGTTCAGGAAACTCGGATCGGAGATACGGCCGACGTGCCATAGCTGCAGCACGATGCGGCCGCCGGCCGCGTGCACCGCGGCGGTGACCTGCTCCCATCCGGCGACTTGCTCATCGGACCAGATGCCGGGCGTGTCGGCATAGCCCACGCCTTGCGGCGACACCGCGGTCGCTTCGCTGATGATCAAACCGGCGGACGCGCGCTGGACATAGTATTCGGTCATCAATGCATTCGGCACGCGGCCGTCGCCGATTGCGCGTGAACGCGTGAGCGGCGCCATGATGATGCGGTTCGCCAGTTGCAGGTCGCCGATGCGGATCGGGTCAAATAGTGTCGTCATGGTGGGGTCCGATATTTAGTCTTGTTGAGTGTGATGGCGTCGCTGAGTGTGCCGTCGCGCGCTGCAGACAGTCTAGCGATTTTCCTGGCGATCTGCCTAGCAGCGCGCCGTGGACGAACGCGGAGCCGGCTTCCGCAATGCCTGCAATCCTGCCAGCAAGCTAGTGAAGACGCCCTTCGCGGTCGGGGCCGGAATCACCACGCGGCTGTCGCGCGTGTCGGCTTCAATCACGACCAAACGCCCCGGCATGACTTCAAACGTGTCGCCGGCATCCAGCCAGTAATCGTGCGGTACTCCCTCCAGCGTGAGCCACACGCGCCCGCTGACAACGCGCAGCATTTGCGGCTTGCGGGCGATTCCGGATACCGCTTGCCCGGCGCCGATAGTCAGTGATCCGTTTGTGAATAATCCTCTCATGATTTACACTCCTAGGTGAGCGGCGTGGAGACGCTGTAAAGCGACTGCAAAGTGCAGTTTGAATAATTCTCCCCGTCGACAAGCAAATTTTAGTACTTGTATCCGGCTTGCCCAAACGATATATATTCGCTTCCCTTGCTAATTAAATTCATATGGCCGACCT
>DHXL01000198.1 GCA_002415335.1 Oxalobacteraceae bacterium UBA5157
CTGCTGTTTCTCACCGCCGGCCGCCTGCGCGCGGTCTATGGGACGAATGCCGTCGCGCCTTTGAGCGGTGTGATTCGGGTGCTGCCGTTTTCCGGAATGATGTTCGCGGTCGGAATCTTCGCCCTGCTGGGCTTCCCGCCGTTTGGCGGCTTCATGGCCGAGATGCTGATCCTGTCGGGTATCGTCCAGTCGGGCAACCTGATCGCGTTCACGCTGATGTGCGCCATGCTGACCATCATCTTCGTCGCCACCGGCCGCTCGATCTTCCCGATGCTGTGGGGCCCGTCGGAGCGCACGGGTCCGGCCAGCCACGAGACCTGGGTCACGGCGCTGCCCAAGCTTGGCTTCGTCGGCGTCCTGGTGCTGCTCGGCCTCTACACGCCGGCGCCGATTAGCCAGCTTCTGGTGCTGGTGGCGCAATCGATCGGAGGCCAGTGATGGATAGCACGGAACCGCTGCTGGTCGTCGGCGCGTCCGATATTGCGCAGACCGGCCTGAGCGAAATGGCGCACGCGTGCGGCCTGCATCTGGACGCGGGCAGTCGACTGCTGACGCTGTTCGGCCGACCCGGCGCCGGCGAGCAGCGGGTCGTGACGGCGGTTCTGCAGGACGGCTCGGGCCGGCTATCGGTGCTGCGTGCCTTTGCCAAGCATGGCGAACACTATCCCTGTTTGACGGAGCGCCACCCCGCCGCGCAAATCTTCGAACGCGAACTGTGGGAACAGACCGGCATCGTGCCCGACGGCCATCCGTGGCTCAAGCCGGTACGCTACCAAGGCGAGCGCCAGCAGCGCATGACCGAGCATCCATTCTTTTCGGTGCGCGGAAGGGAGGTGCACGAAGTCGGCGTCGGGCCGATCCACGCCAGCGTGATCGAACCGTGCCACTTCCGGTTCATGTGCATGGGCGAGCAGGTGCTGCACCTGGAGCTCCAGCTGGGCTACCAGCACCGGGCGGTCGAGGCGCTCTTGCTGCAGCGCCCGCCGCAGGCCTTGAGCACGCTGGTCGAGACGATCGTGGGCGACTCCAGCATTGCCTACGCGTGGTGTTACTGCGCGGCGCTGGAGGCCTTGGCCGACGCGCCTGTCGCGCTCGAAACCGAACTCGTGCGCGGCGTTGCGCTCGAACTCGAACGCGTGGCCATGCACCTCGGCACACTCACCGGGATGGCGACCGACATCGCGTTCCTGCAAGGCGGCGCCACTTACGGGCGGCTGCGCACCGCGATCATCAACGCCGCCATGCGCTGCTGCGGCAGCCGCTTCGGACGCGGCTGGCTGCGGCCGGGCGGCGTGCGCTTCGGCCTCGGCGATGCGCTGCGCCGCGACCTGCTCGCCACACTGGCCGCTTGCGCCAAGGACTTCGGCGAAGTCAACGCGCTGATGCTGGCTGCGCACAGCGTGCAGTCGCGCTTGCAGGATACCGGTACAGTTACCACCAAGGCAGCCCGGGAACTCGGGCTCGCAGGTCTGGCGGCACGCGCCAGCGGCGTCGCGCTCGACCTGCGCAGCAGCCGGCCCGGCCGCCTGCATGGCGCTTATCCGGTGGCGCTGCTGACCGAGGAGTCCGGCGACTGCTGGGCGCGCATGCGGCTGCGCATGCGCGAGATCGACGAGTCCGTGCGCTGGCTCACGCAGGTGCTGCAAGCGCCTGGGCATGATCTCGGTGCCGCCGCGCTGCACGCGCCCGCCCTGCCCAGGCCCGACAGCCTGTGCGTCTCGATGCGCGAGGGATTCCGGGGGCCGGTGATCCATGTGATCGAGACCGGTACGGACAGTCGCATGGTTCACTACAAGGTCCAGGACCCGTCGCTGCAGAACTGGTTCGGCGCCGCACTCGCAGCGCGCGACAACGAGATCTCGGATTTCCCGATCTGCAACAAGAGCTTCGATCTTTCTTATTGCGGGAACGATCTCTAGACAATTGCGGGACAGAGTCTGCAAGGCGCCGCCACGCGCCGCGCTACGCTGTCCCCGACCTATCAGGACACAGCGATGCGCAACTCAATCAAGGTCAGAATCTCGCAGGGCAGCCAGACCATACCCGATCCGCGCCAGGCCAATCCGGTCGGCTTTCGCGGCAAGCCCGTGATCGCCGCCCAGGCCTGCGCAGCCGGTTGCGACGCCTGCGTGACCGCCTGCCCCACCGCCGCAATCACCCTGAACCCGGTCGCAATCGACCTCGGTCGCTGCATCCTGTGCGGCGACTGCGCACCGGTCTGCCCAAGCGCCAAGCTCTCGTTCTCCAGCGACTTCCGGCTGGCCGCCACCGAACGCCGCGCCCTGGTCATCAGCGAGGCGCGACCCGAGCTTGATCCGATCAAGGTATCCGCTGCGTTGCGCAAGCGCTTCGGCCGCTCGCTGAAGCTGCGTTCGGTTTCGGCCGGCGGCTGCAGCGGCTGCGAACTGGAAGTCAACGCGCTCACCAACGTAAACTTCGACATCGGGCGCTTCGGCATCGACATCGTGGCGTCGCCGCGCCACGCGGACGGGCTGGTGCTGACCGGCCCGGTCACTCGCAACATGGCCGCGGCGCTGCAGTCGTGCTGGGACGCGATGCCCGAGCCGAAACTGGTGATTGCAGTGGGGGCTTGCGCGATCTCCGGTAGTCCGTTCGAAGGCTCAAACGCTATCGAGCGCAGCTTCCTTGAACGATACGCACCGACGCTCTACGTGCCCGGGTGCCCGCCGCATCCGCTCACGTTCGTGTGCGGCATCCTCGACGTGCTCGGGATTCGGAGTTGAATGGGGCGATCACGTCGGCTTCGCGGACTTGCTCTTCGCTCCGACGCGGCTCTTTGTACTGTAGTCGACGCCGAAGCGCGCCATGTAGTCGCGTATGAGCTGGCGAACCACCTGGGATGGCGTCAGATCCTGACTGGCGCACAATTCCTCAAACGCTTTCTTCTTCACCGGATCAACCAGTACCGTCAGCCGTGCCGTCTTGGTTTCCATGATTGGGATCCCGCGCAATGAATAACGTTTCTATTATAATTAAATTATAATTAAATGCGCAAGATTTCAAGCGTGGCGGCGACCCGGTCGAGCCAGTTTTCCAGGAAACGATGAGACACCCCCTATGACCAGCAAGCGTAGTTTTGCCCCGGTAGTCGACGAACATGTCCGCTTGTTGCTATTGGGCAGTCTGCCGGGCGAAGTGTCCCTGACGCAGAGCCAATATTATGCGAATCCGCAGAATCGATTTTGGCGATTGATGTCCGCGGTCATCGACTCGGACCTATCGGCGATGCCCTATCCGGCCCGGCTGCAGGCACTGCTGGCAAACGGCATCGGACTGTGGGACGTCGTGGCCGAGGCACACCGAGAAGGCAGCCTTGACAGCAGCATCCGCAATCATGTTCACAATGATCTCATTGAGCTGGTCAGCCGGTTGCCGCGACTCACCACGATTGCATTCAACGGGGAAACCGCCGCGCGGCTCGGCCTGAAGGTACTCAAGGAAAACGCCGACCACTATCGAATCATCAAGCTGCCATCGAGCAGCCCGGCGTATACCTTGCCGTACGCAGAGAAACTTCGCGCCTGGCAAATCTTGAGCGAGTGCGCACGCACCGGGCCGATGCGCTGATCCGGCAAAAATGAGAGCGGCGATGCGTCCAGGCCTGGCGCGCTACTCTTTCTTGCCAAACAAGCCACCGAGCATGCCGCCTATGCCGGTGCGGTCGCAAAGCCCGCGCAGCCAGGTCCAATCGTGGCAATGCGCAAACAACAGGATCGGCAACGTCGTTCAGCGAAGAATTCGCGGCCCGGCGCGGTATCATTCGCTGATCCGCACAAATCCGCGCCGGCAACCGTCTCCCCAACTCCATGCTCATCAAACGCAAATCCATCGAAGCACAAGCCAATCACAAGTCCGGCCCCGGCAAGACCGCAGCAGCGCCGAAACCACGCAAGGCGAAGTTCGCCGCGGTCACCCTGTCGGAACAGGACGGCGTGCGCTTCCTGCACTTCGGCACCGAATGGGTACAGGGCGCGATGCGCCTGCGCAAACCAGACTGGCTGGAACTCGAATACGCGCAGCAGATGATGGCGTGGATGCTGTTCAACCCGCAGCCGCAGCGCATCGTGCAGCTGGGGCTGGGTACCGGCGCGCTGACAAAATTCTGCTATCGCCACTTTCCGCAGGCAAGCGTGACCGCGATCGAATTGAATCCATCGGTCATCGCGATTTGCGAATCGATGTTCAAGCTGCCGCCCAACGACGAGCGCCTGTCCGTGATAGAAATGGATGCACTGGACTTCGTCACCGACAGCGCCAACCACGGCACCATCGATATCCTGCAAGTCGACCTATACGCGCGGTGGCATCGTATAGGTCGACTTGCAGGATA
>DHXL01000125.1:0-2226 GCA_002415335.1 Oxalobacteraceae bacterium UBA5157
GGAAATCGTGCAAGATGCGCTCGTTGCCGGGCGCGGCGTGATTTTCCTGACGCCGCATCTGGGCTGCTTTGAAATTATCGCGCAAGCCATCGCGCAACGCACACCCCTGGCAGTACTGTACCGTCCGCCGCGCAAGGCTGCCCTGAAACCCTTGATCGAGGGCGCAAGGGCTCGGCACAATCTGCTGCTGGCACCGGCCAGCCTGGCGGGTGTGCGCACGCTGCTGAAAACGCTCAAGAAGGGCGGCGCGATCGGCTTGCTGCCGGACCAGGTGCCGCAACAAGGCGAAGGCGTGTGGGCCGACTTCTTCGGCAAGCCGGCCTACACGATGACGCTCTCGGCCAAGCTGCATCAAATGACCGGCGCGCCGATCATCCTGTCCTACGCCGAACGCTTGCCGCATGGTCGGGGCTATGTGATTCGCTTCGTGGCGTTCGAGGAAATCCTGGGCGAAACGCCGGAGCAGCAAGCCGGCGCGATCAATCGCGCGATGGAGCAGTTGATCGCGCGTTGCCCGGCGCAGTACTTTTGGAGCTACAACCGCTACAAGACGCCGCCTGGAGCGGCGCCCGCACCAGGCGCAAGTCCCAGCCCGGAGCTGCCGGGGTGAGGCTGCTGCTCGCCATCATGTGGCTGTTGCACTGGCTGCCGCTACCGGTGTTGGGGCGGATTGGCGAAGGCATCGGCACGCTGCTGTTCGCGACCATCAAATCGCGCCGTTTGATCGCGCTGACGAACCTGCGGTTATGCCTGCCGGAATTGTCCGACCGCGCGCGGCAACGTATCGCCAGGCAGCATTTCCAAGCCTATGCGCGCAGCGTGCTGGAGCGCGGCATCCTGTGGTGGGGCTCGGAAGCGCGACTGCGGCGCCTGATCGTGATCGAGCCGGCTGTGCCGCTGGCAGCAATCCAGGCCGGCCCGACCATCCTGCTCTGCCCGCACTTCGTCAGTCTCGACGTGGCGGGAGTGGCGGTGATGCTGGAGACGTCGCTGTGCTCGATCTATGCGCGCCAGCAAAATCGCGTCTTCGACGAGGCCTTGCGCAAGGGGCGCACGCGCTTTCGGCCGATCCGCTTGTTTTCGCGCGCGGAAGGCGTCAAGCCGATCATCCGCGCCATGCACGAAGGTTTGCCTTTCTTCATGTTGCCGGACATGGATTTCGGCGCCAAGAATGCCGAATTTGTGCCGTTTTTCGGCATCCCGGCCGCCACGCTGACCGCGCCGGCGCGCATCGCGGCGGCAACCGGCGCCAGCGTCATCCCGGTCATCGCGACTTACCTGCCGAATTACCAGGGATGGAAAGTCGCGTTCTACCCGCGATGGGAAAACTATCCCGGCACCGACGTGGTCGCCGCCACGCGGCAGATGAATGCGTTCATCGAAGCGCGCGTACGGGAGACGCCGGCCGAGTATTTCTGGACGCACAAGCGCTTCAAGACGCGCCCGCCCGGCGTACCAAGCGTGTACGCCGCGGCCGGGCCGAATACGCTTTCGCTGCAGGACTAGCCCGACCGGGGCGGTCTATAATCGCAGGATGAAACTCAAATTCACGAAAATGCACGGCGCCGGCAACGATTTTGTCGTGATCGACGCGATCAACCAGCACATCGATTTCACGCCCGCGCAATGGCAATTGCTGGCCGATCGCCGTTTCGGCATCGGCGCCGACCAGATACTGGTGGTCGAAAGACCGCAGGCAGCCGGCGTCGATTTTCGCTACCGCATCTATAACGCGGATGGTGGCGAAGTCGAGCAGTGCGGCAATGGCGCACGCGCCTTCGTCAAATTCGTTACCGACAAAGGCTTGACCACGAAACGCACGATCAAGGTTGAAACCATGAAGGGTGTGATCGAGCCGGCGCTGGAAGCCGACGGCCGCGTCACGGTCGACATGGGCGCGCCCATCCTGGATCCGCTGCAGGTCCCGTTTGACGCCAGCGGCCTGCAAGCCAGGACCGAGGGTCAGGATAGCGTGTGGCCGCTGGATATCAACGGCAGGCAGATCTGGATTTCGGCGGTGTCGATGGGCAATCCGCACGCGGTGCAGTTGGTCGCCGATACCGACGCGGCCGCCGTGCAAACCGATGGCCCGGCAATCGAGCATCACCCTCGCTTTCGACAGCGCGTCAATGCCGGCTTCATGCAAATTGTCGGGCGCCACCACATCAGGCTGCGCGTATTCGAACGCGGCGTCGGCGAGACGCTGGCCTGCGGCACAGGCTCTTG
>DHXL01000125.1:2370-13717 GCA_002415335.1 Oxalobacteraceae bacterium UBA5157
AATTACCAAGAAGACCGTACATGGATTCCAATTCTGTCGCCGATTACCTGTCCGAGCATGCACACTTCTTCGAAGAGCATCCGGATCTGCTGTCGCGGATCAAACTGACCAGCCCCCTGGGTGGACGCACTCTGTCGCTGCAAGAGCGCCAGATGGAAGTGTTGCGCGACAAGATCAAGCTCATGGAAATGCGCATGGCCGATTTAATGCGCATCGCTCTGGAGAATGATGTGATCACGCAGAAATTCCAGGACTGGGCCCGCTCATTGCTACTGGCGCGCAACGACGTGGACCTGGCGCATACGCTGATCAGCGGGCTGCAAACCACGTTCGCAGTGCCACACGCGACATTGCGCATGTGGGGCGTGGCCGAGCCGTTTGCCCATACCTGGTTCGCGGCGCCCGTGTCGGAAGATTCGAAGATCTTTTCGACCGGCTTGAGTGCGCCTTTCTGCGGCAAGAACATGGATTTCGAAGCGGCCGCCTGGCTTGAGGATGCCCCCTCGATCGAATCATTGGCGATGCTGCCTTTGCGCGCGCACGGCGCGTCCGAGGCGTTCGGCTTGCTGGTCTTGGGTTCGCCCGATCCAGGCCGGTTTACCGCCGAGATGGCGACCGACTTCCTGGTGCGGATCGGCGACACGGCCAGCGCGGCTCTAACCTGTCTGCTCGACTGACCCCCTGTCGCCGTGGCCGCCGAGACAAATCGCGCTTGGGTCACTGCATATCTCGGCAGCCTGACCAGCCCGCGCCAACTGTCACCGCACACGGTCGATAACTACGGCCGCGACCTGGCCGAATTGCTGGCCCTGACCGAAGCGCTGGGCGCTAATCCAGCACTCAGCGCAGTCACCCATTTCAACATCCGAAAATTCGCTGCACAGCTGCATGGCAGAGGACTGAGTGCGCGCTCGATAGCACGCAAACTGTCGGCATGGCGCGGCTTCTTCGAATGGCTGGCGCAGCAAACTGAATTGGCCGCCAATCCGGTACTGGGCGTGAAGGCGCCGAAGCGCGCCAAGCCATTACCGAAAGCGCTGTCGGCCGATGACGCAGTGCGTCTGGTGGCGGAAAAATGCCCCGGCAAAGATGCCGCATCGACCGCGCAGCTGTGCAACCGCGCGATGTTCGAACTACTGTATTCGAGCGGCTTGCGGGTGTCGGAGCTGGTTGGCCTGGATCTGCGGTTTGCGCACGAAAACGGCCACACATCGGCCGGCTGGATCGATTTCGACGCACACGAAGTCACGGTGACCGGCAAAGGCAACAAGATACGCAGCGTACCGGTAGGGCAACCGGCGATGCAGGCGGTCGCGGCCTGGATTGCACCACGCGCAACGCTTGTCAAAACCGATCCGCATCCTCTGTTTTTGAGCGAGCGCGGCAGCCGCATGTCGCCGCGCGTGGTACAGCTGCGCCTGAAAGCGCATGCGCAGGCGCTCGGGATTCCGTCCGACGTCCATCCGCATGTGCTGCGCCATTCGTTCGCATCGCATGTGCTGCAGTCGTCGGGCGACCTGCGTGCGGTACAGGAAATGCTCGGGCACTCGTCAATTGCATCGACCCAGGTCTATACTTCGCTCGACTTCCAGCGGCTGGCGCAGGTGTATGACGCGGCCCATCCGCGCGCCCGGAAAAAGGAACCTTCCGGCTGACAGATCGACGCATGCCGCCGAGGCGCTGTCCTTGTACTTTCTTGCAACTCAATTGCAAAAAATGCTGCATAATCGCCGCATGATGAAAGCCAAGACAGATCGTGTCGAGTTGTCCGGAAACGCCGCACCCGGGCGCCTGCAGACAACGGTGCCGGCTGAAACGCGCCTGCGCGACGCGGCCGTGCGCGTCACCGCTGCCCGCATCAAGGTCTTGAGTGCCTTGCTTGATGCGCGCTGCGCGTTTTCGCACCAGGACATGCAGGACCGGTTCATCGACATGGATCGCGTGACACTATATCGGGCGCTCGATTGCCTGACCGAGGCGGGACTGGTGCATAAGATCGCCGGCGACGATCGCGTATTCCGCTATAGCGCCGGCATCGTGCATGGTGCCCGCGCCGATCCGTCGCAACTGCCGATGCAGCATCAGCACGGTCACTTCAAGTGCACGCGCTGCGCCAAGGTATTTTGCCTTGATCGCGACGCCTCGCCGAACGGTACGCCGAATTCGAGCCGGCGCCAGGCGGCGATTCGCCGGCAATTGCAAAGTATGCTGCAGGAGACGCTTGGAAAAGGCTTCCAAAGCCACAATATCGAGCTGACCATCAAAGGCTGGTGCGCCGATTGCGCCACAAATTTCCGGAAAGACGTCGCGGATCGCGTACCGCTTAATTCCACCCACCCCAATTAATTGACCATGGCCCTGATTCCCACTACCATCCTGACCGGCTTCCTCGGCGCAGGCAAAACGACGCTGCTGAATCGCATCCTGCAAGAACACCACGGTCACAGGATCGCCGTGATCGAAAACGAATTCGGGCCGGAGAACATCGACAATGAAATCCTGGTACAGGACAGCACCGAACAAATCATTGAAATGAATAACGGCTGCATCTGCTGCACCGTGCGCGGCGATCTGATCGTCGCGCTCAGTGCGCTCGCGCAAAAGCGGCGCGACGGACTCCTGCAATTTGATCGCGTCGTCATCGAAACCACCGGGCTGGCCAATCCAGGACCGGTGGCGCAAACCTTTTTCATGGATGACGAAGTCGCCGGCGATTACCTGCTGGATGCCATCATCACGGTCGTCGATGCCAAGCATGCGATGCAGCAGCTTGACCAGAACGAGGAAGCGCAGCGCCAGGTCGGCTTCGCGGACAAACTGCTTCTATCAAAAACAGATCTGGTCAGCGCCGTTGAGCTTGCGTTGTTGACGACACGTCTGACGCGCATCAACCCGCGCGCACCAATCAGCAAAGTCGACTTCGGGCGAGCGCCCATTGCCGACGTGCTCGATGTCCGCGGCTTCAATCTGAACGACAAGCTGGAAATCGACCCGGACTTCCTACAAACGCAGGATCAGGAGCACGAGCACAACGAGCATTGCGAACACGATGATGCGCATGATCACCACCATGCGCATCACGGCGACGACATCGCCGCCTTCAGCTTCAAGAGCGAGCGCGCGTTCGACACGGCACGGCTGGACGAATTCCTGGGCGGCCTGGTGCAGGTCTACGGGCCGCGCATGCTGCGCTACAAAGGCGTACTGTGGATGGACGGCGCCGATCGCAAAGTGGTGTTTCAGGGCGTGCATCAAATGATGGGCAGCGATGTCGGCGGGAAATGGGGCGCACAAGAAGTGCGCGGCAGCAAAATGGTATTTATTGGCAAGGATCTACCGAAAGACCTTTTTATTCGCGGTCTCGAACAGTGTTTGGTATAAACTATCGGGGTTTGGGCCGGGTGTGCATACACATGCGAGGAACGGCCACCGATGGAGGAGGCGGGCGCTGATAGAATGCGGAGACAGTGAAATCGCAGGCGGCGCCTGATAAGATCAGTGCGTTGGGCAGTTCATTGAGGGAAAATGTATATGAACGCAACCGTTACAAAATCCGCCAAGAAGAGCATCGTCGCCAAAACTGCGAAAAAACCGGCGGCCAAAACAGCTGTGGCCGCAAAAACCAAACCCGCCGGCAAGTCCACGGTCAAGGCCACCTTAAAAAAAGTCGCAGGTACGCTGGCCAAGACGATCACGAATGCGTTGAAACCGTCACCAAAAACGGCGAAAACAGCGGCTAAACCCGCCGCCACACCAGCGCCTAAGGCCGCGGCCAAGCCTGCGGCTAAAGTGGTAGCAAAGGCGCTCAAGGTCCCAACGCGGAGCGCGGCAAGACCGCCCGCCAAACCGGCAACCAGCAAAGCGCCGCCGGAGCCTGCAAAAAGAATGGCGGTCGCAGGAAATGCCCGCCCCGCCGCCAAAGGAAGTGCTGTCAAGGTCACAAACGGAACCGGCCAACCCAGCAAGATTGCGAAACAACCGATCAACCCAGTATTGATACCACCGAAGAGGGCCATCCTGCCGCCGATTTCCGCGGCGATGGTCGCGAGCACAAAGACAATCGTATCTGGCGCGCATGGCAGTCCCAAGGCAAGCGCCGGATTTACAGATAAAATTGAAAAAACCGAAGTTTCGAAAGTAAGCGAAGTGGCAACCAAAACAACCAAATCACCCCCTGCCGTCCCAACCAACGGCACTCTGCTGACCGAAGCGCAACTCCTCAAGATGAGCGACAAGGATTACATGAACGCGGCGCAATTGGCCTTTTTCAAGGCGCGCTTGCAGCAACTCGAAAAAGAGCTGCTCAAGAACGCCGGTGAGACGACCGAGCATCTGCGCGAAACGGTGCTGGTGCCGGACCCGGCCGACCGCGCCACAATTGAGGAAGAGCATGCGCTTGAGCTGCGCACCCGTGACCGTGAACGCAAACTGCTGAAAAAGGTTCAACAGTCGATCGCCAGCATCGATTCCGGCGATTACGGCTGGTGCGAGGAAACCGGCGAACCGATCGGCATCCCGCGCCTGCTGGCGCGCCCAACGGCGACGCTGTCGCTGGAAGCGCAACAGCGTCGCGAACTGAAGCAGAAGCTGTACGGAGACTGATCCGGGCGGGGTATTGTCATCAAGCCTGTGCGTCTCTGCACGGATCGGTCGTGCGAAACGATACCGTCGCGATGTCATGCGGATGAGCACGCTCGCATCGCCTCTCGCGCCATGCGTAGGGTTACTTTTATAAGGCTATGATTTCGTGCCGCCCCGTGGCGAGGCGGCGACATTCGGATCACAATCATCATCAGGAACAACGTGGGGATTTTTTCGCTTTTTGGCAAGAAGGACCGTCAACCGGCCGACACGCTCGCGGACAAAGATTCATCTCGAAAAAAACGCGAAGAAAGCGCCGCGCGCACCGACACCGGCCGCAATTCCGGGCGGAATAGCGCGCGTGACCAGAACCTCAATGCCAAGCGTGACGCCACCGAGCTTGAGCTTACGCAACAGGTCCAGCGCAAGGCGGCGCAAGCGACCGCGATGAAAATCGATGCCATCGAATCCGAGATGTCGTCCGAATTCGTCAAACCACGGCCGCCATCCCGCACCGCCAAGAGTGCCGACACCGCGTCATCACCGAAACCTGCGGCAAGGGCTCCGTCGAAGCCGCCTGAGCCGGCGCCGCCCACCAAGAAAAAATCGAACACCACGCCGACGACTCTCGAGTTGCTGCCGCTGATCGGTAGTTCGACGGCATTTCTGCTGAGTAGCGAAACGGTCGGCGGTGTCGCAATTTCCAACTCGGAAAACACGCCGGTGATCGATGAGGCCGCGATTCTGTTTGCCAATGACCAGCCGATGATGGTCGAACACGTATTACGCGCGGCGATCGAAGATGACGCACTCGGCGGTGCCACTGCCATTGTGTGGGGCATGTTGTTCGATCTGTATCACGCTACAGGTGAGCAACAGCAGTTCGAGAATCTTTCGATCGCCTACGCCAATAAATTTGAAACTTCACCGCCGGCATGGACCGCAAGCGCCCATGGTCAAGTCCACGCTACGGCTACGGCTACAGCCGCAACCGGCGCCATCCCGTCCGTGCCGTTCGCCGGACGGCTCGATGCCACCGCGGTCAAATTGCTGGAACGCACCCAAAACCTGGCGGAAAAGAGCCGCGTACTGCGCCTCGAATTTGCGCGCGTCACCGAAGTCGATCCGATCGGATGCGGCCTGCTGCTGCGCGTACTAAAAACCTTACAAAAATCCGGACACGACCTGATCCTGGTCGGCGCGTCCGAGCTGGCGACCAAGGTCCGCGCAATCCTTGAAGTCGGACGACGCGATGAAACTGAAGCGCCCTGGCTGTTACTGCTGGAACTCCTGCAACTATTGAACCGCGAGAGCGAATTCGAGGAGGCCAGTATCGATTATTGCGTCACGTACGAAGTGTCGCCGCCGGCCTTCGTTGCCTCCAAGAACAAGGTCACGACCGCGCAGGAAGAAAGCCCGCCTCCCCATGCCGACAACGGGCATTTCATGATGCCGACCGTGATCGAAGGACGGTCGGAAAAACTCATTCTGGCGATCGCAGCCTATGCCGCGCAGCACAAGCCGGCGATCATCGATTGCTCGCAGCTGATGCGGGTGGATTTCACCGCTGCCGGTCAGTTGCTGACCGGTCTGGCGCCATTTACCAGCCAAGGCGCGGTGATCGAATTGCACAACGTCAACCATCTGGTTGCGGCACTCTTCAATGTGATGGGCTTGAAGGATATCTTGCGCATCCTGCCGCGCAAGAGCTGACTTCTTGCAATCAGCTGCACTGCCCCCATCTCTCAGCAAGTAGCGGCGCTGTGCAGCTGCTTGAAAGGACTGGCGCACACGCCACGGGAAATTCACTGAGAGACAAACATGGAACAATTTCACGGCACCACTATCCTGTCAGTGCGGCGCGGCAACGTCGTCGCGCTGGGCGGTGACGGCCAAGTGACATTCGGCAACATCGTGATGAAGGGTACCGCGCGCAAAGTGCGCAAGCTGTATCAAGGCAAAGTGTTAGCCGGTTTTGCAGGCGGCACGGCAGATGCCTTCACGCTCCTGGAACGCTTCGAAGGGAAACTCGAAAAGCATCAAGGCAATTTAATGCGCGCATCGGTTGAGCTGGCGAAAGATTGGCGCACCGACCGTATCCTGCGGCGACTGGAGGCGATGCTGCTGGTGGCCGACCGTGAATCCACCTTGGTCATCACCGGCAATGGCGACGTGCTGGAGCCGGAAAGCGGGATCGGCGCAATCGGCTCGGGCGGTGCCTTCGCGCAATCGGCGGCCAAGGCCCTGCACGAGAATACTGAACTGTCGCCGCTCGACATCGTCAAAAAGTCACTGACGATCGCCAGTGAACTTTGCATTTACACCAATTTGTCGCACACGATCGAAACGCTCGAATGAGCCGATTTCCGATGGCACCTGATTCAGCCAGGGACACAGCGGTGCTCTGCGTAATTTGTTCTGGGCGCACTGCCCGGTGCCCACGCGGACCGTCCGCTTCGGTGTCCCGCAATGAGAAGCACTCTTGCACACAATCGTTAAGAAAATCATGAACATGACACCCCGAGAGATCGTCTCCGAGCTCGACAAGCATGTGGTCGGCCAGTCGAATGCCAAACGTGCGGTCGCCATCGCGTTGCGCAACCGCTGGCGCCGTCAGCAAGTGGCGGAGCCCTTGCGGCACGAGATCACGCCCAAGAATATCTTGATGATCGGTCCAACCGGTGTCGGCAAGACCGAAATCGCACGGCGACTCGCCAGGCTGGCCGGCGCCCCGTTCATCAAGATCGAAGCGACCAAGTTCACTGAAGTCGGCTACGTCGGCCGCGATGTCGATACCATCATCCGTGATCTGATCGACATCGGCATCAAGCAAACCCGCGAAGCCGAAACGCGCAAGGTGCAGGCGCGTGCGCAAGATGCGGCTGAAGACCGTGTGATCGACATCCTGGTGCCGCCGGCCCGCGATTTCGGGTTTCACCCGAGCGCGCCGAACGAGGTGGAGGCGCAAGCCGGCAATACCGCGCGCCAGACCTTTCGCAAGCGCTTGCGCGAAGGTGCGCTGGACGATCGCGAAATTGAAATCGAGTTGGCCGAAAGCGGGCCGCACATGGAAATCATGGCGCCGCCCGGCATGGAAGAAATGACCGAACAAATCAAATCGATGTTTTCCGGGGTCGGCGGCGGGCGCAAGAAGAAGCGCAAGGTGAAGATCAAGGAAGCGATGAAGCTGTTGCTCGAGGAGGAGGCTGCGAAGCTGATCAACGACGACGACCTCAAGCAAAAGGCGATCGCTAATGTAGAACAGAACGGCATCGTGTTCCTGGACGAGATCGACAAGATTGCAAGCCGCTCCGAGGTCGGTGGCGCCGATGTATCGCGTGCCGGCGTGCAGCGCGACTTGTTGCCGCTGGTCGAAGGTACCACCGTCAATACCAAATACGGCATGATCCGCACCGACCATATCCTGTTCATTGCGTCGGGAGCCTTTCACCTCGCCAAGCCATCCGATCTGATCCCGGAATTGCAGGGTCGTTTCCCGATCCGGGTCGAACTCGAGTCGCTATCGATCGCCGATTTCGAGCGTATCCTGACCGGCACCGATGCCTGCCTGACCAAGCAATACGAAGCGCTGCTGGCGACCGAGGGGGTCACCATCGAATTTGCGCAAGACGGTATCCAGCGTTTGGCCGAGATCGCGTTTTCGGTCAATGAAAAAACTGAAAATATCGGTGCCAGGCGGTTGTACACCGTGATGGAAAAACTGCTGGAAGAAATGTCGTTTTCGGCGAGTGAAACGTCGGCGCGCACCATCGCGATCGATGCGGCCTACGTGGATGAGCGCCTGGGTGCGCTGGCAATCAATGAAGACTTGTCGCGCTACGTGTTGTAGCGGAGCGATTTGCAACCATGGCTAACAAGACACTCGGCACGCGCCAGAAGCTGGGATTTCGCATCGAACCCTCGCAGAAAATCTCAAAGCCTCGCAACCCGATCGCAGTCGCGGCTAAACTGCGCGCGGCCGGGCCGCATCGAAAGAAAATTTCCGGCCGGCGGCAATTGCAGCAACGCGCGCTCAGGAAGATTCTCAGCGAGCCGGGTCATGATTAATCCAGGACATCATGGGGCGGACGTCTGAAGATGCCCGACTGATGCCACGGACGCCGATTCCGACTGGCGCTTCCAGCAACAGCGGCTATTCCTCGGATGAGTCCCGTACGCCGCGACGGTTGGGCCTGGGAGTGGGACGTTCCCGCATGCCGGTATAAGGCGCCGGCGGCGTCTGATTGCCCACCGTGGTCGGGACGACGGTCTGGGTCGCCGGCCCTAGCGCCGAAGTCGGCGCTAGGGCGGGAGCCGGCGGAGTTGCAGCGGGAGTCGGCGGCTGCGGTACCGGCAACGGCGCTATATCCATTCTGCCCTGCGACTTGGCGCTTTCTGCCAGCTCGACGCGCTTGACGACGCCGCCTTCCGACAGCAACACGTAGTGCGCGTTCACCTCTTTGACGGTGACGCCCGGCGTGACTTCCGAATCGACCGCGACCGCTTTTGCCGGCTTGCCGTCTGCACTCACGATCGCCACGCTCTCGCTGGCATTGCTGGCGACTACCACGCCGTTCAACTGGAAGTTGCTGGCGACCGCGACGGTGGCAGGGCGCCCCCCGAACAACCCGGCGGCGGCGTCCAGCTTGATTTCCGTCTGCGCCGTCTGCGGCGTGGCTGCGACCGGTCTCACAGCCGGCTTGAACAACTGCAGCGCCCAATATGTGGCGGATGCGCACAGCGCAATAAACATCACGAAACTTGCAAGGAGCGGCCAGCGCTTCATTTAATTTCTTTCAACAAGGGTAAAGCTCGGGTCTCGATCCAGGTACGAACGGCGCACGTTACCGCACCAATTGATTGATTTCAATGATCGGCATCAGCACCGCCAAAACGATCAACAGCACGACAACGCCCATCGCCAGAATCAATGCCGGTTCCAGCAAACCGGCAATGGTCAGCGCACGCCTTTCCAAATCTTGTTCCTGCGCATTCGATGCGCGCTCCAGCATGGCCGGCAGTTCGCCCGTGATTTCGCCGGCGCGGATCATGTGGATCAGCATCGGCGGAAAATGCTTGTGGGCGGACAAGGCGCGCGCCAGGCCCACACCTTCGCGTACGCTGGCCGTCGCTTCCTCGACTTGCAGCCGCATCGCGACGTTGGACAGCGTGTCACGGCTGGTCTGCAATGCGCGCAGGATCGGCACACCGGAGCCGGTCGTGATCGCCAGCGTGCTGGCGAAACGCGCCGTGTTAAGGCTGCGCTCGAATTTGCCGTACAGCGGCGCGGTCAGTAACCAGGTATGCCAGCGCAGTTTGATGTCCGGGTTCTTCAGCGCATTGCGCCAGGCGAGCCAGGCCCCAACCACCACCAGCAGCACGATCCAGCCATAGTTGCGCACGAAGTCCGAAACACCGAGCATCAGCACGGTCAGCAATGGCAGTTTTTGCTTGGTGTTGGCAAACACCGAGACGATTTGCGGCACCACATAAGTCAGCAGAAAGATCACAATCGCAAACGCGACGACCGTCACGATGGCCGGATAGGTGAACGCGAGCTTGACCTTTTGAACCAGCGAATTGCGACGTTCGATGTAATCGGCAAGGCGCGACAGCACGCGCGACAATTGGCCGATCTGCTCGCCGGATGCGACCAGCGCACGATAGATATCGGCAAAGTCGCGCGGATGATGCGACAGCGCGTCCGACAACGATGCGCCGCCCATCAGGTCGGAGCGGATCGAGGCGATCAAATCGCGCACATAAGGCCGTTCGGCCTGCTCCAGCAGCGCCGTAAACGCCTGCTCCAAGGGCAGGCTGGCTTCCAACAGGCTGGCCAGCTGGCGTGTGAAGAGTGCCAATTCGACGGTCGACAGATGGTCGCCGAACGCGCGTTTCCTGGTCTGCCCCGCCTCATCGATCTGGCTGGTGATCGCGTCGACCGCGATCGGCACCATGCCCTGCGAGCGCAAATCTGCGCGCGCGGACCGCGCGCTGTCGGCGTTGACCACACCTTTTCTGGTGTTGCCGACATCATCTACCGCTTCATAGCGAAATGCCGGCACGCCTAATCCTTGGTAACACGCAGCAATTCGGCCTGCGTGGTGGTGCCATCGGCCAACCAGCGCTCGCCGTCCTCGCGCATGGTGCGCATGCCGTCTCGTTGCGCGGCAGCACGGATCTCGGCCTCCGACGCGCGATTGTGGATCTGCGCGCTGATTTGATCGGTCGTCTGTAATAGTTCGTACACGCCGACTCGTCCCTGATAGCCGGTTTGGCCGCATTTTTCGCAGCCGACTGCATGCCACAACTGGCCGTCGTGCCGTCTGCAATGTACGCACAGTTTGCGCACCAGGCGCTGCGCGACCACGCCGAGCAGCGAAGATGACAGCAGAAACGGTTCAATCCCCATGTCGAGCAGGCGCGTCACTGCAGCAGCCGAGTCGTTGGTATGCAGTGTGGCCAACACCAGGTGGCCGGTCAACGAAGCCTGCACCGCGATTTGTGCGGTTTCCAGGTCGCGGATTTCGCCGATCATGATGACGTCCGGATCCTGCCGCAAGATCGCGCGCAGTGCCTTGGCAAACGTCATCTCGATTCGCGCATTGACCTGGGTCTGGCCGACGCCGGCCAGTTCGTATTCGATCGGATCTTCCACCGTCAGGATATTGGTAGTGGACGCGTTCAATCGCGACAACGCGGCATACAGCGTGGTGGTCTTGCCGGAACCGGTCGGCCCGGTCACCAGCACGATGCCGTGCGGCTG
>DHXL01000125.1:13848-14590 GCA_002415335.1 Oxalobacteraceae bacterium UBA5157
CCGGCTTCCTTGTCCAGCAGGCGCAGTACCGCACGTTCGCCGTGGCCGGTGGGTAACGTCGAGACCCGCACGTCGACTCCCTTGCCACCGACGCGCAAGGTAATGCGGCCATCTTGCGGCAGCCGCTTCTCCGCAATATCGAGCTGCGCCATGATCTTGATGCGCGAGATCAGCGACGCATGGATCGCCTTCTTGGGCCGCACCACGTCGCGCAAGCTGCCGTCGATACGAAAGCGCACCACCGATATCTGTTCAAACGGCTCGATATGAATATCCGACGCTTCTTCGCGCAAGGCTTGCGTCAGCAACGCGTTGATCATGCGGATCACCGGCGCGTCATCGGCCGATTCCAGCAAGTCCTCGATGGCCGGCATGTCGAGCATCAGTTTGGCGAGGTCGAGATCGGATTCGACTTCGTCCACCACTTGCGCAGCGTCGCCGCCGGATCCGGCGTAGGCTTGCGCGATCGCCGCTTCCAGCTCGGCGCGCGGCATCGATTTCAGTTTCACCCGGCCGAAGCGCCTGCTCACTTCGGCGATTGCGCTCGGCACGGTGGCATCCGACACCCACACTTCAACCGCCTGGCCATTGCCGTTTGCGCCCGCTTCGCTGCGGCGCGCGAGCAGCGCAAAGTCGCGCGCAAAGGCATAGGGTAAGAGTCTGGCTTCTATCATTGCGATGGTAATTGTACTGGTGGCAGTTTTTCCACGCCAGGCTCTTTGGCGCTGTCTGGGTGCTCGAC
>DHXL01000385.1 GCA_002415335.1 Oxalobacteraceae bacterium UBA5157
AGCAGCGCAGACAGCAATGGCAAACCCTGCGTCGCGTTCGACCCGAGCGCCATCAAGTCTTGCAAATAACTTTGCGCCAGGATGAAGATCGTCGCGCCACAGATTGCGCCGTACATCGTGCCCATGCCGCCGATCACGACGATCAGCAAGATATCGATCATGATTTCGAACGACAGCGAGGTATCGGTGCCGGTATAACGCAGCCACAGCGCCAGCAGCGCGCCGGCCAGCGTTGCAAAGAGGGCCGCCAGCACATTCGACAAGGTGCGGAACACGACCGTGCGGTAGCCGATCGCCTCGGCCCGAAAATCGTTTTCGCGGATCGCCTGCAGCACGCGGCCGAACGGCGAGTTGACGATCCGCAGCATCGCCAGGAACAGCAGCACGGCGCATGCGAATACGATGTAGTAGGTGATGAACCTGCCGTCCCAGGAAGCGCCCAGGAACGGATCTTCCAGCAAGTGATAGCCGGGCGACAGCATCTCCGGCAGCCTGAAGTTCAACCCATCCTCGCCGCCGGTGAAGTCGGATAATTGCGATGCCAGCGTCTGGAATGCCGACGCGACGGCGAGCGTGATCATTGCGTAGAAGATCGCGCGCACGCGCAGCGAGAACAGGCCGACGACCAGCGACAGCAGCAGCGACAGACCGACCGCTGCGCAGACGCCGAACAGCAGGCTGCCCCAGCCTGGCCCCATGCGCGTGCTGGCGATCGCGACACCGTACGCGCCGATGCCGAAGAACATCGTATGCGCGAACGACACGATGCCGGTATAGCCGAGCAGCAAATCATAGCTCGCGACCAGCACGATGAAGATCATGATCTTCGCCGCGACATTCAGCGCCTTGGCGCCCGGGAACAGGAACGGCGCGAACGCCAGCGCCAGCACGATCACGATCAGGATCGCGCTCAGCACGCGGCTCTTCGGCAAATCGTGCGACAGCAGGCGCGCGATCATCGGTTAGTCACCGCATAGACCCCTTGCGGCCGCCACAGCAGGATCGCGACCATCAACAGGATGTTGGAAAACAGCGCGACTTTCGGCGCCAGGAAGCCGGTGTAATTGGCCAGCAAGCCGACCAGCAGCGCGCCGAGAAAGCAGCCGCCGGTCGAGCCGAGGCCGCCGATGATGATCACGATGAAGATCAGCACGTTGACTTGCGCGCCCATCTGTGGCACCACGTTTTGCTGGTACAGGCCCCACATCACGCCGCCCAGCCCGGCCAGCGCGGAGCCGGCCACGAACACGCCGATGAACAGGCGCTTGATGCGATAGCCGAGACTTTCGACCATTTCGCGATCCTGCACGCCGGCGCGGATCAGCAGGCCGAGTTTGGTTTTGTTTAGCACCAGCAGCATCGCGCCGAATACCGCGAAGCCGATCACGACCGCAAGCAAGCGATATTTCTCGATCGCGGCGTCGCCCAGCAACACGGCGCCGCGCAATGCCGTCGGCAGAGGCAGCGCGATTTGCTGCGGGCCCCACAGCACCTTGATCAATTCTTCGCCGATCACCATGCCGCCCATCGTGATCAGGATCTGCTTCAGATGCTGGCCATACACGAGCCGCACGAGCACGCGCTCGAACACCAGGCCGACGCCGCCGGCGACGATCATCGCCGCCACCAGCGCGAGCGCCAGCGCGGCGAGGTTCAGCGGAAGACTGTCGGCATTAGTCCAGTCAGGCAGCGCGCCCAGCACCGAGACCGCGACGAAGGCGCCGAGCGCGATGAATACGCCGTGGCCGAAATTGAGCACATCCATCAAGCCGAAGATCAGCGTCAAGCCGGATGCGATGATGAAAATGATCATCCCCATCGCCAGCCCGGCGGCGGTCAGCGTGACCCAGGTCGAGGTCGAGCCGATGAAGGGCATGGCCGCCAATGCCAGCGCCGGTACTAGCAGCAATGGCTGCCAGTCGATCTGCGACCATCCCGGCAATGCGGGCGGCGGTGCGGCTTGTGTCGCTTGTATCAATGGTGGTGCCAATGGTTGCGTCATGCGTTCCCCGCTACAGTTCGTTCATTGATGAGCCGTCAGGGACAGGCCGAGCAAACGCGTCTGCAACGCCTCATCCCCGGCCAATTCCGCCATCGTGCCGCGATGCACGATCTTGCCGTCATCCATCACCGCGACAGTGTCACCGAGCTGCCTGGCGAAATTGAAATTCTGCTCGACCAGCAGGATCGTCGCGCCGGTTTGCTTCAATTCACGGAAGGCCGAAATCATGTTCGCGATCATGACCGGCGCCAGGCCTTTGCTCGGTTCATCGATCAGGATCAGCTTGCGCGGCTCGACGATCGCGCGCGCCACCGCGAGCATTTGCTTCTGGCCGCCGGATAATTTGCCGGCTGGATGCAGCCAGAATTTCTTGATCGCCGGGAACAACGAAAAAATCCATTCGAGCCGCTCGCCGTCGATGTCGACCATGCGGCGCGCCGCGCGCGCCGCCAGCAGCATGTTTTCCTGCACGCTGAGGTCGGCGAAGATGCCCATGCTTTCCGGCACGTAGGCGATGCCGCGCTGCGCGATGTCGGGCGTGCCGGTGCGCGTGATGTCGTGACCGTCGAACGCGATGCTGCCTTGCGAAGCCTGCCACAATCCCATGATGGTGCGCAGCGTGGTGGTCTTGCCGGCACCGTTACGGCCCAGCAGCATCGTCAATTCGCCGCGCGGCACGTCGAGATCGACGCCGTGCAGGATGTGATACGCGCCGATGTGGGTATGCACGCCCTGCAGTTTCAGCAGCGGCGCGTCGGATGACGAAGAACTCATGCCGCCTCCTCGACCGGCGCGAGGCCGAGATAGGCTTGCTGCACGATCGGTGACGCGATCACGGCTTCCGGGTCGCCGTCCGCCATCAGCGTGCCGTTATGCAGCACGATGATGCGGTCGGCCAGTTCGCGCACCACATCCATCTTGTGCTCGACCAGCAGAATCGTCTTGCCGCTGTGCGCCTTCAGCGCGCGGATCAGGTCGAGGATCACCGGCACCTCATCGACGCTCATGCCGGCGGTCGGCTCGTCGAACATATAGACCTCCGGGTCGAGCGCCATCAGCATGCCGACTTCCAGCTTGCGCTGGTCGCCATGCGGCAGCGCGGCCGCATGGACGTCGCGCTTGGCGGCCAGCGCGACCGTTTCCAGTACTTGCTCGGCGCGTTCGATCAAGCGCTTGTGATGACTCCACACGTGCCACAGGTCCAGCCCGAGATACAGCCGCGATTGCAGCGCCAGCCGGACGTTTTCCAGCACGGACAGATGCGGGAACAGGCTGGTGAGCTGGAACGCGCGCCCGAGGCCGGCGTGGGTGCGCGCCGAGACCGGCAAGCCGGTGATGTCGCGGCCGTTCAGCAGCACCTGGCCGGCGCTCGGCT
Organism: Oxalobacteraceae bacterium UBA5157; assembly: GCA_002415335.1. Taxonomy (GTDB): domain Bacteria; phylum Pseudomonadota; class Gammaproteobacteria; order Burkholderiales; family Burkholderiaceae_D; genus UBA5157. The sequence continues at coordinate 3,378 of DHXL01000385.1, forward strand.
TCAGCTGGCCCGAGATCAGGTTGAAGTAGGTGGTCTTGCCGGCGCCGTTCGGGCCGACGATTGCGGTCAGCGTGCCGGGCTGGAATGCGCACGATACCGCGTTGACCGCGACGTGACCGCCGAAGCGGATCGCCAGGTCGCGCGTTTCCAGTGACGGCGCGCTGGGGGTTTGTTCAGGCATTGCCAAACCTCGCTGATGTCTTGAAACAGCCCCACAATGGACTCCGACTTGCTATCCGCTAAGCGAATGCAAGATCGTATGTCCCACAAGGGGACTCCGACTTGCTATCCGCT
>DHXL01000319.1 GCA_002415335.1 Oxalobacteraceae bacterium UBA5157
CGACGAATTGCGGCATGAAACGAAATACAATCCGGCACTCGCTGCCTATAGCGCAGACTTGCAGACAATCGAAGCGCAAATTGCGCTCTGCAAGACAGCCTTGGCCAAGATGGGCATGCAGGTCGGGGCAATGGCGGAGATCGATACCGACGCGGTCGACCTGCCTGAATGGCTGACGCAGTTTGTCGCGCAATGGCGCTTGTGTCATCCGACGGCGCGACTGCAATTCACACTTACCCCGGGCACTTGCCGTATCGTTCACTCGCACGCGGTTGGTCAGATGTTGCAGACCTTGCTCGACAATGCCCGCTACGCATCCGCGGCCGGCGACACGACGATCCACGTTTCCTTGGTGCTGCAAGCGCGCGCCGCGCTGATCCAGGTAACCGATGCCGGCACGGGCATCGCGCCGGCGCTGCTGAATCGCCTCGGGTATGAAGCGGTCCAAAGCACCTCCGGCGGCAAAGGCATCGGCTTGATGCTGGCATTCGCGACTGCCCGCCAAATCGGCGCAACGCTGGCGCTGTCCTCCGCCAAATCTCAGGGAACCAGCGCGACCATCACGTTGGCGCTGGCATGAAGCCGCGCTTCCTGATCCTGGACGACAACGAGGTGTTTGCGGCGACGCTGGCGCGTTCGCTGACGCGACGTGGATTCGACGCGACGGTGGCGCACACCGGGGCCGCAGCCTTGCAGGCCGCAGCGCAGACTGCTTTCGAATACGTCACGATCGACTTGCACCTGGCCCAGGATTCGGGGTTGCAATGGATTACGCCGCTGCGCCAAGTTTTGCCGAAGGCGCGGCTGCTGGTGCTGACCGGCTATGCCAGCATCGCCACCACGGTGCAAGCGGTAAAGCTGGGCGCAGACGATTACCTGGCCAAACCGGCCAACGTCGATTCGATACTCTCCGCGTTAAAATGCGACGCCGCCGGCACGCAAGTCGAAACGGCGGCAGCGCCGACACCACTCACGGTCGATCGCCTCGAATGGGAACACATCCAGCGCGTGCTGGCAGAACATCAAGGCAACATCTCGTCATCCGCGCGCGCATTGAACATGCACCGGCGCACTTTGCAACGCAAGCTCGGCAAGAAACCGGCGCAAAGGTAGCCGCCCACGCCGACCGGTTTCAGGGCGTTGGGCGCAGCCCCTTCCTAAACACTTCACCAGCCCTCCATAACTTGTCGCCAATCGACTGTCGCGGATCGCCAGTGCGCGAATTAGCAGCCGCAGCGGCGCGATCGCACCCGGCATGCCATCTATTATTCCACAATTAGAAACAGTATCTTGTCGTTTGCCTTCTTTATTGACGCAACGGGAACGCCTAAACTTTGTTTCATCGATGAGCACATAAGCAAACGCAGTGCGAACCGAGGCAGGACCCGACGGGTAGCAACATCGCCTGACCGCCGAGCCCGGAAATCAACTAACCAAAACTGGAGAACTAACATGAATGCCAAACAATTAATCGCCGCTGTCGCCGTATTTGCCGCTGCCGGTTCCGCTTTCGCCGATGTCACCGGCACCTTTGACGACTTCACCAACGTCCCGTCGGTCAAGACGCGCGCCGAAGTCGTTGCCGAACTCAAGCAGGCGCCGGCCCCAAGCCAAGCCGCCAATACCGAATGGGTGGACTCGAGCACTTTCATCGCAAAAAGCAGCCGCTCCCGTGACGAAGTACGCGCCGAAGCGAAAGAATATGCAAAAGCGCACAAGGTCAACCTTGACTATGAATTCGGCGGCTAATCCGGCCGGAATCGCTCTTGGTACTAGGGGAGAGCACGCGGCATGATGCTGCGCTCTGCCCCAACAACAAACAACTAATTAAATTGGAGAATTAAAATGAATGCTAAACAATTGATCGCCGCTGTTGCCGTGTTTGCCGCTGCTGGTTCCGCTTTTGCCGATGTGACCGGCACGTTTACCGATTTCACCAATGTCCCATCGACCAAGACCCGTGCCGAAGTGGTCGCCGGACTGCAGCAATCACAAGCCAAAATCGCCAACGCCGAATGGGTAGACTCGAGCACCCTGGTTGCGAAGAGCGGCCTTACCCGTGATGCAGTGCGCGCCGAAGCAATTCAGTCCGCGAAAAACAGCAAGGTCAATGCTGACTACTTCGGCGGCTAATCGCGCCGGCATCAAGAACCAATCGGCGCCTGGTGCGCTTTCAAAAAAAATCCAGCGGCTCGTCATGCACGAGGCGCTGGATTTTTGTTTTTACGCAGGCGTGAGAGCCTGCCGTATGAAAGAAAATGAAGCAAGCCGATAGGCCGGATTCTGTTACGGCGGGTTGCCCCGCTATGACAGCCATTCCTCTAGGCCGTGAATTACTCCACGGCTCAAGCTTCCTACCCGCACGCTCCGCGAGCAACATCAACGCGTGCCTATTTGGAATTGCTCCGGGTGGAGGTTACCGCGTTTCACCGTAACTTAATACGCTCGTCTCTGTGGCCCTATTCCTCGCCTTATACCTCAGCCAACTGCGCTTACGGCTTTCAGCGGACGGCCGTTAACCGTCACCCTGCTCTATGGAGTCCGGACCTTCCTCCCGCCATCTTGCGATGGCCAGCGGCTGTCTGGCTTGCTTCAGGCGCCATTGTAGCTTCATCCGCATCGCGCGTTCCGCATTTTCTGTTACGTTATCGCTTTCACCGAAAATGGAACCGATATGCTTACCGCACGTACTGGTGGTCAAATCCTCGTCGATGCATTGCAAACGCATGGCGCCGACATCGTCTTCGGCGTGCCAGGCGAAAGCTATCTCGCGGTGCTCGATGCGCTGCACGATGCACCGATCCGCTTCATCACCAATCGCCAGGAAGGCGGTGCCGCGTTCATGGCCGACGCCTACGGCAAACTGACCGGGCGCCCCGGCATCTGTTTCGTCACACGCGGTCCGGGCGCGACCAACGCATCGATCGGCGTGCACACCGCGTTCCAGGATTCGACCCCGATGATTCTGTTTATCGGCCAGGTCGGCAACGATTTCGTCGAGCGTGAGGCATTCCAGGAAATCGACTATCGCCGCATGTTCGGACCGATGTGCAAGTGGGTTGCGCAAATCGACCGCGCCGATCGGATTCCGGAATATGTCGCGCGCGCATTCCAGGTCGCCACCAGCGGGCGTCCCGGACCCGTCGTATTGGCGCTGCCGGAAGACATGCTGGCCGAGACCGCCACCGTGGCCGATGCGCGCGCTTATCGACCCGTGCAAGCCGCGCCTGCGCCGGACCAGATCGCGCAATTGCGCGCGATGCTGGCGGCGGCCGAACGGCCGCTGCTGCTGCTCGGCGGCAGCACCTGGGACATCGGCGCGTGCCAAATGCTGCGCAGCTTTGCAGAAGCCAATCATTTGCCGGTCGCGTGCGCATTCCGCTTCCAGGATTTATTCGATAATCGGCACCCGAATTACATCGGTGACGTCGGCATCGGCATCAACCCCAAGCTCGCCGCTCGGATCGAGCAGGCCGACCTGATCGTCGCCATCGGGCCGCGCCTGGGCGAGATGACGACCGGCGGCTACGGCTTGCTGGAAGCGCCACGCCCGCGTCAAAAGCTGATCCACGTCCACACCGATGCCGAAGAACTGGGCCGCGTCTATCAGGCCGACCTGATGATCAACAGCGGCATGCCGCAGCTGTGCGCGGCGCTGTCTGACATGGCTCTGCCGAACCATACGGCCTGGCGCGACGGCGTGCAACAAGCGCGCGCCGAATTCGAAGCGTGGCAAGCGGAGCCGCCGATTTTCAAGAATCGCCACGCCAAACTCAATCTATGGCAGGTGGTGCAAACGCTGCAAGCGGCGCTGCCACCCGACACGATCCTGACCAATGGCGCCGGCAACTTCGCATCGTGGGCGCATCGTTTCTGGCTATACGGGAATCAGGCATCCGGCCTGCGCACGCAACTGGCGCCGACTTCCGGCGCAATGGGATACGGCACACCGGCGGCGGTCGCCGCCGGCATCGTCACCCAGCATCAGGGCAAGCCGCGCGTGGTGCTTAACTTCGCCGGCGACGGTGATTTCATGATGAACGGGCAGGAGCTGGCGACCGCGGTCCAGTATGGTGCCGGCGTGCTGTTCATCGTATTCAACAACGGCATCTACGGCACGATCCGTATGCATCAGGAACGCACGTATCCGGCACGCGTATCGGGGACGCAATTGCGCAATCCTGACTTCGCGGCGCTGGCGCGCGCTTATGGCGCATTCGGCACGATGGTCGATGCGACCGAGGATTTCGCCGCTGCGTTGCACGAAGCGCAAGCGCATATCGCAGCGACTGGCTTGCCGGCGCTGATCGAACTGCGCTACGACAGCGAACTGATCACGCCGAATGCGACGCTGACGGAGATCCGCAAAGCGGCCCAAGTCGCTGCCGGCTAGCAGTGCTTGCCAGCTAGAAGCGCGGCGCGCGACTAGAGCAGGTTGCAGCGGATCGTGCCCGGCACTTGGCGCAGGCGCGTCATCAATGCCTCATCAATCGACGCATCGACGTCGGTGATCGCATAGCCCAATTCGCCGCGCGTCTGCAATTGCTGCGCCACGATGTTGAGGCCGGCGTCGGCGAATGCCGCGTTCAGATGCGCGATCACACCCGGCTCGTTGCGGTGGATGTGCAGCACGCGGCTGCGCGCTTCTTTTGGCAGATGCGCAATCTCCGGGAAATTGACGGCCGACCGTGTGGTGCCCGCGGCGAGAAAGCGCGCCAGTTTTTCCGCCACTTCGCGCCCGATGTTTTCCTGCGCCTCTTCAGTGCTGCCGCCGATATGCGGCGTCAGGATCACGTTATCCAAGCCGCGCAACGCCGAAACGAATTCTTCTTTTTCACTGTTCGGCTCGATCGGAAATACATCGATCGCGGCGCCGGCTAGCTTGCCTTGCCGCAGCGCCGTACTGAGCGCGCCGATATCGACCACGCGACCGCGTGCCGCATTGATCAATACCGCAGACGGTTTCATCAGCGCCAGCCGTTCGGCCGTAATGATGTTTTCGGTGGCGGCACCGCCCGGAACGTGCAGCGTCACGACATCGGACTGTGCCAGCAATTCTTCCATCGTAACCAGCGGCTTTGCATTACCGAGCGGCAGCTTGCTTTCGACGTCGAAATAGCAAACCCGCATGCCGACACTTTCAGCCAGGATGCCGACTTGCGCGCCGATATTGCCATAGCCAATGATGCCGAATAGCTTGTTGCGCGCCTCGTATGCGCCTTGGGCATTCTTGTCCCACACGCCGCGATGCGCCTTCGCATTCTTTTCAGGAATGCGGCGCAGCAGCAGCATCGCTTGCGCGATCACCAGTTCCGCCACCGAACGCGTATTCGAATACGGTGCATTGAAGACTGGCACTCCGTGTGCCGCCGCCGCTTTCAAGTCAACCTGATTGGTGCCGATGCAAAAGCAGCCGATGGCGCGCAGCTGCGGCAGCGCGCCGAGGACTGCCGCGTCGAGTTGAGTGCGGGAACGAATACCGACTACGGTGGCATCGGCCAGGGCCGCAATCAATTCCGGTCCGGACAATGCCCCGGGCACTTCCCTTACGTCGGTGAAACCTTGTTCGGCCAGCAGTTGCCGGGCGTTCGGGTGAATTTTTTCCAGCAAGACGATTTGCGACATGGCGGTTCCAGGTGGTTGTTTCAAATGATGCGGCATGCGCGCTCGCTTCCTTCAGCTGCGGTGCATTTATAAACAACCATTCTACATGCATCTTTAAATTCGCGCGCACA
>DHXL01000192.1 GCA_002415335.1 Oxalobacteraceae bacterium UBA5157
GCTGGCAGGGCAAATCCGTCAAGTCTGAGGGACTGGCATTTGTCACCACCAGAATCACGTCCATCAGTGGCTAACGCGACAAAACCGCCACAGGTGGGGCGCCATGATCTCGAACAAATATGGTTGCGCACAGGGACTCCCAATTGCGCTTCGCTCCACAGGGACTGCGTTCGATGAAGTCAGATTAGAAATATCAGAAATACCGAATCCAAAAAAACCGGGGCAGCGCCGTCCAGCTGCGTGTGGAATCGAGTGCAACTTAAACTGAGTTCAAAATTGTCTTGACTCTGGGGTCCACTTTACTTCCTTCAGTTCGACAAATATCGCGCTGAAATTGGTGTGCAGTTCAACCCGCCAGTCGCGCGCCAGGTCCAGCAGAAAAATGTCGCTGGGGCCGACCTTTGCGGTTTCCGGCCCGACCGCCACTTGCCCATTGCCTTCCACTAGAACCATCACCATTACGACATCGTTGCGGCTCTTGGCCCGCATCGCGATCGGGATGCAAATTCTGCGGTGAGCCATTCAGCTTCGCGAAGACCGAACCAAGCGTCGATACGCCCAGCGATGCATGGGCATTGAACGGCATCCGCGCGGATGCTGGAAATTTGCACGTCAGCCCGATCTGCCCAAGCATCTCGATCCATGCAGCGTCACGCAAGTCCCTGGGAAAGCTATCTGTTGAAAAGCGATTCAATTTCGTACCAAAGCCGGCGCTGACCATTTCGCCGAAGTAAGGCGCGCATCAGAGGTTTTTTCAGGGCTCGCCAAGGCAGCCGCAGCCGAGCGTGTCTCAACACCCAGCTTCTCGAAGATATGCTCCAGGTGCTTGTTCACTGTGCGCGGGCTCAACTGCAAAATATCTCCAATGTCCCGGTTGGTCTTTCCCTTGGCGACCCAGGAAAGAACCTCTGTTTCGCGCGGCGTGAGTGCTGAACTTGCGAAGCGACTTGCAGAAACCGCTTGGTCACCACCCAGTTCAAGCAGGAGCATGGATTCCCCGGCGGCGGCCACGCCGATATTGCGCACCAAAAGGCACGGGCTTGCTGGTTCGTTTGTCGAGGCGACCAGCTCTATCCCAACCCCTGCCGCCCACCAGGATTCAGGCAACGATGCGGACTCCGGGTTGACACCGAATTGCAGAAGCAATCGCGTCGCGCACGGCGAGCGCCATGAAATTCGACCCTGAGTATCCAGCATCACAACACCCAGGCCGGACGCCTCGATTGCGTCGCGCGCAAGTCGCGCAACGCGCGCATTGCCCAGGTGCGTGTGCAGACGGGCCAGTACTTCCGGGGCGCGAACTGGCTTGACAACGTAGTCCACGCCGCCGCATGAAAAGCCTTCGAGTACATGCGATGTCTCGGACAGCCCGGTCATAAAGATCACCGGAATATGCGTTGTGGCAAGATCCGCCTTGATTTGACGGCAGGTGTCGAAACCCGACATTCCAGGCATCAATGCGTCCAGCAGGATGGCATCAGGCGTGACCAGCGCAAGGCGTCGCAGGGCGGTTTCCCCGTCGCAGGCGACCAACACGGTATAGCCCGCAGCCTCCAGCGTCTCACAGAGTACGCCCAGGCTGCTGGGGGCATCGTCAACGACCAGCACCACAGGGCGCTGACCCGGGTTGTCAACCAAGGGATGAGGCACGATCATTCTCCAGTAAGGCATTTTCCAACGCATCCAACTCAAAGCGGGCAAGCAACTTCCCTACCACCGTACAGGAGTCTATGACTAAGGGATCAGCAGTGGCAATGCGGTTCAGCGCACGGCGCAGGCCACCTACGTGACCTAAACGTGTCAGTCGCAGCAGCTCGGCCCTTGCCGACTCCTGGAATGCCAATCGTTCGGGCGCGACATCAAACGCCATCACCTTCGGCTGGACGCTTGCGTATAGCCACTCCAGCCCCAGTTGGCGTTGCAACGCCAGCATCAACTCCGACTCAAGCACAGGCTTGCCGACGAAGTCTTGACATCGAGCTAGGCGCAATTTCTCTGCGTTATTTTCGAACATATCTGCTGAGACGAAGATGATTGGTACCGTTTCCTGGCCGCCTGCGCGCAAGCGTTTGGCCGTTTCCCAGCCATCCATGCCGTCCATGCCGATGTCCAACAAAATGGCATCGGGCACGAAGTCCTTCAGTAAATCGATGCATTCCGGGCCACTGGCGGCCTCGCGCACGCTGAAGCCTAGCGGGATCAGCATGCCAACCAGCATGTGCCGCTGCACAGCCTGATCATCAACCACCAGCAGCGTGCGCGCCGCGCCGACATGACCGATCACGTCGCGCCGGGGTTGCGGCTCGTGCGCGTCGATCTCTGTCAGAGGCAAGCGAACAGCGAAAGTGCTGCCTTGACCGAGTGTGCTCCCAAGATCCAAACTGCCGCCCATCAGCGAGCACAGCTTCTCAGTGATTGTGAGGCCCAGGCCCGCACCGGGTTCACCGCGCAGCCGACCTGCGGCACCTCGTTCGAAGGGCTGAAAAATCCGCTGTATATCCTCAGTCCCGATGCCGATGCCGGTGTCCACGACATCAAACCGCACCGACGCCTGGCCGCAATCCACATGCAGGGTAACCGAACCGGCATCAGTGAAGCGCAGGGCATTGGTCAGCAGATTGATGAGAACCTGACGCAGGCGCTTGCCGTCAGCCAGCACGCATGCCGGCATTTTCCCGCTGCGCGTATGGAGCAACATGAGACCTTTCGCCTCGGCCTGTGGGCGCACCATTTGCAACAGCTCATCAAGAAAAACACTTAGCGAAATCGGTGTGGGTTCGAGCCGCATCCGGTCAGCCTCAATGCGGGCCAAATCCAGCAACTCGTCCACCAGCCCCAGCAAATGTTCACCGCTGCGCTGGATGGTTTGTATTGCCGCCCGCGGATCAGAGTCGAGATGGTCGTTCTTAAGCAGAATCTGCGAGTACCCCAAAATGCTGTTCAATGGCGAGCGCAATTCGTGTGAAATGCCTGCGACATAGCGCGTCTTCGCCTGGTTCGCAGATTCAGCAACTTCCTTCGCTCTCTGTAGCGCCGCGTCGGTACGCTGGTGGGCCTCGATTTCGCGCGTTAGCAGCTCGTTCTGACGATTCAGGTCGTCCTGAGCCAAGTGTCGCCCTTCACTGCCTAGCACCACCCACCAGCTCGAAACGGCGACGACGATCAGCAGCACCGCCGATATCTTGATGAAGGCCGTGTCAAGCAGGCTGCGACTCTCGATCGACATGGCCGCGGCGACCTCTTGTGTGTACACCAAGCCAAGCACAGCGGTGCCCACCGCGCACAGTGACAACAGCACCGCCATGTAGTTACCGACCCGGCGGTTGATCAGGTGTGAAAACGCGTTCGGCAGCAGCGCCGTCAGCAACTGCTGGGCCTGCTCGGCGGTGCGCGACTGTGTCTTGCACAGATCGTGGCAACGCGACTCGAGCGTGCAGCACAATGAGCAAATGGCTGCGCCATAGGCTGGACAATGAGCCATGTCTTCTGATTCGAAGCGGTTCTCGCAGACGCTGCACCTGACCATCTGGCCGGGCGAGCCGACAGCGGTCGGCTGGCGCGCCACATAGTAGCGTCCGCGCGTCAGCCATGCCAGCAAAGGTGACAGCACGAACGCCGTCCCGAGCGCGATGAATGGCGAGAAAGCCTCGACACCCCGCCCCAGCAGACCGGCATAGGCAGCGATCCCCACCGAAGCGGCCAGCAGCATCGTGCCCAGCCCGACGGGGTTGATGTCGTACAGGTGGGCGCGCTTGAACTCGATGCCTTTCGGACTCAGGCCCAAGGGCTTGTTGATCACGAGGTCGGCCACCAGCGCACCCACCCACGCGACGGCGACATTGCTGTAAAGGCCGAGCACGTTCTCCAGCGCCTCAAACACACCCAAGGTCATCAGAAGCACCGCGATCAAGGAGTTGAAGACCAACCAAACGACCCGGCCGGGATGACTGTGCGTCACGCGCGCGAAGAAATTTGACCACGCTAGCGATCCCGCATAGGCGTTTATCAGATTGATCTTTACCTGCGAGACGACCACAAACACCAGCGTGGCTGCAAGTACCCACGAAGGATCGCTGAAGACATGGGCAAAGCCGGCCAGGTACATCCGGGTCGGCTCCATCGCATTGGCTGCGGGCACCCCCTGCTGCAGGAGCAAAAAGGCCAAAAAGGCGCCGCCGAGCATTTTGAGCGCCCCCGGCAGGATCCATCCCGGCCCCGCAAGTACCACCGCTGCCCACCAACGTCGGCGATTGGCGTCGGTACGCTCAGGAAGGAACCTCAAAAAATCCACCTGCTCGCCGATTTGCACCACGAGCGAAAATGCCACTGTCGCCGCCGCCCCGAACATGATCGGATCGAATTCGCTGCTTTTTGAGATGGCGCCAGCGAAGCGGGTGAACTCGTAATAAGCTTGTGGTTTTTCCCAGAAAATTACCACGTAGGGCGTCAGAAGTAGCAAGACCCACAGCGGTTGTGTCCACAACTGCAATCGAGAAATCACGGTGATGCCGCGTGCGACGAGCGGCACGATGATCAAGGAGCTTATGACATACCAGACTGAGAGAGGAAGCGGAATCCACATCTGCAGAGCGACCGCCAAAATCGCCGCCTCAAGCGCAAAAAAGATGATCGTGAAACTGGCGTAAATCAACGAGCTGATCGTCGATCCCAAATAGCCGAAGCCCGCGCCGCGTGTCAAGAGATCCATGTCCACCCCGTACCGTGCTGCGTAGTAACTGATCGGCAAGCCGGTCAAAAACGTGATCACCGCGACCGCCAGAATAGCCCACACAGCATTCGAGAAACCGTAGTTCAGTGCGATCGCGCCACCGATCGCCTCGAGCGCCAGGAATGACGCAGCACCGAAGGCTGTATTGCCTACGCGCCATTCGGACCACTTGCGAAAGCCGCGCGGTGTATAGCGCAACGCGTAGTCTTCCATCGACTCGTTGGCGACCCAGCCGTTGTATTCGCGTCGGATGTGGAAGATTTTTTGCGGGATCATGTGGTGGTTAAGAAATTCGAACGAATCTTGTCGCGCACCTTACGCCAGAGCACCTCTGGCCAACTCAGGGTATTCCCTAGGCGTCACGTCTCGACCGATTTACCCCATACCCGAGTTGGCAAGATTTAACAAGGCGGAGTTTCCCTTGAATGAGGTTGCTAAATGGGCTCACAGATACGTTGATTGACGCATTGAGGCAAAGCCCTCACGCCTCCATGATCAGTCCCGGAGCGCCCTACACCACTACTCATCAAGAGGTGCAAAGGAGAACTCAGTGCGATGCGACATGCTCGTGTTTGCAGTGAGTGGGGAGCTCCAAATTTCATTCACTTAACCGTAAGAGGTAGATCATGGCCGAAACTCTAATCAAAGTAGATCTGAATCAGTCTCCGTATGAGAATGAGAATATTCACAACCGCTGGCACCCGGACATCCCGATGGCCACATGGGTCAAACCGGGTGACGACTTTATCCTCGAGACCTACGACTGGACCGGCGGATTCATCAAGAACAACAACAGTGCCGACGACGTGCGCGACATCGATTTGACGATCGTCCACTTCCTCACCGGGCCAGTTGGTGTTCACGGTGCCGAGCCTGGCGATCTATTGGTCGTCGAACTGCTTGACGTGGGTGCAAAACAAGACTCGATGTGGGGTTTCAACGGCTTCTTCTCGAAAAAGAATGGCGGCGGATTTTTGGACGAGCATTTTTCACAGGCGCAGAAGTCAATCTGGGACATCAAGGGCATGTTCACCACTTCGCGCCACGTGCCCGGCGTGCAATATGCAGGTTTGATTCACCCGGGTCTGATCGGCTGCCTGCCCGACCCCAAGCTGCTAGCGAATTGGAACGAGCGAGAAGGTGCGCTGATTGCCACCGATCCCAACCGCGTGCCCGCTTTGGGATGCCCACCGTGCGCCGAGACTGCACACATGGGAAAAATGACCGGCGCAAGCAAAGCCAAGGCAGCAGCCGAGGGCGCCCGCACAGTCCCGCCGCGCGAGCATGGCGGCAATTGCGACATCAAGGATTTGTCACGCGGCTCAAAGATATTCTTCCCGGTCTATGTCAAAGGCGCCGGTTTGTCGGTGGGTGACCTGCACTTTAGCCAAGGTGACGGCGAGATCACCTTCTGCGGCGCTATCGAGATGGCCGGCTGGGTGCACATGCGGGTATCGGTGATCAAAGGCGGCATTGCCACTTACGGCATCAAGAACCCCATCTTCAAGCCCAGCCCAATCACGCCGAACTACAACGACTACCTCATCTTCGAGGGTATCTCCGTCGACGAAAAGGGCAAGCAGCACTACCTTGACGTAAACGTAGCCTATCGCCAAGCCTGCCTGAACGCGATCAACTACCTGACCAAGTTCGGCTACAGCAGGGCACAGGCGTATTCGATTCTCGGCACCGCGCCGTGCGAAGGGCATATCAGCGGCGTGGTCGATATTCCGAACTCGTGCGCAACACTATGGATACCGACGCAGATCTTCGACTTCGACGTCAATCCGAGTGCGGCCGGCCCCGTGGTGCAGAACTTCAAGGGTGTGGATATGCCCATGTCACGCGACCTGGACTGACCATGCCCACGTACGACTACGCCTGCAAGCAGTGCGGGCCTTTCGAAGCATTACGCAGCATTGCCTGCCGCGCCGAGCCAGTCGCCTGTCCGGAGTGCGCATCGCCGTCGGGGCGTGCTTGGTTAACTGCCCCGCGGCTGGCAAACATGTCTGCCGAACGACGCCATGCGATGAGCACCAACGAGCGCGCCTCGCATGAGCCGACAAGCTCCAGAGACAAGGACTACACGCGACTCAAACACCCGTCTGGTTGCGGTTGCTGCTCAACGTCGAAGTCGAAAATGACGGCAACCGCTCCAAACGGGAACAAAAGTTTCCCGACCAAGCGGCCGTGGATGATCAGTCACTAAGCGGAGCTTGCCCCCTACGTGGACTGCGAGAAAACACCAGAGGGGTCAATCGACCCCTCTGGCCTCAACATAATGTGGCCGCGCAACATCCTCAGGCGACGACTACGGAATCAGATTCAATAATTCAAGGAGACATCTCATGCTACTAGGACTATCACTTCTCTACGTCGGTGCCGTGCTGTTCTTGAACGGGATATGGCTGCTCGGCCGGATCGGCGATAAGGAAATTTGGGTCATCAACATCTTCTCAGGCATCATCACTTTTCTGATTGCGATGCAGCTTGCGTTCGGCGCGAACGCCGATGCCAACTCAATCAAGGGGGCAGCGCTCACCTTGTTGTTTTCGTTCACCTACTTCTGGGTTGCCATAAACAGGTTCAACGGTGCAGACGGTCGTGGATTGGGTTGGTTCAGCCTGTTTGTCTCTATCACAGCAATTCCAGTGGCTATCCAAACCCTGCAGAGTGCGACCTCATCGTGGGGCATCTGGTTTGGACTGAGTTGGACGGCATGGTCCTTCCTGTGGTTCCTGTTTTTTTTGCTGCTCGCGATGCAGAAACCAATTGCAAAGCTCACGGGCGTCGTTACCGTGGCCGCGGGACTGTTCACTGGTTGGTTGCCGGGCTTCTTGTTGCTCGACGGGATTCTGAAATAGCGGTTGACTCCGTAGCCACCTGACCGGCCTCACGCAACCACAGAAGCACAGCCGTTAATCGAGCCATTTCAGCCTCTTGCCCATATGACACGGTCGTAGTCAGCTACTATTTTTATAGCGAACGATATCAGCCCAGACCGTGCGCTTCATGGTGTGTTCTGACTACCTGACTCTGTTCAGTTCAGGCTGCGCACGAG
>DHXL01000043.1:0-1487 GCA_002415335.1 Oxalobacteraceae bacterium UBA5157
AGGGCATCGCCCAGCGTGAAACCGACTTCGCCGCGACCCGCCTGCAACAGGTTCAGATTTTCAGCCGAAGCCTTGGTCGCCTGCACCGTCGCCTTGGCGGCTGGAATCGCCTTGCCGTAAATCTGTGACAACGCCACACCCAGCGGGTAATACACTCCGCTGGTGCCACCGGTCAGAACGTTGATGTACTGCTGCTGTGCCTGAACGGGTGCGGCCGTCAGCACCATTACGCCGGCGAGTACCAGCAAGCCACGCAAAAATCCGAATCTCATTGTCTTCTCCTATTATTGGAAGTTATTGGAATACTTGGAATGTAACCTACTTCTCCTGCTGTTGCCGAATTTGTTGCGCGATCAAGTCGCCGATCGCCAATGCTGAAGTCAGTCCGGGTGACTCTATGCCGAACAGGTTGTACAGGCTGGGCACGCCGTGATCCGATGGCGCCGAGATCAGGAAGTCGCTGTGCGGGCCGCCATTGACGCGCAGCTTGGGGCGGACCCCCGCGTAGGCCGGTTGCAGCGCGCCGCTGGGCAGGCCGGGCCAATATTTTCTGATCTCGGCAAAAAAGCTGTCGACGCGATTGTTATCTACCCGAAAATCGATGCGGTCAACCCACTCGACGTCGGGGCCGAATTTCGCTTGCCCTCCGAGGTCAAGCGTGAGGTGCACACCGAGACCGCCCGGTTCCGGTATCGGGTAGACCAGATGCCGGAATGGGCAGGCGCCCGTTAAGGAAAAATAGTTGCCCTTGGCGTAGATTTCCTGCGGGATGGAGGCGGCTGGCAAACCGCTGATCGAACGCGCCACCTGCGGCGCAAACAAGCCGGCGCAGTTCACCACGAGCCGCGCCTTCAGTTGCATAGGCGCGTCGCCCTCCACGGTCAGTTCGATTCCGTCCGAGGTCGTACGACCGGCTACCACTGCACTCCTGAATGCGAATGTCGCGTTTGCCTGTTCGGCATCGCCTTGGAGCGAAAGCATAAATGCATGACTGTCGAGGATGCCGGATGAGGGGCTGTATAAGGCGCCGGCGCAGCGCAGCGCCGGTTCGAGTTCACGTGTCTGATCTTGGTCGAGGAAGGACAGATCGGCAACGCCGCACGCGACGGCATTGGCGTGAATGCGCCGGAGCTCGGCGCTTTGGCTCTCGCCGGTCGCCACCACCAGCTTTCCGCAGCGGCGATGCGGTACCCCACGGGCCGCGGCATATTCGTATAGCAGCCGGTTGCCGCGCACGCACAGCTGCGCCTTGAGCGAACCAGGCGAATAATAAAGCCCCGCGTGAATCACTTCACTGTTGCGCGAGCTTATGCCTGTGCCGATGCCCGGTTCCTGTTCGACGATGAAAACTTCGCGGCCGGTTTGCGCAATGGTGCGGGCCACCGCAAGGCCGATTACGCCGGCTCCGATTACGAGGCAGTCGATTGTTTCCATGAGCCGTTCAGCAGCTGCGTGCGAGCTGCTGAACGCGCTGCATTATGCGCTGC
>DHXL01000043.1:1683-1938 GCA_002415335.1 Oxalobacteraceae bacterium UBA5157
GCGCTGCTTCGGCATCTCGCGCCTTGTTTGTCGGGGTTTCTTCTTACGGCAAGCTGTCCGTCAAGCTACCGGCGTTTCATTGTTAATAAAGCCGGCGATTGACTTCAGCAGAGCATCTTCCTGGTACGGCTTGCCGAGGTACTCGTTGACCCCCAGTTCCATCGCGTAGTTGCGATGCTTGGTCGCGGTGCGCGACGTAATCATGATGATCGGAATGTGCCGGGTCCGCTCATCGCCGCGCACGTTGCGGGTCAG
>DHXL01000043.1:2275-7020 GCA_002415335.1 Oxalobacteraceae bacterium UBA5157
TCGACGCCATCCTTGGCCAGCACGACCTGATAGCCTTCACGCGACAGCAAGCGTTGCGTCACCCGGCGCACGGTGAGCGAATCATCGACCACCATGACGATGTGCTGGGTCCGCAGGCCCTGCACCGGAGCACCCTCCGCCGTCAATTCCTGCCGCATCTCGGCCACGGCGCCCATGCCATGCGGCGCATCGTGCGGCGTCAGGCGCGGTGCGCGCATGTTCTCGTGCGCTGCCCGTTGCGCCAGCGGAACCGGATTCAGGATCAACACGATTTCGCCGGAACCGAGCACAGTGGCGCCGGCGATGCCGATCATGCGCGCCAGTTGCGGCCCGATGTTCTTCACGACCACCTCGCGGTTGCCGAGAATTTCATCGACGTGTACCGCGACCCGCTCATTACCGCTCTTCAAGATGATGATCGGCGAATATTGCTGCGACACCGCCGTCGCCTCACGGTCACCGAGCAAGGTCGACAGGTAATACATCGGCACGCGATTGCCATGCCACAGTACCGCACCTTCATTGTAGGCAGCCGCGAGCGGATTGGTCTTGAGCTGCTGCACCTGTTCCACCAGCACCGACGGTACCGCATAAGTCTTGCCACCGGTCGTCAGGATCACGACTTGCGTCACCGCCAGCGTCAACGGCAGATGGATCGTGAAGTGCGCACCTTTGCCGGCTTCCGACAGGATTTCGACGCGGCCACCGAGCGCCGCGGCTTCGGATCGGACCACGTCCATGCCGACGCCGCGTCCGGCCAGCTCGGTGACTTCTTCCGCGGTCGAGAAGCCGGGGTGGAAAATCAGATCGGTCACCTCGGCATCGGACAGGACGCGGTCATCGGTCAGCAGACCGGTCGACTTGGCCTTGCTGCGGATGCCGGCCAGGTTCAACCCTTGTCCGTCATCCGAGAACTGGATCACGACTTCGTTGCCTTCCTGGCGTATCTCGACCAGCAATTCGCCGATATCGGGCTTGCCGCTGGCTTGGCGCAATTCGCGCGGTTCGATGCCGTGCACGATCGCATTGCGCAGCAGATGCTCGAACGGGCCCGCCATTTTTTCCAGCACGCCGCGATCGATCTCGACCGCGCTGCCGCGTATGTCCAGGTTGACACGCTTGTCGACTTCCTTCGATGCCTGGCGCGTGACGCGGAACAGGCGCTCGGAGATGCTGGCAAACTGCACCATGCGCACCCGCATCAAATCCTGTTGCAAGTCGCGCGTCAGGCGCGCCTGCGTCACCAAATCGGTGGTCGCGCTGTCGACCGTCTTGGCCAGGTTCTGCTGCACCGATCCGACGTCGTTGACGCTTTCGGCCATCATGCGGGTCAGCTCTTGCAGGCGCGTGAAGCGGTCGAACTCGAGCGGATCGAATTCGCGATCGGCCGAATGCGCCATGCGCGACGTGATTTGCGTTTCGGCCTGGATTTCGATTTCGCGCAATTGGTCCCGCAAGCGCATGACGTTTTCGGTCAGCTCGCCGAGGGAAGTGCGGATTGTGCCGACGTCGGTTTCGAGCCTCGAACGCGAAATCGACACTTCACCGGCCTGATTGACCAAGCGATCAAGAATATCGGCACGCACGCGCACCAGCGGCACCGGCGCTGCCGGCGCCGTCTCTTTGACGGGGGCCGGGGCGGCAAAATTGCCGCTGCGCGCGGGCATCAGCGCACGCAGTTCGACCATGCCTTGCCCGCCCGCGGCGTTGGCCGGCTCCGGGATCGCAGGCGGCGCCGCGGCCGCTGTCGGCGCTTCCGGAATGAACCTGGCGGCCGGCGTTGCGTTGTCGTGCTGCGGATTCAGTAATTCTTCAAACAGTTGCAGACCGTGATCGTGCCGCACCAGCAAATCTTCGAGCGCCTGCGCCGTTGGAGAGCCCATGCGCATCACTTGCTCGACACGGGTTTCCATCTCGTGCATGTGCTGGCCGAGACTCATCGCGCCAGCCATCCGCGCGCTGCCCTTGATCGTGTGCAACAGGCGCAATACCGACTGCGGCAACGCGGCGTCAGCCGGCTTTTGCTGCCAGCCGCGCAGCGCCTGCCCCATCTGCGGCAACATGTCGCGGCCTTCTTCGATGAATACCGGCAGCAGGTCGGCATCCAGCTCGTCCTTCAGAGTCAGTGCCGGGTCCGCATGCGCATCGTCCTCGGCCGCGAACACGGGCTCCTGGAACGGCGTGTCGGCAACGCGTTCGGGCAACGCGCCCTGGTTCGAAACCGGCGCACCCGCGTTGGGCGCACCCGGCGGCACCGGCGCGTGCATCACCGGGACGTGCGTCACCTCGATGCGCGAGGACGGCTCGGCCTCACGGGCAGGCGCGGCGTCGCTGGCGCTCGGCGCAACAGGTTCGGTGCGCGGCGGATGGGCGGAAAACGCGGGCGCCAGTTTCAGGCGTGCGTCGATCCCTTGCTGCATGCGCTCAAGGATCTGCACTTGCTGCGGCTCATGGTCCGGCATTTCGCCCAGCGCGAACATTTGCAGCATGAAACGGATCCGTTCGATCGCATGCTCGAGCGTGTCGTATTCTTCGCCGGAGAGACGGCTCGGCTTGCGCGCCAGATATTGCAGCATGGACTCCAGTGCGTGCGCGACTTCCTGCAGCGGCTTGAAGCCTACCGTGGCCGAACTTCCGGCCAGCGAATGCGCGGCGTGCACCGCATGAATGTTGACGTGGCGATCCGGCTCATGGCGCCACTCGGCGACGTCCTGCGACAGCAGGCGCACCAGTTCGTCGGTCTCCGCAAGGTAGATATTATGCAACGGCAGACTGATTTCCAGTTCACCGATGCGCTTGACGTTGTCATCCTGTTGCGACTGCAGGCCGGGGAAGTCGATTACCTCCGCGAGCGCCACGTCGAGCGCCGCTGTCGCGTCAATGTCGAGCGGCGGCGTGACGCTGGTCTCTGCAACAGTCGCGGAGAATTCTGCGCTCGCGTCGGCGGATTGGCTGAGCGCTTCGCCATGTTGCAACGCCGCGAAATCGGCATCGGACAACTGCACTTCCTCGGCCTCCAGCAGCATCGGCGGAACGTCCGCGTCCGCCTGCGACGCGGGTTCGAGCAGCAGGTCCAAGGCGGCCATCTCATCGAAATCCGCGGACGGCCGTGCAGTCGCCTGCGGCACGCCGGACTGCTCCGGTGCCGCTTCCGCTGCCTGCGTTTCCGGCGCTACGTGGTCCGGCACCGCGGCGGATGGCAGCGCTGCAGCGACAGGCGCTGGCCGCGCATCCTCGTACAGGAAGGCGCCGCCCAGCTTCACGCGCTCGGCCGCGGCCGCCAACGCAGTCGGTGTGCGATCCGATGTGCCATTGGCCTGCAGATCCGCGACCCAGGCGCCCAGGACTTCCGCCGCCTTGTCCAGCAATGCGTACAGATCGGCATCGCCGGCGCGCGTTTCGGACAGCCTGAGATTGATCACTTGCTCGATGCTCCAGGCCGCCTCGCCGAACGCGACCAGGCCGACCATGCGCCCGCTGCCCTTGAGGGTATGGAAAGAGCGGCGCAACGTCGTCAGGTGATCCTGGTTGTACGGTTCATTGCGCGACGCCGGCGCCGTTTCTTGCACGCAGGCCAGCACTTCTTCCGCCTCGGACAAGAAAATCTCCAGCAATTCGGCATCGATCGCTTCGTCGGTCTGGGGTGCCGCCGGCGCGACGATCAGCGGCGCGGGGATCCGCGCGGTCGCGGTGACGATCTCGGCCAGTCCGCCCTGTGAGGCGACGAAACCCGGACGATCGAGGATATCGATGGCCGCTTGCGCGCGATCATTCGCTTCCGGATTGTCTACCAGCGTGGCATCCAGGCGTACCTGCTCCAGCGATTCCTTGAGCTGCTCTTGCAGGGCCGGATTACCCGGCTCCGCAGTGAGTGACCTCGCAAGTTCAGCCGATTGTTTCTGATGGTAAAGCAGGTCATCTTCCACCGTGGGCAAGATTGGCGCGTCGGGTCCGATGACGACGGCGCTATCCACCGCCGGCGCATCCGCCGGCCCGTCCTCGATCTCAACCGTGACTTGCGGCGCGCTGTTCTTTTCCAGCAGGTTGGCGTGAAAAACGCCCAGCTGCTCGTCAAACGAGAAGCGTTTCTTGACGCCCTCCGAATGCAGCTGCAGCGTTTCAATGAAAAAGCTTAATGCGCCGACGTTGCGCGCGACTTGCTGGAACTGCTGTACGTCGGGCACCGCCTCCACTTCGGCAAAGCGGCGCACCGCGGCCTGCGTATGGGCTACCGCGCGCATCGCGTCGTCTTGATCGAGGATCGCCAGTGCGCCACCAATCTGGTGCAGTATCTTGTCGATTTGCGTCAGCGCGGCACGCTGCGCCGGGTCGTTGAAATATTCGTCCAGCATCTTTTCGACCTGGCGCAAGCTGGTTTGCATTTCGGCGGCCAGCGCCATCATGGTCTGGCGCTGCTGCGCTTCACGCGACATGTCGTCCAGCCACTGCGCCGATTCGCCCGGCTTCTGGCCGGACACGATCGACAGCAGGCGTGCGGTCATGGCATCCGCACGTTCGGCGAAATTGTCCGACAGGTGACCGATATGGCTCAGCGCATTTTCGACGAACAGCATGCTGGTCGCCATCTCCAGCCCGACCGCATCGCCCGGGTTGGCGCGTGCCGCATGGCGCGCGATACCGTTGAGCTCATGCAGCAGTTTGGACAGCGGCGGCGAATTAAGCTTGCTGCCGGCCGCGGCCAATCCGTTCATCTCCTGCTCGAATGCCGGCGCGACGTCCACCGC
>DHXL01000068.1:0-5652 GCA_002415335.1 Oxalobacteraceae bacterium UBA5157
GGCCAGTTCGACAAGGCCGAAAAGATGATGACCGATAACCGCGTGCTATTTCATCGCATGGCCAATACGCTGAACTACCTCGACATCAAGACCGTCGTGGTGTCGTGCGGCACCTGTTACGACCAGCTCGAAAGCTATGAATTCGACAAGATATTCCCGGGCAGCCGCATCATCGACATCCATGATTACCTGATGGAAAAGGGCGTGAAGCTGGAAGGCGTCAACGGCACGCGCTACATGTATCACGAGCCTTGCCACAATCCGATGAAGATGCAGGATTCGGTCAAGACAGTCAATGCGTTGATCAGCACGGTCGATAACGTGAAGATCGAAAAGAACGAGCGCTGCTGCGGTGAATCCGGCACGCTGGCGGTGACGCGTCCGGATGTCTCGACCCAGGTGCGTTTCCGCAAGGAAGAAGAAATGATCAAGGGCGCGGACAAGTTGCGTGCGGATGGCTTTACCGGCGACATCAAGATACTGACGTCGTGCCCATCCTGCCTGCAAGGCTTGACCCGCTACGACGACGATTCCGACACGACGGCCGATTACATCGTAATCGAGATGGCGAAGTATTTGCTCGGCGAGAACTGGATGCCGGACTATGTCGCGAAGGCGAACAATGGCGGCATCGAACGCGTGCTGGTATAAAGGGACATGATGTCGCCCGATCCAACATGTGAATTGTGTAATCATCCGGGCGGCACGGTCGCCTATCGCGATGAGAAGTTGCGTGTGGTGCTGGTCGACGACGTGAACTATCCAGGATTTTGCCGGGTGATCTGGAACCGGCACGTCAAGGAAATGACCGACTTGGCGGCGATGGAACGCGCGCACTTCATGGCGGTGGTGTGGTGCGTCGAGACGGCGTTGCGTGAAGTGATGCAACCCGACAAGATCAATCTCGCCTGCCTCGGCAACATGACGCCGCACCTGCACTGGCATGTGATACCGCGCTATGCCGATGACGCGCAATTTCCGGGGCCGGTGTGGAGCGAGGCCCGGCGCATCCCAACCACGGCCAGCCTGGCGGCGCGCGGCGCGCTGTTGCCGCTGCTGCAGGCATCACTTGTTCGCCATGCCGAGCATGTCGCATAATAATTCCTCACAATCAGCGCCTCACAATCAGCGAACCTTACCGGGACAAACGAACATGACTGGATCCAAGCAAACCCCTGCGGCACCGGCACCGACCGCACTGACGGTGCGCAAGCAATCGCACGTGGTGGAAATCGCGTTCGACGACGGCGCCGCCTTCTCGCTGCCGTTCGAATTGCTGCGCGTTTATTCGCCGTCAGCCGAAGTGCGTGGCCACGGTCCGGGTCAGGAGACGCTACAGACCGGCAAGCGCAACGTCGAACTGACCGCGCTGGAACCGGTCGGCAATTACGCGGTCCAGCCGCATTTTTCCGATACGCACAACACTGGCATTTACGCGTGGGATTACTTGTACTGGCTGGGCGCGAATCAGGCGCAATTATGGGAAGACTACCTGCAACGACTGGAAGCGGCCGGTTTCACGCGCGACAGCGGGCGCGACACGATAGCCGCGGTGGATGGCGGCGGTCATTGCGGACACAAGCATTAAAAACCCGCGTGGCCGAGACTGCAAGGAATTCTTGATTTGATCCCTGTCATTCACCCTTCCTTTCCGACATGATCGAGTCGTCGCTTAACGCGCGCGATCTGTTTCGGCACGTCAGCGCGGACAAGGCGCAGTTTTACCGCGTGATCATGGAAACGTTCGCGGCGGCCAAGCGCCAGTTCCGCCTGCATTTGCGCCCCGACGAAGTGCAAATCGAAGCGGACTGGCAAGGTGCGGCGCCACCGCTCGAAGAAATCCAATTGGCGCTATCGCAACTGGCGGAATGGGGCAACCTGGAATCGCAGCCGGACACCGCGCGCGTCTCCAGTATCGAAGACTTCTATCGTGCGCGTTTCCTGTATCGATTGTCGATAGGCGGGGAGGCGGTCGAAGCGGCCTTGGCGGTTTTTGCGCAGGCATTGAAACGGCGCGGCGAATTGCAGACCATCGCGCTCGAAGATATTTTCAACCGCCTCGAAGCCTTGCTGGCATTGGCGGAGGAACCGGTTCCGGACGCCGTGAAAGTGCATGAAGTCTTGCGCGACCTGGTGCGTGTATTCGAGGGGCTAGCCGACAACGCGCAAGCTTTCATGGCCGGTGTTGCGCGCACGATAGAGTTGCAGCAAGCCGATATCAAGGCAGTACTGGCTTACAAGCAGCGGCTGATCGATTATCTGGAACGCTTCATCGGCGATCTGGTCGCGCGTTCCGGCGCGATCGCGCAACGCATCACCGCACTGGC
The DNA here is from genome assembly GCA_002415335.1 of Oxalobacteraceae bacterium UBA5157. Taxonomy (GTDB): domain Bacteria; phylum Pseudomonadota; class Gammaproteobacteria; order Burkholderiales; family Burkholderiaceae_D; genus UBA5157. The sequence goes on from DHXL01000068.1 coordinate 2,328, forward strand.
GCCGCGTATCGAACCGCTGTTGTGGCAAGCCGCCAATCGCGAATCGCGCGACGCCGCGCCGGGTGATATTTACGAGCAAACCGATGCGCTGCAACAGCGTCTGCACAGTTGGCGCGAGCGCTGGCGCGGCCTGCGCCGCTGGTTCGTCAGCGAAGACCATCTCCAGGCCCAATCCGAACTGCTGCGTGCAAAGGCGCGTGCGGCGATTCCACAATTGCTGGCGGCGGTGGCTGCACTGAACGAGCGGCGTAGCGGACGCAGCGATCGTTCCGCCGATTTCAGGGTGCTGGCGCGTTGGTTCGCCGATACCGAAAGCGACGCCGATGCGCATCGACTGTGGCGCGTCGCGTTTGCATTGAATCCAGCGCGGCATTTGAGTCTGCAGGTTCCCGCCGAAGATGTGCCCGCGTCGACGCCATGGGCCGATGCGCCGGTCGTGGTGGTCCATCCGCGTCTGCGCGAACGCGGCGAGATCGCACCGCGCGGTCCTGCGCCGCACGTGAAGGACCGCGCTGCCGCGCGCGCCATGCTGGCGAGCCAGATTGCCGAAGAACGGGCACAGGTCGAGGCGGCACGCCTGATGCTCGCCACTGGCAATGCGACCCGACTGTCCGAATTGGGACGGCTCGACGTGCACGCATTCCGTTTGTTCCTGGCTTTACTGGGTGAAGCATTGGCCGCACAGACGACACCTGCTCAAACGGTGACGCGGCAAACCGCCGATGGCTTGCTGCACATCCGGCTCGAACCCTTGAGTGCCGATTCGCATGCCGCGATCGAAACCGAACTCGGCGTGTTTGCCGGACGTGATCACTTGGTCACGATTACGCCGGCACCGGAGGTGCAATGACAGAGGTGCGCGATGATGTGCGTGAGATCAACAGCGTACTCGCGAAGCATCGCGACCAGGAACGCCGCGATGCCTTGCGTGCGTTGTTGATGCAACCCTTGATGAGCGCCGCACACGGCAACTTTGCCGCCGTGCGGCGTCATGCCGACGACCTGCGCGAATGGTTCGCGCACGCCACCGGCTGGATTTTGCATGTTGAACGCGATTGCGCGCGCCTCTACAAACGTCCCGCCGATTTGCGCGACGCCACGCGCGGTGCACCGCATTTCGATCGGTGTCGCTATGTGTTGTTCTGCCTCGCCTGCGCTGTGCTGGAACGCGCCGAACCGCAAATCACCTTGCGTGCCTTGGGCGAACGTCTGCTGGCGCTGGCAGCCGAACCGGAACTGGCCGAGCGAGGTTTTTCATTCATGCTGGAAGCGCAACACGAGCGGCGCGACCTGGTCAACGTCTGCCGCTATTTGCTTGAACTCGGCGTGCTGCATCGTGTCGCAGGCGACGAAGACGCGTTTGTGTCGCGCGCCGGCGATGCATTGTATGACGTGCAGCGACGGATGCTTGCCAGCCTGCTGGCGGCGGTGCGCGGTCCCTCGACCTGGCCCGCCGGCAGCGCGCCGGAACATCTCGATGCGCGCCTGGCTGCGATGGTTGACGAGTACGCGCCGGAAAACGACGAAGGCCGGCGCAGCGCGATGCGGCATCATTTATCGCGCCGTTTACTCGATGATCCTGTCGTGTACTTCGAGGACCTCGACGCCGAGTTGCGCGCTTATCTGCAGAATCAGCGCGGTCCCCTGGCGACACGCCTGTGCGACGCCAGCGGGCTGCTACCCGAGCAGCGCGCCGAAGGGCTGGCGCTGGTGGACGAGAGCGGTGACCTGACTGATACCGCGATGCCGGCGATCGGCACCGCTTCGCACATCACGCTGCTGGTGGCCGAATTCCTGGCCAAGGAATTGGCCGACCCCCGCCGCACCGATCCGGTCCGCGCGATCGCCGAATCCGAAATCGCGGTGTTTATCATGCAGAGCACGGCCGAATACGGACGCTACTGGAGCAAGGCCGCGCGCGAACCGGGCGCCGAGAAAGAATTGGCGCGCGATGCATTGCGGCGGTTGGCCATGTTGCGTTTGATCGAATGGCGCGACGCGGTGGTGCGACCGTTGCCGGCGTTGGCCCGGTTTGCGTTGGGGGCACCGGAGTTGAAGGATTCGGAGACGGCTGGCGGCGGGAAAACGAAAGAGCAGCCCAGTCTTTTTTGATTTTTTCGGGTTGTTTATCGACGAAGTCCACGCCTTTCCTGCAAACATTGCGTCCATAGGGCCCCAGCGCTCGGCGCCGTGCTCGGTACGTATAATTTAACTCCCAATTCGCCATATCAATCTGCCTCGAGCCCAAGCCCATGCCACCGCCAAAAAAAACCGCCGCAACCCGCCCCACCCGCAAACCAAAAAACAAAGCACCCGCCGAACCCAAGCTTTCACGCTCACGTCCGCCCGAAGACATGTCCGCCGTCGAATGGCAGATTCGCCTGCGTCGCCAATTCGGTCGCGAGCAATCCTTCGTGCTGGAAAATATCGGCGAGGAACAGGTCTTTTCGGATTTTTTTGTCACCAATCCCGACAGCGGCAGTCGCTATCGGGTCGCGATTCGGGGCGTCATGACCGGCGTGAACTTTTGTTCCTGCCCCGATTTTGCGACCAACGGCCTGGGTACCTGCAAACATATCGAATTCACTTTGGCGCGCATCGAAGCAAGGCGTGGCGGCAAGACGGCGTTGAAGGGGGGCTTTCATCCGTCCTATGGCGAAATTTATTTGCACTATGGCGAGGTGCGCAGCCTGCGCTTTCGCGCGGGAGCGGACTGTCCGCCGGCACTCGTCCGAAGTGCCGGGAAACTGTTCGACCAGCGAGCCGGCGGCGTCTTGCGCGAGGCGCAGTTGTCCAAGCTGGATGACTTTGTCACCGTAGCGCAAAAGACCGGACACGACGTGCGCTGCTATCAGGACGCAATGGCCTTTATGGCTGACCTGCGCGACACCGAAGCGCGGCATCTGGCCTTGGACCACGCTTTTCCGGAAGGCGCACGCAGCCCCGCGTTGGCGGCCTTGCTCAACACACCGCTGTATCCCTATCAAGCCGCCGGCGCGTTATTCGCGGCACGCGCCGGACGTGCGCTGATCGGCGATGAAATGGGGCTGGGCAAAACGATACAAGCGATCGCCGCCGCGGAATTATTGTCGCGCCACTGCGGCGTACAGCGCGTGCTGATCGTTTGCCCGACCTCGCTCAAGCATCAATGGCAGCGTGAAATTAAGCGCTTCTCGACGCGCGACGCGCAGGTTATTCACGGACAGCGACCGGTACGCCAGCGTCAGTATCAGGAGGAGCGCTACTGCAAGATCACCAACTACGAAACCCTGGCGCGCGACCTTGACCTGATCGCCGGCTGGTCACCCGACCTGGTGATCGTCGA
>DHXL01000068.1:5839-10671 GCA_002415335.1 Oxalobacteraceae bacterium UBA5157
CCGACCTGGCGCCTGCTGCACGAGCATCAGATCCGCGACGAAGCCGGCCGTGTGGTCGGCTACCGCGACCTCGATCGCATCGGCGCGACGCTGGCGCCGATCATGCTGCGCCGGCGCAAGGCGGAAGTCCTGGCCCAACTCCCGGCGCGTGTCGACAATACCTTGTTCGTGCCGATGAGCGCGCAGCAAATCGTCCATCATGATGAGAACGGTGAGACGGTGCGACGCATCGTCCAGCGCTGGCGCAAGACCGGATTCCTGTCCGATTCCGACCAACGTCGGATGACCTGCGCGCTGCAAAACATGCGTATGTCATGCAACAGCACCTACTTGCTCGACCATGAAACCGACCATGGCGCCAAAGCCGATGAGCTGGCGACGCTGCTGGACGAATGGTTCGAACAACCCGACGCCAAGGTCGTGATATTCAGCCAATGGCTGCGCACCCACGAGCTGATCATCCGCCGCCTCGAAGCACGGGGCCTGGCCTATGTGTTGTTCCACGGTGGCGTGCCGAGTGAAAAACGGCAGGCCCTGGTCGACCGCTTTCGCGACGATGCGGATTGCCGCATTTTTCTGTCCACCGATGCAGGCGGCGTCGGCCTCAACCTGCAGCACGCCGCAGCGATCATCGTCAACATGGATCTGCCGTGGAACCCGGCGGTGTTGGAGCAGCGCATCGGCCGCGTCCATCGGCTGGGACAAACCAAGAGCGTGCAGGTGGTCAATTTCGTCGCCAAAGGCACGATCGAGGAAGGCATGCTGTCGGTGCTCGCGTTCAAGAAATCGCTGTTTGCAGGTGTGCTGGACGGCGGCGAGACGGCGGTCTTCATGAACGGCACGCGCTTGTCGAAATTCATGGAGAGCGTCGATCAAGTGACCGGCGCGATGGATCAGGCAGAACCGATGGCAGAGATGACGGACAGCGGCGCTGAACCCGAAGTGAAGAGCGCGCGGGGCGGACCGCGGACCGAGTTGCGCGCCGACGATCCGACGCAAGCCGCGATGCCGCAGCCGGATCGACAGGCCGCCGCAGCAAACGCAATGCCTGCTGCCGATCCATGGGCCGCGCTGATCGACGCCGGCTTGAAACTGGCCGAGACCATCGCCGGCGCGCACGCGGGTAACGGCAGTGAACAATCTAACCTTGTCTCACCTTGGGTCGAATACGACGCGCAAAGCGGCAAGTCTTATTTGAAGCTGCCGATGCCGATGCCGGAACCGGAGACGGTGCAGCGCCTTGCCGGCGCCTTGGCCGGGCTGCTGGCGGGATTGCAGCGGCGCTGATGGAGCTGGCTCGCTTTACATCGGGTAGCGTATGTTGGTTAATTTCGCTATTGTGCGGGGTTCGTAAACGGTAGCGTGGGCACGCTTTTGTGCCCACGCGGGATGCGGCACAGCGTGGGCACAAAAGCGTGTCCATGGTACGACATACATCCCGAAGGCTTGCCGTATCTCCAGCCCAGGCAATCACCCGAAAAGCCATATGCAAATTGACGTTCGCCAAAACCTCGAATTTTTGCACCATATCACGCAGCCCAATGAAATGCCCAACCCGCAGAACTGTCCGACTACAATGCTGAAAGCCCACCTTGACGTGGCCCACGGCCCCTCCTACCATCCAAGTCTAGCCAATTCAATCCAACCGTCAGCCCACCCTTGACCGACCTCATCCCCACCACGCCGCAGCCCGCACTCCCCGCGCCCAGCCAGCGCCGCTGGCAACCGCTGCGCGTCGGCCTAATCGAACTGTCCCATTACGACCTCAAATACCGCAGGGACCGTGGAGCTAACGATGGCAAGTGAAATCACAGGGCTGGTAGCGACCGCTTTCCTGGAAAAGCTATTGCCGCAGCGTGAAAGCCGCCGCCTGGAAACCAAGCGCGTCGCCGGCAAGATGGTGACCAAGGCACTCGAAGCGATTTGCGCTTTCGCCAATACCGATGGCGGCACCTTGGTATTGGGCGTGGAAGATTTCGATAAAGCCAAGGGCGCGGACCGCTTGATCGGCATTTATGAAAACGCGGAAGCGGTGGATGAGCTGCGGCGCAAGCTGGTGACGAGTATCCTGCCGGCCGTGGACGGCATCCGGTTCACGCGCATCGCTTGCACCTTGCGCGACGGCAGCGCCGGACATGTGGTGGCGGTGCAGGTGCCGCAAAGTCCGAAGGTGCATTCGATCCGCGATGATGGCACCTGGACCCGGCTCGATGCCGGCAACCGTGAGATGACTGCGTCCGAGATCACCGATTTGTCCTATCGGCGCGGCGTCATCAGCGCCGAAAGCGAGCCGATGGCGGTGCCGCTCGAATTGCTGGATACTGAATACTGGCGCAGCTTTGCTATGCAACGCGGCTTTATGTCCGGCGTGCTGGAAGATCGGCTGTTTCGCATCGGCCTCGCCAAGCGCGGGCGACAAGGCGGCGGGCGAGCTGCAAGCGAAATTGTTGCCGACGCGCGCAGCGGTATTGCTGTTCGCCGATGAGCCGGGCGGTTTGTTGGCCGGGGTCGGCGCGCGGTCGGATATCCGTATTTTTCATTATCGCGGCCATCAAGTCGAGCACGGTCCGGTTCCCAATTTGATGCGCGCGCCCAAGACCGTTTCCGGTCCGCTGATCGTGCAGATTGAGCGAGCGCATGCGTATGTGATGGAATTGCTGGCAGAAGGGCTGGTGCTGGCGGCTTCCGGTTTCAAGACCGCGCACCGCTACCCGGAACGGGTGATCAAGGAGGCAATCACCAATGCGGTGGTGCATCGGGATTATCGTTTGAATCGCGATGTCCAGATTCGCGTTTTTGACAACAGGATCGAGGTGGAAAGCCCCGGTCTGTTTCCCGGCAATATCAAGCCGGGGACGATTGCGCAGGCGGGGTCGTTTGCCCGCAATCCGTTGATCGCACGGAATTTGCGTGAATTTCCGGTGCCGCCGAATGTCGATGCAGGCGAGGGAGTGCGCATGATGTTTGCCGAGATGCGGGCCAACAATCTTTACCCGCCGATGTATCGTGAAACGACGGCTACGGCGCAACCGTCTGTCACTGTTACCTTATTGAATGAAGAGCGCCCGCCGATGTGGGAGCAGGTGAGCGATTGGATCGATCGCAATGGTCCGATTGGCAATAGCGATTTGTGTGCGATTGCCGGTGTAGATACACTGAAAGCATCCAAGATGCTCAAGCGTTGGGTGGAGCAGGGCGTGTTGTTCGCGGACCCGGAACGGGGCAAGCGGAACATGGTTTATTTCAAGCCGGCGCTGGCTGATGGCGGGAGTGACTTGCCTGATTTGTTTTCCAATGATGTTGATAATAACGGTGGAAATAAATAAAAACTCAATAAAAACAATGGCTTAATCTGTACGTTATTATCCTGGTGGGAAATAAGATGGCTAGCCGATTAGACAAAAATCGGGGAAAGCTTGCGCTCAACTGGTCAAAACCGTGTCGCTATAGAAATAGACGCAATGAATGAAACCTTGACCGACCTCATCCCCACCACGCCGCAACCCGCACTCCCCGCGCTGCCCGAGCCCGCCCAGCGCCGCTGGCAACCGCTGCGCGTCGGACTGATCGAACTGTTCCATTACGACAGCGAAGAATTTTGGTTCCGCGACGGCCACCTGCTGTTGCGCGGCAATAACGGCACCGGCAAATCCAAGGTGCTGTCGCTGACCTTGCCCTTCCTGTTCGACGCCCAGCTCAAATCCGCGCGCATCGAACCGGATGGCGATGCCGGCAAGAAGATGGCGTGGAATTTGCTGCTCGGCAAGCATGAGCGGCGCATCGGTTATACGTGGATCGAGTTCGGCCGCATCAATAACAGCGGCCAGGCGGAGTACCTGACGCTCGGTTGCGGGCTGGCTGCGGTGGCGGCGCGCGCCACTGTCGATAGCTGGTTCTTCCTGGTGGAGCAGCGGCGGCATGGCCGGGATTTCTGGCTAATCAGTCCGCAGCGCGCAGTGCTGACCAAGGATAGGTTGAAGGATGCAATTGAAGGCAGCGGCCGGATTTTCGAGACTGCCGCTGCATATCGGCGCGCGGTCGATGAGCGCCTGTTTCATCTGGGCGAGGTGCGTTACGCGGCGCTGATGGATACGCTGATCCAGTTGCGCCAGCCGCAGTTATCCAAGCGTCCCAACGAAGACAGTCTGTCCGATGCGCTGACCGAAGCCTTGCCGCCGTTATCCGCCGACCTGCTGGGCGACGTGGCCGACGCGATGAATCAGCTTGAAGAGTATCGCCAGCAATTGACCGAGTTGAGCGCGCTGCGCAAGGCGATCGAACAGTTCAACCGGCGTTACCGCGTGTATGCGGCCATCCGCGCCAGACGCGAGGCGCGCGCGGTACGCACCGCGCAAACGGGTTTCGACTATGCGAGCCGCGATCTGAACGAGGCCAAGGCTGCGCTGGAAGAGGCGCAGCGCGACGAGAGCGAACGCAAGAGTATGGTGGCGCAACTCGACAGCGGCTTGCTGCGCGACCGTGCCGCGCTGGAAGAATTGGCGGCCGATCCGGTGATGCGCGATGCGCGCCGGCTGGAAGAAACGGAACGCAATGCGGCTGAGCGCAAACGCGACGTGCTTACCGCTGAGAGTGCGCTGCAAAACGCGACGCAACGTCTGCAGCGCGAGGGCGCTGCGACGCGGGAAGCGGCGGTGCGTGCCGGGCGTGCGCAACAAGCGGTGGTCGCAGCGCTGGCGCAACTCACGCCTTTGGCGCAGAACGCCGGCATTGCGGCCGAGCCGGTTGATCCTGCCGATGCGAATGGTGATGCAAATTTTGACGACTACATGCGAGCGACGCGTTTGTTTGCCGACCCGCACTTGCTGGCGCAA
>DHXL01000309.1:0-2086 GCA_002415335.1 Oxalobacteraceae bacterium UBA5157
TGCCTGACTGCTTCGAGCGTCTTGGGAAGACTGTACTGGCTCATGATATCGACGATCCAGCCAAGCCCGAATGGAACCGGGCCCGGGTCGGCATAGACGAAATATTCGACGATCGTCCTGTTGGGATTGGACGGATCCGGCGTCAGTTGCCAGTAGCCGGACGTGTCGGCGATCGTTTCGTCCGGCTTCAAGTCTTCGCGCGGAATCAATTTCCACGCAAGGTGACAGGATTGCGGGCTGATCTTCGGCTGCAGCTTCAGGCGGTATCGTTTTATCTTCCCTAGCGGAAGCTTGAGCGTCATATCGACCACTGAAAAATCGTCGCTTGCTTGAACGACCCTGGTTTTATCCGTATTCGGCATGAAGTTCGGATAGTCCGGATAGTTCAAGATAATGGAACACAGCCTGTGCACCGGCGCGTTCATGATGGTCGCAGCGACAAAGGTTTTCCCGGCCCGGTCCGGCTTGCTGACATCGATCGTCGTGACCTGGCTGTCGGACAGGCTGCTCATGTCGATTGCTTGCTGCGCATACGCATAGGACTCTGTGCAGCCACAGAATATGACTGCGAGCGTGAGTGACATTCTGATGATTGGCATGTGATCTGACCGGTGGCGTGGAATCGACGGGAAGGATGAAAGGCGCGCGGCGCCGGTCAAAGCGGCAACAGCCAGACCGCGAACGGCATGGCGACGGCGGCGCCGAGGCCGATTCCGGCCAAGGTATCGCTCGGGTAATGGTGGGCCGCGGCAAGCCGGCACCAGGCGAGAATGCCCAGCGCCGCGATGGCGGCGGGCCACAGATCCGGGACGCTGCGCACGAGCGGGACCAGAACCGCGGTCAAGGTCATGCAGTGCCCGCTCGGGAACGAGTAACGGTCCAGCGCGCGCGCCAGCGGACACAGGCTCGGGTCTTTTTCGTATGGCCGCAGTCGCGCGATCCATCGCTTGATCACCGCATACAGCGCGTGCGCCGTGGCAGTCGCCAGGAACCCGATGCCGATGATGGTCCACGCGTTTGCCAGACGCGACAGCACGATGCACAGGAAGATCGGAGGATAAATCCAGCCGTTGCCGAGCAGGTTGACAAACAATGTGACGGATCGAATCACACGAAAGCGCGTCATTGCCGCGAGGTAACGTACGCTGCGCAGTTCCAGCTCGTCGGCGCACTCCAGGACGCGGCCCCAGCGGCCGCCGGGAATGGCGGCTGTCGTCATATTGAAGGCTTGCCGTGCGAAGGCGAGGGGATCGTCGCCTGCGGCCACCAGCCGCAGCATCGACACGGGCTCGGCTTCGGCCGCAGGCGCGATCTCCGGCACGGACTCGATCGCACCGTTCGATAGCGCGATGCTGCGCTCACGCCGCGTCGCCGCGTCGTGATCCTGATCGATATGTGGAGACAAATTAATGACGTAGCCCATCTTCTCAACTCTCTGAACGCAGCTCTGGAATCTCGATCGATCGTGCCGTCTCGCTTACACGCTGGTGCGCAACAGCGGCGCCTTCAATGCTTCGCTCAGGGTATTCAGACTCTCCGCCAGATGTGCCTTGGCTTCCTTTCTCATCGGCTTGCCCATCGCGGCACGGATTTTTCGCTCCAGTGCGATGGCGTTTTCGCGCTGCAGGCTGCGCGCATCAGCCAGCGCGCTCGCGCCCGGCCGCAGCAGTGCGTTGACCAGCCGCCGCAAGTGTTCGCGTTGCAGGTTGCGGCGCATGGCGGATATGTCCTTGCCGCTCCGGAGCTCGCTCCAGATCGCATTTTGCAGCGTATCGTACAGCTCGCTCAGCGACAGCAGCTTCTCGCCGTGAGCAATCTTTTCCTGTGCATCGAGCAGGCGTGCCGCGACGGCATCGGTCATCAATTGATCGAGCGCCATGGTCTGCACCGCCAATACGCGCGTGGCGACCGACACCGACTGGGTGCTGCTCGGATCGAAGTGGTCGACCCCGAGGCGCCTGATCAATTCCGGCGAGAATTTGAAGCTGTCGGCGGCGAACAGGCTGTCGGTAATGATCCGCAGCGCGTCGCGCTGGTGTTGCAGCGAGACCGGCGTGAAGGTCGCGCGGCTGGTTCCCGCGTGATC
>DHXL01000309.1:2274-4311 GCA_002415335.1 Oxalobacteraceae bacterium UBA5157
TCATAGTTCTCGCCCGCTTTCAAGTGCCGTGCCTGCAAGCGCGCCCACAACTCGCGCGACAACGCCAGGCGCTTTTTGAAGTATGCAAGCGGATCGGCGCCCAGATCGAACATGTTGACTTCGGGGTCGGCCACGTTGCCGGCGGCGTCTTCGTCGGTGCCGTACGCAAGTTGCGGCTCGCTGGAACGCGCCGCAATCTTGTCCAGCTCCGCTTTTTCATTCGCCGCTTCGATCGGCTTGTAGGCGTATTCGATCGCCCAGTAGTCGTACGGCCCCAGCGTCGACATCACATACTCGCCCTGCGGCTCGCCTTTGGCCGCGAGGTTGAGCGGGTTGTAATCCATCACCGAGCCGGTCAGCCCATGCTCCCTGGTGAAGGCGGGGTCCTGAATCTGCTGCAAGCTGTATACCGTCGACGAGCGGAAGTTATGGCGCAAGCCGAGTGTATGCCCGACCTCATGCATGACGACCTGCTTGACGTAGGCTTGCGCCAGCGCTTCGGCCTGCGGGCTACCCATCTCGACTTCGCCGCGCGCTTCCAGCAATCCGAGTGCAAACCCGATTTCGTGCGAGGCTTGCTGCTCGTAATTGCAATACGCATGGCTGACGTCGGTCGGATGGCCAACGTCCTCGGCCACGACTTGCCGCGCACTGCGTGCATATACGTCGGAGATGGCGATGTCGGCATCCATGATTTCGCCGCTGCGCGGATCGACCTGCGACGGCCCGATCGCAAAGCCGACGTCGGCGCCGACGAACCAGCGTATCGACGCATGACGCGCATCGAGCGTGTCGAATGCATCGGTGGCGGCTTGCTGCTTCACCACGATCGCATTCTTGAATCCGATTCGCTCAAACGCGCGATTCCATTCGAGTACGCCTTCGGTAATCGACTTGCGATATTTTTCCGGGATGTTTTTGTCCAGCCAGTAGACGATCGGCTGCTTCGGCTCGGACAGTGCGGCGGACGGATCCTTCTTTTCCAGACGCCAGCGATTCACGTAGTGCGTCGCATTGGTCGGTGTCAGATCGTCGGAAAAGTCGTATTGCGTCGTGACGAAATGCCCGATCCGGTCGTCCGCCAGGCGTGGATGCATCGGCTCGGCCGGCAGCGGGGCAAAGCTGTAGTAGAAGCCGACGAAAAAATTGCGCGGATCCGGGGTCGTGGTCGGCATGCTGGGCACCGCGGCACCGGGCGCCGCGGCGGCTGGCGGCGCAGGGATCCTCGGCACAAAAAAATGTGCGTTCACCTCGAAGCCGGACAATGATTCGTCGGCCCGCACTTTGGCGAAGTTGGTGTTGCGCGGATCGATCGTGTAGGGCAGGTGATAGGCGGCTTCGAGCCGCGTCGAATAGCCCGGGATGTCGGCGAACAGCAGCGCATTGGCTTCCACCAGGATCGCTTTGCTGGCCGCCTGCGGCGTGCTGGCGATCGGTGCACTGGCCAGCAAGCTGTCGGAAAACGCTTGCGCCACGGCGAGCGCCTGCGGCGTGCCCGGCTTGGCGGTGAATTTCGTATTCTTCGCGATCAATTGAATCTGATTGCCGATTTTCTTGAACACCGCCATGTGGCTTTCGCCCATCTGGCTGCCATACAGTTGGCGCTCGCCGATGCCGTTGGTCACGTTCACCGACATGAAAAACGGCTTATCGAGTTGTTCCGGCGTGATTTCGATCCAGACTTTTTCATCCTTTTGATACAGGTTGAAGAAGCCTTTCATTTCCTTGGCATCCTTGACCAGGTAGTCGTACGGTCGAACGTTACCCCCGCTCAGGCGTGCCACGACCGCCTCGGCCGTGGCAGCCGCGATCACGGTCGCGAAAACCTGCGCCGCCGAGGGGGGCGGGGGCGTGGCGGCATCCTGGGCAAGGGCGCCGCTGCTCAGCACGAACAGCAGTCCGGCGGCAATCGGTTTCAACATGGGCATGGCAATCCTTCGGGTGGCGGCGCGCCGCAATTCGCTTGCGGCGCGGCGGGATTCAGTTCGACTTGTAGTAAAAGTAGCGTTCCGAATTTTCGGACGGACGGTAATACGT
>DHXL01000309.1:4533-7594 GCA_002415335.1 Oxalobacteraceae bacterium UBA5157
CCGAACCAACGCTTGCATGCGCGGTAGAACGCGCTCGGTTCCGAGAACCCAAGCTGGAAGCTCAATTTTTTCAGCGACAACTGGCCGTTGCTGAGATATTGCTGCGCCATCTCGCGCCGCGTGTCGTCCACCAGCTTGGTGAAGTTCGTATGTTCTTCCGCCAGCCGCCGCTGCAGCGTGCGTTCGCTCATCATCAGGCGCTTGGCGACTTCGTCGCGCAGCGGCTCACCCTTCGGCAGCAGGCTGGCCAGCAGGCACTGTACCTTCGACGTGAAGCTGGTACTGGGGCTCGGAGCGGTATTGGTATTGGTATTGGCGCTGGCGCTCGCCTGTTTTGTTTGCTCGAAGCGCGCCAGCATGCGCAAGGTCCAGTCGCGTTGCGATTGCGCCAATTCGGCGACCATGCGCAGCGACCAATCCGTCGACGTCGGCTGCGCAACCGGAATCAGCACCCCCAGATCGGCATCGGCGAACTCCATCGTGTTGGCCGGCATGCCGAACAGCACCGGGCATCCAAACGCGTCGACGTACGCCTGCGCCGCGGCCGGCTGCGCGCAGGTGTAGGTGACCAGCACCGGGCTGAGGTCATAGTATTCGGCGGCCCAGCGCAAGGTGCGCAGCAGCATGCACCACAGAAAGTCATAGCGTTGCTGCGGCACTGCGCGCTGCCCGCTCGGCTCGTGCAGGATCACGCGTGTGCGCTGGTTGGACTGGTCGATGCCGCTATGGAGCGTCGGCGACACCAGCGGCGTATAGCGCACCAGGTTCTCGATGGCGGTCTTGACGTCGGGCGATACCAGGATGATGTGACCCATCATTCCCAGACGGCCGAACAATTGCGGCGACGCGATCTTCAGTCCGAGCAGGGGATCATTCGAGACGTGTACCAGAAGCTCCCACACATGGCTGAGCTTGTCCGACAACGCCGCGACATCGCCTGCGATGCAATCGCTCTCATCCAGCTGCGCTTGCTTGAACAATGCGTCGATGTCGAACCCATAGGCTGCTAGCCGTGTCTTGACACCGCGTACCAAATCTATTGCCGAAGAGTAGCTCATGGTAAGACCCTCATTCCACAAGATTGCGATTGGCCATTATTCGATATTGTCGGCAAGGACGGCTCAAGGCGTGACCGCAGTGCGCAAGCGCAGTCCGATCTGTTCAGTCAAATTCTTGATCTTGGGATCGATCGCGGCGCGCGTATCGCCCGCGATCTTCTCTCCCAGCACTTTTTTCATTTCGGGAATCATGCCTTCGAACTTGAGTTTGACGGGGGACTCAAGTACCGCCACGAGTTGGCGCAACTCGTCCTCGGTGAAGCGCTCCGCCAACAGCGGTGCCAGCGTGAGCGGGACCAGCTTGTCCGAACTGGCCTTCACCACCGGCGCGGCCTCCTCCAGGAATTTTTTTGCGTCTGCGGTGATGTCGCGCATCGCGGCGTCGCGTCGCTCGACCGGTGCCCGGCCTTGCAGCGCCACGCTCGCCTGCGCCACCGCCTCGGCGGCCGGTGTCTGCAACATCGCCATGCCGATCGATTCGGGATGCAGCAGTTGCAACACGTGGGTCACCAGTTCCTGTTTCGCCGGCGAGACTGGCGCGGCTGCAGCCTGGGCGACGGCTGCGGTACCGGTCGCCGCCAAGATGGCAATCGCAATCATTGATTTGAACATCGCAATACTCCTGATAAAAGATATCGATACGAACCGCGCGAGGCGCGCGTCCCGGGAACCACGCATTGCTAAAAGCGTTCGTTGTAGCTGATGCCAAAATAGCGCACCCGGATGCCGCCGCTCACATCGAGACCGGCATACGGGTTGTAAATCACGTTCAGGAAGTTGGTGCAATTCAGGTTGCAACTGGTGTTGGCCGGCACATTGAAGTCGCCCTTCAGATAGCTGGCGCCGAAGTTGATATCGCTTTTGCGGTCGATCCTGTAGTTGAATCCGACGCTGTACATTTTCGAGTCCGGCATCGGCGCCACCAAATCGATCTTGTCGGCGGGGATGGAACTCTTGCGCGGCTCATAGCCGGCGCGCAACGTCAACTCGTGGGTGATCTTCGCTTGCACGCCGAAACCCCAATGCCAGACGCTTCGGTAGCCGCGCGGCATGACGAGTTGCGTGGAGTCGGTCACGCCGAACATGCGTGCCACTTCCAGCAGCTTGATGCTCTGGTCGAACTTCATCGTCAATGCGTCCCATGAGCCCCAGTCGGTGTAGTTGGCATCGACGTTCAATTGCAGATATTTGACCGGCTTGACCTTGACCCCGATCTGAAAATGGGACGGAAAAGGGATGGTTGCCGTCACGTAGCCGCTCTGCACTTCCGGGATTGACTGCGGCATGCCGAGTACGGACGCCACGATCGGTCCCAGCAGGCTCGAGTACAAGCCGCTGACGAAATTGCGCAACATCGGGTCGGTGGTAAATTGGTAGGTGCCTGTGTGTACCGCCTTCGAGCCGCTCTGGTACACCATGCCCAGCGCGAACTGGTCGATCGGCTCCCACAGCACGCCGAGGTTGATGGTCGGGTCGACCGGCGCGGTCATGCTCAGGTCCATGTTGGCGGCCCGCTTGAATGGATTCAGCCGTCCCGCCTCGCCGCCGCCGCACAAGCCGAAGGTCAGCGTGTCGATCGGGTTGCCACCGTCCTTGGGGCACCAGCCTTCCTGTATCTTTCCGGTAATGCCGATCAGCGTGTTGGGCATCCGCATATCGGTATTCAGCGCAAACGCCGAATGCGCGATCGGCACCGCGACGCCCACCCGCAGCGTGTCGGATATCTTGTAGCCGACCGCAGGCGACAAGTACACCAGGCGCTGCAACTGGACCAGCCGCCCATCGAAGCGGCCCGGGTCATTCGGGTCCTCGGTGCGGTCGACGCTCATCGCCTCCGACAGATAAGACATCGTCGCGAAGGTGAACCGCGAGCCCGGCTTGTTGAATGAAAAGCCGAGGCCGGGCAAGACCACGGCAGGCAGGCGCTTGCCGGGCATGCCGAGAATCGGGATGTAGATCGCTTGCCGCACCGGTCCGGTCTGCGTGCCGTCCAGCGGATCCTG
>DHXL01000376.1 GCA_002415335.1 Oxalobacteraceae bacterium UBA5157
GCGATCGAAGCGCTGCCCTATAAGCCGCTGCTCACGCGTGTGGTGTCGGCGCATGTGATGGGCGGCTGTACGATGTCCGATGACGTCAAGCTCGGCGTGGTGTCTTCCAGCGGCCGCTATCATGGCGTGTCGAATTTGTCGGTGCACGACGGCTCGTTGTTTCCGACCTCGATCGGCGCCAATCCGCAACTGTCGATTTACGGAATGGCGGCGCGCCTGGCGAGCGGGCTGGAGAAGCAATTGACGGGCAAGTCCACACCGGAATTAAAGGCATCGGCCTGACGCCACGCGACTTCAACATGGTTGCCCGCATTACACGCATCCTGATTCTGCTGCAGATCATCGCAGTGATCGCATTATTCATACTTGCCCGCAACGATTGGCGCGTTGAAAGACTGTGGCTTGCGCTCGCCATCGGTATCGGCTCTGTCTGTTTGTTCCGAATATTCATCAGCGCCAACAACTTCATGATCGCCTGGCGCTACCGCAGCGAGACACCATCCGCGCATCGCCTTGGCTGGCGCCAGACATGCCAGTTATTTACAGCCGAGTTTGGCGCGACCATGTGGAGCTCGACATGGTCGATGCCGTTTCTTCGCTTCAGCAAACGCACCACGACCAACCCGGTCGGCTTGCCGGTGCTACTGATTCACGGCTATGGTTGCAACAGCGGCTACTGGCATTCACTGAGCCGTTTTCTGGCACGAAAAAACATCACCCACTACGCGGTCGACCTGGAGCCGGTGCTGGGCGATATCGACGGCTATTCCGCGATTGTGGAGCAAGCCGTGGAAGCTGTTTGCCGCGAGACCGGACATGACAAGATCATCCTCGTCGCGCATAGCATGGGCGGCCTCGTAACGCGCGCTTATCTGCGCGATCATGGCAGCGCGCGCATCGCGAAGATCATCACGCTCGGCACTCCGCACCACGGCACGGGCTTGGCCAAGTTCGGGATAGGCGCCAATAGCCGGCAGATGCGACGCGAGGGCAGCACACGGGAAAATGTGCCAAGCGACTGGCTGTGCCAATTGGAAAAATCCGAAGACCCGGCGACTCGCGCGCTGTTTGTTTCGATTTTTTCGCATCACGATAACATCATCTCGCCGCAAACCTCGTCTTACTTGCCGGGTGCGCGCAATATCGAATTTCATGGCATTGGTCACGTCGCGCTGGCACTCAATCCGCAGATCCAGGCGCAAGTGGTGGAAGAGATACACAATACCGAAGTGGTGCAACAGACGGTCCAGACCGCCGGAAAGATCGCCTGAGCTAGATCCGCCGACACCACCATCCGGTCCTATCTACTCGTGCTTGTTGGTCCGATCATCGTTTGCATCCAGCCGATCGATCAGTTGCGTCGCAATTGCGCCGGCCAAACGGTTGCCGATGCGAATTACGCGATATACGCCGCCAGTGATTGTTCGCTGTATGCGTTCGACCGCTTGCACCGGGCCGGCGATGACATCGATTTTCGCGAGCAACGCGTAGGGCTTGCATCCAATAGCCTGGTGAACCTGTTCGGTCGCCGTGATACCGGCTGCAACCGCATCCTGGATCAAGTCCTTCGCACCGCGAATTTGCTGCACGCGCAATTCGGTCATGGCCTCACTCTCCCTGTCTACTCACTCTGGCACCATTGTTTGATCTGACGATAAACCGCCGGATCATGGGCCAGGCCCAGATGGTTCACCTTCGGAAAAATCTTGATGTTATCGTTCGGCAGCAATGTGCTGCGATTCTCTGATCTCGCATGGCCGCCGTTGCGCGGCAGCTTCACCAACGCGTCGCCCAGCAGCAAGGTCACGATATGCCCTGGATCTTCGGTCAGCGTTCCCGCCACCAGGTAGTGTTGGGCATGCGCAAGCCACGGAATCGTTTTAGGTTTCTTCCTCCGGGAAAGTGGTGCCAAAGACTCTTCATTACTCTGCACCGTGAGCGGCAGGCCGTGGCGCAAATCCTGGACGCCACGGCTGCGCATGTTCAAGATGTTGCCGATAACCTTCGTAATTGGATTCGGCACTGCCCTTAGGGTAACGGCCGCGAGATGCGCAAGCTTTTCCAGGTCGGCACCTTCGTGCGGCGTCCCCAGGTAAAACACGCGGCTGACTTTTTCGACCCAACGATCCTTGTTTTCGGTTCCGTATTCGCAGGCACTGCGAATCACCAGGCCACCCATGCTATGTCCGATCAGCACGATTTCCTCGATCGGAACGGGATAGGCGAGCGCGAGTTCATTGAGCAGGTGTGCGAAGCTCTTGCCATTGTCCGCAATCGGCAAGCCAGTGTTGTAGCGCAGGTAGAACGGGGTATAGCCGAGCTCGGCCTGTAGCAGCTTACCGTATGAACGATCGCCGGAACCTTGCGACCCTGCGCGCGGCATCCAGCTCGCCTCGCTGCAACACAAGCCATGGATCAGGATGCAGATTTTCCCAGCCGGCGGCGGATGGACGCTGTCCCAGCCGGCCGGGTCGAGCGTCAGCGGACATCCGTGCTGCATGAATGCCATGTCGATCGCAAGACCATTGCCATGCCGATGGAGGTAGTCGCCGAACATGCCGTTCAAGATGCTTACCCCGGTATTCGCCCAGCCCGGTGCGCGATCGACTGCCTGCGGCTCGATTTTGCTCATTGCTCGCTCCCTCGCACGCGCACGGGCGTCATCGCCCACGCGGCTTCGGCTGGCGCACTCGCTCGCCTATCAAAATTAAAAATGCACACCGCGCAGCAGCTGCTGCAACGCCATCTGATCTGCGCTCATGTGTTGCGCCTTCTTCTCGCCTTCCTTGGTCTTGGCCGCATCGGAATCCGGGAACATGCGGAAACTCGTGTTCATCACGATTTGCGCTACGCGTGGCACCAGTGCATGCACGACCTCGCCCAGGATGCCCAAGCGGGTTGCGATCCGCACCGGCTTGTAGACGATCGCTTGCGCGATCAAATCGGCGGCATCTTCCGGCGACAGGGTCGGGACGTTCTGATAGATCTTGGTGGG
>DHXL01000362.1:0-8985 GCA_002415335.1 Oxalobacteraceae bacterium UBA5157
GACCAGTCCGCGTCTTCGTCCAGCCGGCTCGCCAACTGGCCGAGCTGACAAAGAACCAGCAGCTCGCGCGCGTGGTTGCCTTCCTCTACCGGCTTTGGATAGTAAAGCGCCTGTCGCAGCGAACCTAGCGGCAGGTAGGGCTTCTGCGACAGAAACAGCGAGCGGTCGCCCGCCGGACGCGTGATCGCGCCTTCGGCGTAGGGCCAGAGACCGGCAAGCGCGCGCAGCAAGGTGGTCTTTCCCGCGCCGGAGCGGCCGCGCACCAATAGCGGCTGGTGCGCCGAGATATCCAAGGTGAGGGCGGTGACCAGCGCGATCCCGTCCGGTGTGCGCACGGTCATATCGGACACTGCCACGCGGCCGTTCTCGGAGCGTAGCGACGGTCCCGGAAGCGCATTGACCTGATCGAGCGTATCGAGAAATCCGGCCAGCCGGTCCAGTACCGCGCGATAGGATGCGAAGTTATCGTAGGACTCACGAAAAAAAGACAGCGAGTCCTGAACCTGGCCAAATGCGGTCCCTGTCTGCATCACGTCACCAAGCGCAATTTGCTTACGGAGGAAGCGCGGCAATTGAACCAGGAACGGAAACACGACCGCAGCTTGCGCGATCGTCAGATTGAAACCGGATAGTTTGATGCTGCGGAAAACGATATCCCAGGCATTGCCGATGACATCGCCGAAGCGCCGGCCCAGCGTCGCCGCCTCGACGCGCTCACCGTGGTAAAAAGCGACGCTCTCGCCATATTCCCGGACCCGGATCAATGCGTAGCGATAGCTGGCATTGAATCGCTCGCTGAGAAAACTGAGCCGGATCAGCGGGCGTCCCAATTTGAAGGCAAACAAGGTCGCCACGAGCACATAGAGATAAACCAAATAGACCATCGCCCTCGGTATCGCGATATTGAACAGTATCAGCGAACCGGACAGCGTCCACAAGATGATGGTGAATGCAAATATCGACACCACCGCGCTCACCAGTCCCATCGAAAGCAGCATCGAACTCGAGACAAAACTGGCGACATCCTGCTGTATGCGCTGGTCCGGGTTGTCCGCCAGGGTCGATACGTGCCGGCTCCGGTAGTAAGCCTGGTCGCCCAGCCACAGCCCGAGCAGGCGATCGTTGAGCCAGACGCGCCAGTAGATTTCGAACGCTTGCTGCAGGTAGAAGCTCAGTAGCGCACGCACGACGTGGACTGTGGCCAGGATGCCGAAGATCCCGATGAAGAACCAGACCAGCCTGGCGTCCAACTTTTGCAGGGCACTGTAGAAGCCGTTGTACCAGAACGAGAACAGCACATTCATGCGTACCGAGAACAAGGTCAGCAACAGGATCAGTGCCAATTTCGCCAACGGACGAGGACTGCGGCGCGGATCGAAATACGGCCAGGTCAGTCTCCAGAATTGCCGGCCCCATCGTGACCTTCTGGCCAGAAACCACACCACGCCCACGAAGCCGACCAGCGAAATAGAGAATGTCGCGGCCAGCCAAACCAGACTGTCGACCAATTCATTGCTCCAGTCCATTGTCCTTCCTCTTTTTATTCAGTCGCCGCGCTCGTTTTGAATAGCGCCAACATCTGTCCCATATTGATTGCCGGCGTACTCTTGTCACCGCCCGCCGCAGGCGCCATGTGTGTTTTTGCCGCTGCAGCCGATGCCTGGACCCGCGTAAAATGCGCGATGGGAAAGCAGTCGCCGGACTGATTGCACGCGTGCCCGTTTTTATTTTACAACCAAGGAGCAGTGCTTTCTCACACCGGACTGTATCGTCGCAATAGAGGACAATGTCGGTAAATTCTGTAACGTCGAAGCACGGGAAGGCATCAATGCGGATTCTGCTGGTAGAGGATGATCGGATGATTGGAGAAAGCGTTCGTACCTCGTTGCGGCAGGACGGCTATGCCGTGGACTGGGTACAGGACGGGCGCAGCGCCGATGCTGCGATGTCAGCCGAACATTTCGATCTGGTATTACTCGATCTCGGATTGCCGGGCATGAGCGGACTCGAAGTCTTGCACAGCCTGCGCGGCCGAAAGAATAGTACGCCGGTCATCGTCATCACGGCCCGGGATGGGATCGAAGACCGGATCAAGGGCCTGGATGCCGGTGCCGACGATTATGTGGTGAAGCCGTTCGACGTCGACGAACTGGCGGCGCGCATACGCTCAAGCTTGCGCCGCAGTTCCGGCCATGCCGAACCGGAAATAGAAATTCTTGGCGTGCGGATCAACCCCGCGACCCGAGAGGTAAGAAAGGATGGAAAGAAAATCATGCTGTCGGCCAGGGAATACGCGATCGTGGAGGCGCTAATGCTGCGCCCCGGCGCTATCCTGTCCCGCGCGCAACTGGAAGAGCGCATGTACGGCTGGGGCGATGAAATTGAAAGCAACGCGATCGAAGTCTACATACACGGCGTGCGGCGCAAATTGGGGGCGGATTTTGTCCAGAATGTGCGCGGTGTCGGCTATTTCATTCCGAAGCCGGAACCGACGTGATGAAATCGATTCGCACCAGGCTATCGGTTTTTCTGCTGCTGGCCGCCATGCTCGCCGCGGCCGTGATCGGCGTCGCGACCTACAAGAACACCTTGAGGGAAAACGAGGAGCTATTCGATTACCAGCTGCGCCAGATGGCGCTCTCGCTGCGCGATCAGGGGCTCGCGGCCGGCCCGGATTTGCTCGAAGGCAAGGATGAGGTAGCACTGGATGTGGTCGTGCAAATCTGGACCAGCAGCGGCGCGGTCCTGTATCTGTCGCGTCCCGGGAATCCGTTGTTTGATCGCGTGACGCTAGGTTATACCGACGTGGATGCCGGTGCCAAGCGCTGGCGCGTATACGGCCTGGCGACGCGCGACCGTGTCATTCAAGTGGCGCAGCCGATCGAGTTGCGGCGTGGCCTGGCAGCGGCAGCGGCGCTGCGCAGCCTGGCGCCGTTGCTCGCCTTTGCCCCGATCATGGCGCTCCTGATTTGGTGGCTGGTGGGCGATTCGCTATCCTCGGTGAAGCGGCTGGCAACCGAGGTCGGCCAGCGTGAAGCGCGCTCGCTCGACGAAGTTTCGGAAGCCGGTGTGCCGCTTGAAATCACGCCGCTGGTGCGGGCGCTGAATGCTCTCCTGGTCAGGCTCAGGCGCGCGTTTTCCAGCCAGCGTGCATTTGTGGCAGATGCCGCGCATGAACTGCGCTCGCCATTGACCGCGCTCAAGCTTCAATTGCAATTGCTTGATCGCGCTCCTGACGATGCGGCCAGATTGCACGCGCTGGAAAAGCTGCATGAGGGTGTGGACCGGGCGACGCGTCTGATCGAACAATTGCTCACGGCGGCGCGCACCGACCCGAACGACGCCAAGATCTCTTTTCAGCCAATCGATTTGGCCGAGCTGGTGCGCCAGGCCATCGCGGATGTTTTTTTTCTTGCCCAGGAGCGACGCATCGGCATCGAATTGCAGGCGCCCGAACCCCTGGTCATATCCGGCGATGCAGACGCACTGCGCATACTCGCGCGTAATCTGATCGATAATGCGATCCGCTATTCTCCCCCCGGCGGGACGCTGCTGGCCGGCGTGCACGCAGAATCGGGACATGTCGTGCTGACGATCGAAGACTCCGGACCGGGTATTCCCGAGGAGGATCGCGGGCGCGTCTTCGATCGCTTCTATCGACGCGAGCCGAATCAACAGGGCGGTAGCGGGTTGGGCCTGACCATCGTCAAGAACATTGCAGAACAGCATGGAGCGCACATCGAACTCGGCGTGTCCCGCTATGGCGGGCTAAAAGTGTCGGTGCTGTTCCGCCTGAGCGCCACGCCGCCGGCGCTGATTTCTTGATCGAATTAAGTTTCCCTTAAGTTTCCCCTTCTATTCTGGACGCATACCGAATTCCGGTTCGACCAGCTGAAAGGAAACGATCATGAAAATGAAATCGATGACAGTGGCGCTTGTGACTGCAGGCGTGGTGGCAACCGTCAGTGCCGCCAATCTCGCATGGAGCCCTTCGCAGTGGTTCCATGGAAAACCCGCAGTGTCGCAGAATAGCAGCGCGCCTGCCGTTGCCCCGGCCATAGCTGCGGCCGCATCCGCGCCCATCGGGCCAATCAGCGCGCCTAACTATCGCGGTATCGTGGAACGCTATGGTTCGGCGGTCGTCGGTGTCAATACCGAGGGGACAACCAAGACCGACGTCCAAAGCCTGCCGGAGGGCATGCGCGACGACCCATTCTTCAAATTCTTCCGTGGTTTGCCCGGGTATGGTGAGCAGGGCCCGAACAGCGGTGTTCCGACCCGCGGTATGGGGTCTGGGTTCATCGTCGGCCAGAACGGCCTGATTCTCACTAACGCGCACGTGGTGCGGGATGCGGACGAAGTCACGGTCAAGTTGAGCGACCGGCGCGAATACAAGGCGAAGGTTCTCGGCAGCGATCCGGCCACCGACGTTGCGGTGTTGAAAATCAATGCCAACAACCTGCCGGTTGTCAGCCTCGGCGATCCGGCTCAGCTTGGCGTCGGCGATTATGTGCTCGCCATCGGCTCGCCGTTCGGATTCGAACAAAGCGCGACGGCAGGAATCGTCAGTGCGAAAGGACGGTCACTGCCCGGTGACGGTAACGTGCCGTTCATTCAAACCGACGTCGCGGTGAACCCGGGCAATTCCGGCGGCCCGCTGTTCGATGCCAATGGCAGGGTGGTCGGGATCAACTCGCAGATTTACAGCCGCACAGGCGGCTATCAAGGCGTGTCGTTCGCGATTCCGATCGACGTGGCGTTGCGAGTCAAGGACGAGATCGTGAAGACCGGCAAGGTCGTGCACGCCCGCCTGGGTGTGACGGTGCAACAGCTCAGTCAGAATCTTGCGGAATCGTTCAAGCTGAAACAGCCGGATGGCGCCTTGGTTTCCAGCGTGACGCCGGGCAGTGCAGCGGCCAAAGCCGGCCTGCAACCGGGCGATGTCATCCTTAAGTTCAACAACAAGCCGATCCTTGCTTCGAACGATCTGCCGGCGTTGGTGAGCATGGAAGATCCAGGCGACAAGGTCACGCTGGACGTGTGGCGAGGCGGCAAGCATATCGCGCTGAACGCGACCTTAAGCGAAGCCAAGGATAGTGTCGCAGCCAACGACGCCACGACCAGCGATGCACACGGCGGCAAGCTGGGAGTCGCCGTGCGCGCATTGACTCCGGAAGAGAAGAGTGAGGCGAATCTCGCATCCGGCGTGTTGGTCGAGCAGGTCACCGGACGTGCTGAGCGGGCGGGCATCGAACCGGGAGACGTGATCCTGGCGGTCAATGGAACCTCGGTCAAGACGGTCAACCAGTTGCAATCGCTGGTGTCGAAGGAGGGCAAGCAACTGGCGCTGCTGATCCAGCGCGGTCAAGACAAGATTTTCATTCCTGTCGGGCTCGGTTGATCGCATTGCGGGCGGCGCCGATGGGCGCCGCTTCTTCCTGTATTCCAGCCATGGCGTGCGGCGCCATGGCCGGCGATGTCTCAAGCTTCGAGCCTGAACCCGACCTTGATCGTCACCTGAAAATGGGAAACCTTGCCATCCGCGATATGGCCACGGGTTTCGATCACCTCGAACCAATCCATGTGCTTGATCGTCAAGGCGGCCTTGTCGATCGCGTTCTTGATCGCGTCATCGGTGCTGTCGGTCGATGATCCGACGAGCTCGATGAGCTTGTAGCAGTGGCTGGACATATGTTGCTCCTGTCAGGTGGGTCGTAGGAAGCCAATCCGTTTAACGATGGTGACGCAAATGACCAGCTTGCGCTTGGGCCTCCACCCTGTCAACTCGATCGATTCGATGGTATACGCAAAATGAATTGCACCGCCTGCTCGGCCAGCGTATCAATCGTCGTGCCGGAGTCGGGCTTGTACCATTGCGCGGTCCAGTTCAGCGCGCCGAACATAAACAGGCGGTCGAGGCGGGTCGGCGCGGCCCAGTCGCCCGATTGATGCAGCGTCCGTATCACACGATCCCAGATCGCTTCATAACGGTCCGTCAGAGCAACGATCCTGTTGCGCGACTGCTGATCGAGCGAGCGCCATTCGTACAGCAGCACGGAAACGAAATCATGCTCCGGCGCCAGCAGCGTGTGCAGGTGGGCTCTGACCAGCTGCTGAAATGCCTCGCGCGGGGGAAGCGATTGTGCGGCGATCGCTTCCAGGTCGTGCAGCGAGCGTGCCATGCCTTGCTCCATGATGGCGGCGAGGATTTCCTGCTTGGTCTTGAAATAATAAAACCAGCTACCGGCTTGCATGCCGGCAGCTGCGGCGATATCGCGCACGGTGGTTTTTTCGTAGCCTTTTTCACGGAACAGGCGCGCGGATTTTTCGATCAGGTCGCTGCGGCGGCTATCGTCGTCGGTCTTGAGCGGACGCCCCCGCTTTCTTGCGGTGACGGGCGCGGGAGTATTTTTTGATTTGGGCATTTTCGGTTCTGGCCTGATTGTGCAATGGTGCCGATATGCAGCAAACTAATCCAGGCCGATTATAAGCATTCATTTGATAGAGTCCATCCTTGCAGCTATGATTTTCCGTTGCCCGCCGGCGACACCTCGTCCGCAAGCCCGTCCGCTTGCCAAGGAATCCTATGAGAATTAACGCATTACTGATTGCCAATCGCGGCGAGATCGCGATTCGCGTTGCGCGCGCGGCAGCCGAATTGGGCATCCGCACGGTCGCGGTCTATTCTGAAGATGATGCGCGTTCGCTGCATGTGCGCAGGACCGATGTGGCGCGCCCGCTGCGCGGCAGCGGCGCCGCAGCCTACCTCGATATCGAACAAATACTGGCGGCGGCGCACGCGGCCGGATGCGACGCGATTCATCCCGGTTACGGTTTCATGAGCGAGAATGCGGAATTCGCGCGCCGTTGCGCGCAAGCAGGCATCCTGTTTGTCGGTCCGCAGCCTGAAGTCCTGCAGATCTTCGGCGACAAAGCGCGGGCGCGGGCGCTCGCTGCAAGCAATCAAATCCCGGTTGTGCCGGGCACCCTCGGCACGACCAGCCTAGAGCAGGCGCACGCTTTTCTGAACGAGCTTGGCGAGGGCGGCGCGATGATGATCAAGGCCATCGCCGGCGGCGGCGGCCGCGGCATGCGTGCAGTGCATCACGCCGGCGAGGTTGACGAGGCCTACGCACGCTGCCAATCCGAAGCACGCGCCGCGTTCGGCAACGGCGACGTGTATGTCGAGCGGTTGATCCGTCGCGCGCGGCATATCGAGGTGCAGATCATCGGCGACGGCGCCGGTCGCGTCGCGCAGCTGGGTGAGCGCGAATGCACGCTGCAGCGGCGCAACCAGAAGCTGATCGAAATCGCGCCCAGTCCGGGGCTGGCGCCGGTGCTCCGTGCGCGCATCACGGCGGCGGCGGTACGCCTGGCCGAGGCAGTGCACTACAGCAGCCTCGGCACTTTCGAGTTCCTGCTCGACGCAGACGATGCCGGCGACCAGGCGGGGTTTACTTTCCTCGAAGCGAATCCGCGCCTGCAGGTCGAGCATACCGTGACCGAACAGGTGACCGGCATTGACCTCGTCAAGGCGCAGTTGCAGGTCGCGGCAGGCAGTTCTCTGGCCGAGCTAGGGCTGATGCAAGGCGATATTCCGGCCGCGCGCGGCTACGCGATCCAATTGCGCATCAACATGGAGGCGATGGCCGACGATGGCAGTGCGCGTCCCTCGGGTGGCACCTTGAGCGCATTCGAGCCGTGTTCCGGGCCCGGCATCCGGGTCGATACCTTCGGTTATACCGGCTACAGCACGACGCCGAATTTCGATTCGCTGCTGGCGAAACTGATCGTGCACTCGCCGTCAGCGGATTTCAAGGATGTGGTCGCGCGCGCCTATCGCGCGCTATGCGAATTCCGGATCGAAGGCGTCGCGACCAACATCGGCTTCCTGCAGAACCTGCTGCGGCATCCGGACGTGACCGCCAACCGCGTGCATACGCGTTTCGTCGAGCAGAATATCGGCGAGTTCGTGACTGCGCAGGATGACATCCACCAGAAATTGTATTTCAATCGGATCCCCACCGAAGCCGGCGATGACCAGTCGGCCGCCGCCGGCCCGGTCGCGCCCGAGCATACGATAGCGCTCGCCACGCCGATGCAGGGCACGGTGGTGGCGATCGACGTGCGTGAAGGCGACGTGGTGCAGGCCGGCCAGCAGGTGGCGGTGATCGAGGCGATGAAGATGGAGCACATCGTCAAGGCGGCAACGGGCGGCATCGTGCGCCTGATTTCGGTCGCACCAGGCGACATCTTGTTCGAAGGCCACTCGATCATGTTCATCGAGCCGACGCAGGAGGGCGATGCGCGGATCGAAGCGGATCCAGTGCGCGATCTCGATCACGAGCGTGACGATCTGGCCGAAGTGCGGCAGCGCCACGCAATCGGGCTGGACGATGCGCGGCCCGATGCGGTCGCGCGCCGCCGCAAAACCGGCCAGCGCACCGCGCGCGAAAACATTGTCGACCTGTGCGATGCCGAAAGTTTTGTCGAATATGGCGCGCTGGCGATCGCCGCGCAGCGCCGTCGCCGTTCGCTGGAAGAGTTGATCAAATCCAGTCCGGCCGACGGCTTGGTAACCGGCATCGGCGCGGTCAACGGCCATCTGTTCGCGGACGTCAAGGCACGCTGCATGGTGATCAGCTACGACTACACGGTATTCGCCGGTACCCAGGGCGTGATGAACCACAAGAAGACTGACCGCATGTTCCAGTTGGCCGAGCAGGCGCAATTGCCGATCGTGATCTTCGCCGAGGGCGGAGGCGGGCGACCCGGCGATACCGACTGGCTCGGCGTGGCCGGACTCGACGTGATGTCGTTCATTAATTTCGCCAGGCTGAGCGGATTGGTGCCGCGCGTCGGCATCGTGTCGGGCCGCTGCTTCGCCGGCAATGCCGCTTTCCTCGGCTGCTGCGACGTGATCATCGCCACCGAAAATGCGACCATCGGCATGGGCGGCCCGGCCATGATCGAAGGCGGCGGGCT
>DHXL01000362.1:9204-9974 GCA_002415335.1 Oxalobacteraceae bacterium UBA5157
GTGGTGGTGGTCGACGAGGCGGAAGCGGTGCGCGTCGCCAAGCAATATCTTTCGTATTTTCAGGGGCCGGTAGCCGACTGGGAGTGTGCCGATCAGCGCCTGTTGCGCCAGTTGATCCCAGAGAACCGCTTGCGCGTGTATGACATCCGCAGTGTGATCGACAACCTGGCCGACACCGATTCGGTATTGGAATTGCGGCGTCAATTCGGCGTCGGCATCGTCACCGCACTGATCCGGATCGAAGGCCGGCCGCTCGGACTGATCGCAAATAATCCGATGCATCTGGGCGGCGCGATCGATGCCGATGCCGCGGACAAGGCGGCGCGCTTCATGCAATTGTGCGATGCCTTCGATTTACCGATCCTGTCCTTGTGCGACACGCCGGGTTTCATGGTCGGCCCCGATGCCGAAAAGACCGCGATGGTGCGTCACGTTTCGCGCATGTTCGTCACCGCCGGCAGCATCAGCGTGCCGTTCTTCACGATCGTGCTGCGCAAGGGCTACGGACTCGGCGCCCAGGCGATGGCGGGCGGCAGTTTTCATGCCCCGCTGTTTACGATCGCATGGCCTAGCGGCGAATTCGGCGCGATGGGACTGGAAGGCGCGGTGCGGCTCGGGTATCGCAAGGAACTGGAGGCGGTCGCCGATCCGCAGCAGCGCAAGGTACTGTTCGAGAAGATGGTGGCCACCGCGTACGAGCAGGGCAAGGCGATCAACATGGCGTCGTTCCTGGAAATCGACGACGTGATCGACCCGGTCGAGTCGCGCGT
>DHXL01000362.1:10186-10866 GCA_002415335.1 Oxalobacteraceae bacterium UBA5157
AGTGGAATTGGAAGTGCGCACAATGGAACGGCTGGATGCGCACCAACTCCTGCAAAGAACGCAGGAGTGGAGAAAAACGGATGTTGACCTGCGCCAGGCCGCGCCAGGTTTTAGCGTATGATCGCGCCCGGCGGCGGTACCGGATAGCCGGCCGGCGGCGGGTAGCGCGACGGCGATTCTGTCATGCTCCGGCCCGACGCCGGTACCCGATTTCCCTTGCTGTACATGCATTGCAGGTAGCTGTTGTCGTAACGCCGCTGCAGCTGATAGCCGGACGCTTGCGCACTGCCGGCTCCCGCGGTACTACCCATCAGGAGTCCGGTACCGGCGCCGATGGCGGCGCTGTCGCGCCCTCCCACTGCGGCCCCGACGGCCGCACCCAGCACAGTCCCGATAGCGGCACTGCGCACGCCACTGTCTATGCCGGCCTGGTTAGGAGTCGTACCGCCGATTTGGTAGCTGGCAAATTGTCGGCAGTCCGCATCGTCCATGCGGAACTGGTCGAAGTTCTTGGAGCTGCCAGGCAGTACCAGCACGCTGGGGCCGTCCGGTATCGTGGTGCAGGCCGTGACCAGCAGCAGCGCCGCAAGCGGAGCAAATCGATAGTGATATGTCATAGCGATCCGTGAGGTTGTAATGGCAAATGAATGGATTAGTCAATGACGCGGCGCTGGTGGCTG
>DHXL01000175.1:0-13826 GCA_002415335.1 Oxalobacteraceae bacterium UBA5157
GTCCCAGGCGATCAACACCCGCTTGCCGACCGGCTCAAATCGGCCGGTGTAAGGAACCAGCAATACCGGTCGTCCACAATTCCTGATGCAAAATGCCGGGAAGTCGGGCGCCACGGTCGGAGACGGCTCGTTCGGATCATTTTGCCCGATCACGACCAGATCGCAGTAACGCGCCTGCAGACTGATGCCGGCTCCCGCTTCATCGTCGACCAGCCGCTTTTCGAGCGACAGGACACCCATTCCCTGCGCAATCGACTCAAACTCCGTGAGCGCGCGCATCGCGCGAGTCCGTAAGAATTCTATATAAGTTTCCAAATTCGGCCCGGCAGGTCCAAGCGCCCGCACTTCATACGTGAAGCGCGAGATGCCGGTCATGGCGACTCCGATCAGGTGCGCGTTCTCGGTCGTTGCGAGATTGGCGGCAATCCTGATACGCTCGGCTGCGTGGGTGGAATGATCCGCATGCACCAGAATGGTCTTGTAGGACATGACGCTTTCCTCCCGGGTATCGCGGCTGTTGGAGAGCCGATTGCGTTCACTTCCGATGTCAATAGAGTAAGCGTCAGGATCATGCCAGTCCAGCGCCGGAGGCCTGCATCGATCGATTGTTGGCAATGGTTTGATCCATATCAACGGCCGCCGAAGCCTGCCATTCCAGCGCGATCCAGCGATGATGGAACAATGCTTTTATCCATGCATTTCGGACGTTTTTGATTTGGATCAAGGTGGCCGACTGTGCCGCTCCGTAGACTTCATTGCGGTCGGAACACGCGCCAATCCTTGGAGCGGCCGGCAGCAGGAGTGAGAAATATGGCGGCCTCCGCGACCCCGGCGTCCATTGTCCCATCGGTCGAATTCGACGCGAATCTGATTCGCAAGCTGAACCAGCTCGGACCGCGCTACACCTCGTATCCGACGGCGGACCGGTTTTCCGACGCATTCAGTTATGGCGATTATCTGCAAGCGGTCGCCAGCGTGCGCGCCCGCGGCGGCAGGAATCCGTTGTCGTTGTACCTGCATATTCCGTTCTGCGACACCGTGTGCTATTACTGCGCATGCAACAAGATTGTCACCAAGGATCGCAGCAAGGCAGTGACGTATCTCAGCTATCTGAAACGCGAAATCGAAATACAGGGGAAATTATTTGCCGGAATGAACCGGACGGAGCAATTGCATTTTGGCGGAGGCACGCCGACTTATCTATCCGATCAGCAGATGGATGAACTGATGGCCCATCTGCGCCGCTGGTTCCAGTTCGCGCCGGATGACAGCGGCGAATATTCGATCGAAGTCGACCCGCGCACGGTGTCGGCTGCCCGTGTCCACAACCTGCGGGCACAGGGATTCAATCGCATCAGCCTCGGGGTGCAGGATTTCGACCCGGACGTGCAAAAAGCGGTCAACCGGATCCAACCGGAAGCGCAGACGCTGGAAGTGATCAACGCAGCGCGTGAGGCGAAGTACCGGTCGGTCAGCATCGACTTGATTTACGGCCTGCCAAGACAGAATGTCATGACCATGGCGCAAACGCTGGCCAAGGTGATCGCCGCCGATCCCGATCGCATCGCGGTCTACAACTATGCGCATATGCCGCATCTGTTCAAGCCGCAGCGCCGTATCGCCGATCAGGAACTGCCGAGCAGCGATACCAAGCTCGATATGCTGTTCTTGTGCATCAAGCGACTGACCGAAGCAGGCTATGTCTATATCGGCATGGACCATTTCGCCAAGCCGGGCGACGAACTCGCGGTGGCGCAGCGGCAGGGGCGTCTGCATCGTAATTTCCAGGGCTATTCTACCCACGCCGAAGCCGATCTGGTCTCGTGCGGCGTCTCGGCGATCAGTTCGGTCGGGGCGACTTACAGCCAGAATGTCAAGACGCTCGACGCCTATTACGACCACATTGACAAGAACGAATTACCGATTGTGCGCGGCATCAAGCTGAACATGGATGATGCAGTACGCCGTGCCATCATCCAGATGTTGATGTGCAATTTCGAATTGTCGATTGCATCGATCGAACTCGCTTATCCGATTACGTTTTTGACTTATTTTGCAGCGGAGCAGGAGATGCTGCAAGAGCTGGCGGCCGATGGCCTCCTGACGATCGACGCCGAGTGGCTGACGGTGACACTAAAAGGACGGCTGCTGATCCGCAACATCTGCATGGTGTTCGACCGCTATCTGTCGGCCGCGCGCGCAGCTAACACGGAATCGCTGCGGTACTCCAAGACGATTTAAGGCGCTGCCCCGATGAGTGCGGTTCTACCAGCGGCCAGGTTCGCCACGCCGGCATCGCATCCGTCGTCTGCCGGATTGGCGGCCGACTGCTTTCATTGCGGCTTGCCGCTGGCGCCGGGCGCGCACTGGTCGGTCGACATCGACCATGTCGCGCGTCCGATGTGTTGTCCTGGTTGTCAGGCGGTGGCGCAAGCGATCGTCGACAACGGCTTTGCCGATTACTATGGCACCCGCACCGCATGGCCGGCCACCGGGGATTTGGCCTCGCTGCTGCCGCGACTGAAGCTGTACGATGCGCCCGACGTTGCGGGCCAATTCGCGGATCAGCCTGGCGCAGACGCGGATACGGGGTCCCATGAGGCGACATTTTCGGTGGACGGCATTCGTTGCGCCGCTTGCGTGTGGCTGATCGAAAGGCGGCTGGCGCGCGTATCCGGCGTGCAGTCGGTCAACCTGAACGTCGCAACGGAACGGCTCTATGTGCGCTGGGACAGGGTTCGCTGCAAACCGAGCGACATCCTGCTGGCGCTGCGCGAAGTCGGCTACGCCGGCTATCCCTTCGATGCAGCCAGACACGGCGAACAGTTGCGGCGTACCGGCAAGACATTGTTTCGCCAACTGTTCGTCGCTGGACTGTCGATGATGCAGGTGATGATGTATGCACTGCCGGCGTATATCGGCGACGGGTCGCTGGAACCGGATATGGCGAACCTGATGCGCTGGGCCAGCTTGATGCTGACAATTCCGGCGGTATTCTATTCGGCCAGGCCATTCTTCAAGGGTGCCTGGAGTGCGCTCAAGAACCGCAGCCTCGGCATGGATGTGCCGGTTGCGCTGGGCATCAGCGCCGCATTCATCGCCAGCGTGGTTGCCCTCCTGCGCGGCAATGGAGAGGTGTATTTCGATTCGGTGACGATGTTCATTTTTCTGCTGTTGTGCAGCCGCTATCTGGAACTGGCTGCACGCCGCAAGGCTGCCTCGGCACTGGAACGACTGCAGTATGCGCTGCCTGATGCCGCCTCGGCCATGACCGACTATCCGGCCAGCCGCGATACGCTGGTCGTGCCGGCCGCGCAACTGGCGGAAGGAGATGTGATTCTGGTCAAGCCCGGAGAAGCGGTCGCGGCTGACGGCATCATTCTCGAGGGCGAAACCGCGATCGACCTTTCCTTGCTGACGGGCGAGAGCAGGCCGCAACACCGACTGAATGGCGATTTCGTACCGGGCGGCGCAGTCAATGCGACGCAGGCGATCTTGCTGCGGGTCTCCAAGCCTGCGCGTGACAGCACCTTGTCCGCCTTGCTGAAACTGATCGAGCGGGCAGGGCAGGCGAAACCGCAACTAGCGCTGTGGGCCGACAAGGTCGCCGCGTGGTTTGTCGCCGCGCTCCTATTGTTGGCGGTGGTGATCTTCGCGTACTGGCACTGGGCTGATCCGGCGCGTGCCTGGCCGATCGCGATTGCGGTTCTGGTGGTGTCCTGCCCGTGTGCGCTGTCACTGGCCACGCCTAGCGCGCTGGCGGCCGCTACCGACCGCCTGGTGCATCAAGGCGTGCTGATCGTGCAGCCGCATGTGCTCGAAACCTTGTACCGCGCGACACACTTCGTCTTCGACAAGACCGGCACGCTCACCGACGGCAAGGCGACGCTGCGGCATGTCCACTCGTTCGGTGCAGCGTCGCAGGCGGCATGCCTGCAAATCGCGGCTGCGCTGGAAGCCTACAATGCGCACCCTCTGGGCCAGGCGATCATCGCAGCGGCTGCGCAGCAGCGCGCGGAAAAATCGGCCGGCATGGTGGCCGGCGAAGTCGAGTATCGTGCCGGCCAAGGGCTGGAAGGCATCATAGACGGCATACGCTACCGGCTGGGCTGCGCCAGCTTCGTCGAAGAATTGTCCGGCGCGCCGTGTGACGAAGCGGCCACGGATACCATGACGCCGGTCTATCTCGGCAGCGACGGTGTCTGGCTGGCCCGCTTCGACCTTGCCGATGCGGTCCGTAGCGATGCGCGCGAAGTGATCGATCATCTGCGTGCAAACGGAAAGAAAGTCATCCTGCTAAGCGGCGATCAGCATGCGGTCACACAGCGCATAGCCGAGCAACTCGGCATCGACGTCGCCTATGGCGAATACCTGCCCGACCAGAAGCTGGCGCTCGTGCAAGAACTGCAAGCGCGGGGTGCGATCGTTGCGATGGTGGGCGATGGCATCAATGACGCCGCGGTACTGCGTGCGGCAGATGTTTCATTTGCCATGGGCTCCGGCGCGGCGCTGGCCAAAGCCCATGCCGACACCGTATTGTTGTCGGGCCGCTTGTCGTCGGTGTGGGAGGCCGTGGGCGTCGCATCGAAGACGATGTGGGTCATTCGGCAAAACCTGGCCTGGGCCACGTTCTACAACCTGATCGCGATTCCAGCCGCTGCACTGGGACTGCTGAATCCGTGGCTATCGGGCATCGGCATGTCGCTCAGTTCCGCCATCGTGATCGGTAACGCATTGCGCCTGCGGCGCGTGCCGCGCGCGTCCGGATCCGACCCACGCACGATCGCCGGAGCAATCAGGCGCTACGCCTGAGGTATCCATCATGGAATCTCTCTATCTGCTCGTACCGCTCAGCATCATCATTGTATTTTTTTCGCTATGGATTTTTTTCAGGATGTCCGACAGCGGTCAATTCGACGACATGGAAGGCCCCGCATTGCGAATTTTGCAGGATGACGACACGTAAATAATCAGTCTTTCGTGATCAATGTCGCGCGTCTATGCAATTGATTTAGATCAATTTGATTCACATCAAAGAATTTCCGCGTCCCACGTTTTACTCTCCCAGCATGTCATCGTTGTACTCAGGGAGATCGTTTGTGGATATTGCACTCAACTACAATTACAAGGTCGTTAAACAGTTCACGATCGCGACCGTGGTATGGGGCGTGGTCGGCATGCTGCTCGGCGTCTTCATCGCCGCGCAGCTCGCATGGCCCGCACTTAATTTCGATATACCCTGGCTGACCTACGGTCGATTGCGGCCCTTGCACACCAATGCCGTGATCTTTGCATTCGGCATATGCGGGCTATTCGCGACTTCTTATTATGTCGTCCAGCGCACTTGCCAGGTCCGGCTGTTCTCCGATAGATTGGCTGCCTTCACGTTCTGGGGCTGGCAGTTGGTACTTGTTTCGGCGGTCATTACCTTGCCGATGGGATTCACGCGCGGCAAGGAATACGCGGAACTGGAATGGCCGATCACGATTCTGATCGCGATCGTGTGGGTGGCCTACGCAGTGGTGTTCTTCGGCACCCTGGTCAAGCGCAAGGTCCCGCACATTTATGTGGCGAACTGGTTCTTCGGCGCCTACATCATCGCCGTCACCCTGCTGCATGTCGTCAACGGTGCCAGCATGCCTGCATCGCTCACGAAATCCTATTCGGCCTATTCCGGCGTGCAGGACGCGATGATCCAGTGGTGGTATGGCCACAACGCGGTCGGCTTCATCCTGACCGCGGGCTATCTCGGCATGGTGTATTACTTCATACCCAAGCAGGCGGAGCGGCCGGTCTATTCCTATCGCCTGTCCATTGTTCATTTCTGGGCGCTGATTTTCACTTACATGTGGGCCGGTCCGCACCATCTGCTTTACACCGCATTGCCGGACTGGACGCAGTCGATCGGCATGGTGTTTTCGCTGATACTGCTGGCCCCTTCCTGGGGTGGCATGATCAACGGCATGATGACGCTGTCCGGCGCATGGCACAAACTGCGCTCGGATCCGATCCTGAAGTTCATGATCGTGTCCCTGTCGTTCTATGGCATGGCAACGTTTGAAGGTCCGATGATGGCGATCAAGACCGTCAATTCGCTCTCGCATTACACCGATTGGGGCATCGCGCACGTGCATGCCGGCGCGCTCGGCTGGGTCGGCTTCATCACGATGGGCTCGATCTATTACCTGATTCCGCGCTTGTCCGGCAAGAAAGAGATGTGGAGCACGCGTCTGATCGATACCCATTTCTGGGTAGCGACGATCGGCATCGTGCTGTACATCGCGTCGATGTGGATCGCCGGCGTGATGCAGGGATTGATGTGGCGCGCGGTCAATGCCGACGGAACGCTGACGTATACGTTCGTCGAAGGTGTCAAGGCGACTTATCCGTACTACGTGATCCGGTTTGGCGGCGGTTTGCTCTATCTGTCCGGCATGCTGATGATGGCCTACAACACGTTCATGACCATGCGTGAAGGGATTGCGGTCCAGGCACGTATTCCATCCCTGTTACCCGCACATGTTTGAGCCGAGGAGCCGTCAATGAAATTTTCCCATGAGTGGATCGAAAAAAATCCCTGGCTTCTGATTGCGCTGGTGCTGCTGGTCGTATCCGTCGGCGGGCTGGTGGAAATCGTGCCGCTGTTTTTTCAGAATTCAACCACTGAGCCGATTGCCGGACTGAAGCCTTATACCGCGTTGCGGTTGACCGGGCGCGACATTTACGTGCGCGAGGGCTGCTACAACTGCCATTCGCAAATGATTCGCCCTTTCCGCGCCGAGACCGAGCGCTATGGACACTACTCGGTGGCTGGCGAATTCGTCTATGACCGGCCGTTCCAGTGGGGCTCCAAACGTACCGGTCCGGACCTGGCCCGGGTCGGCGGGCGCTACAGCGACGACTGGCATCGAACCCATCTCGACAATCCGCGCGATGTGGTGCCGGAATCGAATATGCCGGGCTACCCGTGGTTGGCCACCACAAAGTTGGTCCCCGAGGATGTGGTGCCGAAGATGCGCGCACTGAAGCGCTTGAATGTTCCGTATTCGGAAGAGGATATCCGCCAGGCGCCGAGCATGCTGGTCGGAAAGACCGAACAGGACGCGTTGATCGCCTACCTGCAAGGATTGGGCATCCTGATCAAGACGAGGAACTGACATGGCAATCTCGAGCATTTTTACCGACGCCAGTAGCGCGATGACGGTCATCAGCCTGGTCACTTTCCTGGGCATTCTGTGGTGGACGTTTGGCGCCAGGCGCAAGTCCGACTTCGATGCCGCCTCGCGCTTGCCGTTCGCCGATGACTTCGCTGACGCCGTTGCACAGCAAGCTTTGCAAGAGATTCCCCAGGATTCGGAGAAGCATCATGGCTGACTTTACAAATGGCTTTTGGAATATCTATATCACCGTGCTGACACTACTCGGAATTTTCGGATGCGGATTGCTGCTGTGGTCTCAATCGAGGGTCAAGATCTCGGCCGACTCGCAAGGAATGACGGAAACCACCGGCCACGTCTGGGACGGTGATTTGACGGAACTGAATACACCGATGCCGCGCTGGTGGATGTGGCTGTTTTACATCACGATCGTATTCGCGCTGGGATATCTGCTGTTGTATCCGGGGCTGGGAAGTTACGCCGGCAAGCTGGGCTGGAAGTCGAGCGGCGCTTACCAGGAAGAGCTGAAGAAAGCCGACGCGCAATACGGTCCGCTATTCGCGAAATATCTGCAGCAGGATCTGAAGCTGGTCGCGGCCGATCCGCAGGCACATGCGATCGGCGAGCGTCTGTTTTTGACCTATTGTGCGCAATGCCATGGTTCGGATGCGCGCGGCAACAAGGGATTTCCGAACCTGACCGACAAGGACTGGCTCTTCGGCGGCGACCCGAAGATGATCGAAACCACGATCCTGTATGGACGTAATGGCCAGATGCCGTCGATGGCGGCGGCGGTGGGCACGGACACGGATGTGGAAAACGTCGCGCAGTATGTGCTGAGCCTGTCGGGTTCGACGTCCGATCCGATCAAGGCGGTGTTCGGGAAAACAAAATTCACCGTATGCGCGGCGTGCCATGGCGCCGATGCACATGGCAATCAGCTACTTGGCAGTCCGAACCTGACCGACAAGATCTGGTTGTTCGGCGGCAGCGCGGCCACCATCATGGAAACCATTCGCAAAGGGCGCACCAGCACCATGCCGACATTCAAGGATTTTCTCGGTGAGGCGAAGGTCCATGTTCTGGCTGCCTATGTGTGGAGTCTTTCGAATGATTCAAAAGTCATTGCGGAAAAATGAGGGTGCATCTTGCGGCCCGATAGGATGCGCGGCACGCGAACGAAATTCTGGCGCGCGCGGAATCGTGAGTATCGGGTGTCCCGGATTGTCTTGTTGTGAGTTCCCATGAATAACGTCGCACCGACCGTGTCCGTGATCAAGATGTACGCCGCGCGCGAGGAGATCTACCCGCGCGCCGCCAAGGGCCGCTACGCGACCTTGCGCTGGGTCTGCGTATGGCTGACCCAACTGGTGTTCTATGGCTTGCCATGGTTGAACTGGAACGGACGCCAGGCCGTTCTGTTCGACCTGGCGGCGCGCAAGTTCTATATTTTCGGGATCGTATTGTGGCCGCAGGATTTCATCTATCTGGCGGCGCTGCTGATCGTCTGCGCCTACGCCCTGTTCCTGATTACTGCCGTAGCGGGACGAGTGTGGTGCGGATTCGCCTGTCCGCAAACGGTGTACACGGAAATTTTCATGTGGATCGAGCGCAGGATCGAAGGCGCGCGCAGCGCGCGCATGCGGCTCGACCGGCAGCCATGGTCGTTCGGCAAGCTGGCAAAGAAAACCGCCAAGCACGCAGTGTGGGGCGCCGTCGCGCTGTGGACCGGGATCTCCTTCGTCGGCTATTTCACACCGGTGCATGCGCTACTGCGCGAAGTGGTCGGCATCACGCTGGGACCATGGGAATGGTTCTGGATCTTGTTCTACGGATTGGCGACCTACGGCAACGCGGGCTGGATGCGCGAGCAGGTCTGCAAATACATGTGTCCTTATGCGCGCTTCCAGAGCTCGATGTTCGACAAGGATTCGCTGATCATCACCTATGACAAGGCGCGCGGCGAACCGCGCGGCGCACACGGCAAGAACGACGATGCCGCAGCCAAGCCGCTGGGCGATTGCATCGACTGCTCGTTGTGCGTGCAGGTTTGTCCGACCGGCATCGATATCCGCGAAGGCTTGCAATATGAATGCATAGGCTGCGCCGCGTGCGTCGATGCGTGTAATGTGGTCATGCAGAAGATCAATGCGCCGCTCGGTCTGATCCGCTATTCGACCGAGCATGCGCTGACCAATGGCTTGTCGCCCAAACAGATACGGCAGCGCGTTTTTCGTCCGCGCGTGCTGCTGTATATCGGCGTGCTGGTGTTGATCGTGTCGGCTTTCTTTGGCACGCTGCTCACGCGGACGCCGCTGAAGCTCGATGTCATCCGCGATCGCGGTGCGATGGGACGCGAAGTGGAAGACGGCATGATCGAGAATGTGTATCGGCTGCAGATCATGAACACCGCCGAAACGCCGCATCGCTACAAGATAACGGTATCGGGAATCGATACCATCGCCCTCGTGACGCCGGATGAAGTGAGCCTGGCAGGCACCGAAGCGCGTGCGGTGCCGGTTCGGGTCCGCGTCGCATCCGGAAAAGGGCATGCGGGATCGAACAAGATCGAGTTCGAACTAAGGGCGCTCGATGATCTCCATTTTCATGTGGAGGAAAAAGCGGTGTTCTTTGTGCCGCGCGACGCCGCACACGAATCCGAAGATCCTCGCAAGCATCAGCAACAGTGAGTTAAAGGATTAAGCCATGCAGACCATTTCCCGCAACCCCAATGCGACCGACGATACCAAGCCCTGGTACGCGCATCGCTGGCCCTGGCTCCTGATGCTCGGCCCGTTCCTTGTCGTCGTGGCCGGCACTTATACCGGCTGGCTTGCATTTTCCAGGCAGGATGCATTGGTCGTGGGCGACTATTACAAGCAGGGACAGGCGATCAACCAGGATCTGCGGCGCGACCGCGCCGCCACCAGGCTGGGCCTGTCGTTCGACGCCCGCTACGATGTTGCGACCGGGAGGCTAAGTGGCAAGCTTCTGGGTTTCGGTGTACCCGTCGCCGGAAAAATCAATATCCACTTGGCGCATGCGACCCAGGCTGACAAAGATCTCACGCTTGCGGCGCAGCTGAATCAGCGCGGTGAATT
This sequence comes from Oxalobacteraceae bacterium UBA5157, assembly GCA_002415335.1. Lineage (GTDB taxonomy): Bacteria > Pseudomonadota > Gammaproteobacteria > Burkholderiales > Burkholderiaceae_D > UBA5157. The sequence continues at coordinate 10,259 of DHXL01000175.1, forward strand.
CAGCGTTGCCTTACCGATGCTCGAAAGAACCCGCTGGCAGGTTGTCATCGAAGGGGAACGGCGCGATTGGCGCCTGAATGGCACATGGCAATGGCCGCTGCAGCAGGCGGTCGAGATCCAGGCCGATATGCCGGCCGCCGGCTGAGAGGGGCGCCATGTTGCGACTTGCGAGCACCATACTGTGGCCTTCTTTTCTGGTGGCGATCGTCGCGGAGGGGTTCTTTTTTTCGCTGTTCGACCCCGGCGAATTGCTGCATATCGCCAGCCAGCTTGACCTGCCGCCGCTGGCCGGCTATACGATCGGGTTTTTCTTCTTCTGGGCCTTTTGCGCCATGGCCAGCACGCTGACCTATTACCTGGCGAACGTGCCGAAAGACCGGAGCCCGCAGCCCTGAACGTGCGATGCCGCTCCGGCCTGCGCTTTTGGCATGCCCCATGAATCGGTACGGCAGTATCGGTCAAGCCTGTAGCACGTAGGAACCGGGTGCGTCGCACAGCGCGTCGCCCATCGCGGGAGGTTTCATCTGTGCGCCGGCCTTGCTTGCCAGCCAGGCTTCCCATGCCGGCCACCATGAGCCTTCGTGCAGAGGGACCGTTTCCTGCCATGTGTCCGCATCGACGTAGAGCCCGTCTTGCGGCCGATTGGCGACTTGGTAGCTCCGATGAGGATGGCCCGGGGGCGAGACGACGCCGGCATTATGCCCACCCGATGTCAGCAGAAAGGTCACGTCCGTGTCGGTTAGAAGCTGAATCTTGAACACTGAGCGCCATGGCGCGACGTGATCGGTGACGGTTCCCACGCAGAACAGTGGAATGTGAATGTCAGTCAGCGCGATAGTGCGCCCATCGGTCCGATAGCGGCCCTCCGCCAAGTCGTTGTGGAGAAACAGGCGACGCAGATACTCCGTATGCATGCGATACGGCATTCGCGTTGCATCGGCGTTCCATGCCATCAAGTCGCTCTTTTGTTCGGGTAACCCGAGCAGGTACTGGTTCAGCCGACGCGACCAGATCAGATCATTCGAACGCAACAGCTGGAACGCACCGGCCATTTGCTTGGTATCGAGATAGCCCTGGTTCCACATGATGGCTTCCAAAAAACTGATCTGGCTTTCATCGATAAATAGCGAGAGTTCACCCGGCTCCTCGAAGTCCACTTGCGAAGCGAGCATGGTCATGCTGGCCAGTCGCGTGTCGCCATCGCGCGCCATCGTCGCTGCGGCAATCGAGAGCAAGGTGCCGCCGAGGCAATAGCCGATCGCATTGACCTGCGGTGCGCCGGTGATGCGGGTCACCGCCTCGATCGCATCCTTGACCCCCAGGGTCCGATAGTCTTCGAGCGACAGGTCGCGGTCGTCCGCAATCGGATTTTTCCAGGAGATCATGAATACCGTGTAGCCATGGTCGACCAGGTACTTGACCAGCGAGTTTTGCGGCGATAGATCGAGAATGTAGTACTTCATGATCCATGCCGGTACGAACAGCAAGGGCAGAACGTGAACGGTATCGGTGGTAGGGCTATATTGAATGAGTTCGATCAGCCTGTTGCGAAACACAACTTTGCCGGGTGTCACGGCCACCGTTTCGCCGACCTTGAATGCATCCTCGGAATCGGATTTGCCGCTGATTGCCCGCCTCAGGTCCGCGTATGCGTTTTCCGCCCCATGCACCAGATTGGCGCCGCCGCTGCGCAGCGTTTCCTCCAGCACCACGGGATTGGTCAGCAAGAAATTCGACGGCGCCACCATATCGAGCAATTGACGCGTGGTGAATGTCACGACGTCTTCGTGATGCTTCGACACGCCGCGAACGCCCGTCGTGGCCCGATGCCACCACTGCTGGTTCAGCAGGAATGCCTGCGAGATCACGTTGAACGGCCAGTGTTCCCAGCCAGGCGCCACGAACCGTTTATCCTGCGGCAAGGGAACGATGCACCGTTCCGTTTCGCCCCGGCCCGGGATCGCTGCATCGATCGCATATTGCTGCAGGCGCCAGAATTTCTTCCATGCCTTCTGCACCTGCTTCTGCTGCTTGGATGGCGACAACTGAAGATGCGTGAGCCAGTCGAAGTAAGCGTTGGCCAGCGCGGCAGGGGAGATGTTTCCCGTGAACCGGCCCAGCCATGCATTCGCGGCCAGGTCGGCGTGCGCCAACGAGCGGTATTCGGAATAGTCGCGGTTCAATGCGCCCAGCCATGCGCTTGCAAGGCGCTCGAATCCGGCGGGCTTTGGTAACGTTCTTTCGTCCATGGCTCGGCTTTCTGTGAATGAAATTCTCAGAATAGCAACGGACCCGATGGAGGGGACTGATCCAAATCAACTATGTGGCAGAGCGCGTTGCCCTGCGGCTGCTCCGCCCCGGGAGCCGCCTCGGGCGGGTGTCGTTACCGATGCCGCCGAGGCATCAGCAGCTGCCGGAACCGGCCGCCAGCGACTTCAGCATTGCCGGATCGAGGACCTCGATCTCGCGGTTATTGACCCTGAGCCAACCCTCTTTCTTGAATCTGGATAATAGGCGGCTGATGCTCTCGATGGTCAGTCCGAGATAATTGCCAATTTCCTCGCGCGACATGCGTAGTTGAAAATTCGTGGGCGAATATCCGCGCGCCGCATAACGAGATGACAGGTTGACCAGGAACGCCGCGAACCGCTGCTCGGCGCGCATGTTACCTAGCAACAGCATGACGCTTTGTTCTCGCGTGATTTCCTGGCTCATCATGCGATGGAAATGGTGCAGCAAGGTCGGTATGTTGCCGAACAATTCTTCCAGCCGCGGAAACGGAATTTCGCAGACTTCGCTGTCCTCGAGTGCCACTGCATCGCAATGATGTCGATCGGCACTGATCGCATCCATCCCGAGCAGTTCGCCCGCCATCTGGAAGCCGGTGATCTGCTGCTCGCCGCCGACGTCGACCTGATACGTCTTGAAGTGTCCGAGGCGGATGGCATACAGGTTGGTGAACAGGTCACCCATCCGATATAGCGTTCCGTCGCGCGGAATACGGCGGCGACGGCCGATGATGGCGTCAAGCCGGGTCATGTCCGCCTCGTCCAGCCCCATCGGCAGGCATAGCTGGTGCATGCTGCAGGCGGAGCAACTTGCCCGCAACACTTGCATGTTAACGGTGGGCAAGGGTAGGACCTGGATCGGCTGGATCATATATTGGGTGCGCTGCAGCGCGAGTTTGTTGGTAACGTGTTTGAACCTGCAGCCATAGTACCGTATTGGTCAAAAAATAACCTTGCTTGCTTAAGGACTTTGTCGTGCACCCTGCTGAAAGGACGGTTGCGTACAACACTTGACGATCGCAAAACCGGGCGAATGGAGCGATTCAGGCCGATCAAGGCCATGCCTACGTCACTGGTCCGGCGATAGAAGTCCCGGTGCTGGTCGAATTCCTGCAGACGGATTCGAGCAGCCGCGCGGCAGTTCAGGTCGCCAGCATGGCACAAACCGCGGTTGCCATCATCAGCGTCGCCAGCCAGCCCAATATCTTCAGCCGGGTCGAAATGACGAACCGTCCCATGACGTCAGGCCGCGCCGCCATCAACATCATCACGACCATGAT
>DHXL01000175.1:13887-16326 GCA_002415335.1 Oxalobacteraceae bacterium UBA5157
CCATGATAGGGACCGAAATGACGCCGTTGATGACCGCACTCCAGTACAAGGCCTTGATGGGATCCATCGGCGTGAAGCCAAGCGCAACCCCGATCAGGGTCGAGACGGCGATGATGCCGTAGAAATGCTTGGCCTGCATGGGCGTGCGCTCAAGACTGTTTCTCCACTTGAACGCGCCCGCCATCGCGTAGGCGGAAGATCCGGCCAAGACCGGAATCGCCAGCAATCCGGTGCCGATGATGCCGGCGCTAAACAGCGCGAACGCGAAACCGCCGGCGATCGGCCGGAGCGCCATTGCCGCCTGGGCCGAGGTCTGGATCTCCGTCACGCCATGCAAATTGAGCGTTACCGCCGTCGTCAGAATAATGAAGAACGCCACCAGGTTCGAAAACCCCATGCCGATATAAGTGTCGATCTTGATGCGTCTCAGATTCGCTTTCGCCTGATCGGGCGCCTTGATTAACGGCTGCGCCTTTGGATCGGCCAATTGGTCCTCGACTTCCTGTGACGCTTGCCAGAAGAACAGGTAAGGACTGATCGTCGTGCCGAATACCGCCACGACCGTGGTGATGTACGCCGACTTCCAGGACAAGTGCGGCGCCAGAGCTTTTGCCAGCACCTGCGACCATGGAATGTGCACGACAAACGCGGTGGCGACGTACGCCAGCAAGGCGAGAGTCAGCCATTTGAGGATACGAACGTAGCGCCGATACGGGATGAATGTCTGCAGCAGCAACGATAAGACGCCGAACCCCACCGCGTACATTTGTGCCGGACCGCCGACAATCAATTTCAATGCTTCGCCCATGGCGGAGACATCGGCCGCGATATTGATCGTATTGGCGATCAGGAGCAGTCCAACCACGCCATACAAGAGCCAGGGCGGGTAATGCCGCCGAATATTGGTGGCGAGTCCGTGCCCGCTGACCCGGCCGATCCTGGCGCTGACCACCTGGATGCCGACCATCAGCGGGTAGGTGAACAAGACTGTCCAGAGCATGTTGAAGCCGAACTGCGCACCGGCTTGCGAGTAGGTCGCAATCCCGCTCGGATCGTCATCGGCCGCGCCCGTGATGAGTCCCGGGCCGAGCTTTTTCAGCCATGATTGTTCGCGCTCCTGAGCGGCGGCTTCCGGGTTTCGCATCGTTTCGTTTCAGTGTCGTCGATTTGTCCGCCGCCACCTTACCATAACCCTATCCGTTCAGATTGCGCAAATAAGTGACGCTGCGTGCGGCGGCGCACAGATGGAATGCTTGCCGCAGCGCACGCTGCCGCCATGAGAACCATTTTCTCATCGTCCAGGATAGGACTTCAGCACAAGCTGCTGCTAATTCACGGGGAGGCGCCGCGAATCAGTTCAACAACGATCACGAGAACAGGATGTACACAAAATGAACAGATTCGAGCACTTTTCCAAGCGGTTAGTCTGGCTGATTGGCTTCGCGCTGGCGGCTATTGTTGCGGGTTGCGGCGGCGGGTCGGGTGCCAATCCCGGCGCCTCGAGCCCGGGCGCCACGGGCGCGGTAATCGTCGCGCCCACGGTCGACTCCACCAGTCCGCGCGACGCTGCGACGAATGTGTCGATCAATAGCAAGATTACCGCGACCTTCAGCAAGCCGATGGCTGCTGCAATGATCAACATCACGACGTTTACGGTGACGGGGCCGGGTGCGGCTGCGATCGCAGGCGCCGTGGTGCTGGACGCAGCGAGCAATATTGCGATCTTTACGCCGGCTCAAAATCTTGCAGCCGACACGACGTTTACCGCCACGCTGACCACGGGCGTCCAAGATGTCGGCGGTGCGCCATTGGCCGGCAACTACGTATGGACTTTTGCGACCGGCGCCGCGCCGGACACCACTGCGCCATCGGTAAGTTCGATGATCCCTGCAAGCGCGGCAGTCGGGGTCGCAACTAATGCGAACTTCGCCGCGACCTTCGATGAGCCGATGGACCCCGCAACGATCACTGCCGCAACGGTCACCTTGTTACAGGGAGCGACACCTGTCTCCGGTTCGGTGATCTACCTGGGCACGACCGCAACCTTCAATCCCACCAGCGATCTTGCGGCCAACACCACGTTCACCGCAACGGTCAGCAGCGGCGCCAAGGATCTGTCAGGCAACCCGCTAGCCAGTGCCGTGGTGTGGAGCTTTACAACGGCCGCAACACCGGCGGCAGGACCGGCGCCGGTCATTCTCGGAACAGCCGGCAATTATGTGATTTTGGCGAAATCGAAAGTCTCCACTACCGGAACGACCGCAGTGGTCGGCAATATTGGAATCAGCCCGGCGGCGGAGACTTTCCTGACCGGATTTTCCCAGGCACGTGACGCGACGAATGTATTTTCGACGTCGAGTCTGGTGACTGGAAGCTTGTTTGCCGCCGACATGGCGCCGCCGACGCCGTCCAACCTGACCACGGCAATCGGCAATATGG
>DHXL01000411.1:0-428 GCA_002415335.1 Oxalobacteraceae bacterium UBA5157
GCCCGGCATTTTCTCGCTCCATTGGGGCTGAGACTCGATTCCATAGGATTGCAAGTGATCGCGGGCCTCGTCCAGCAGCAGGCTTTGGTAAAGGCGTTTATCTCGACTTTTTGGCTGACCACCGCGAGCTTTGTCGCGATGTTGCCGCTGCTATTGCTGATTAGATCGGTCAAGCCGAAACCGGTCGACGCAACGCACATGGCCCTGGAATAGCGTACCGGGTCTTTGGTACCATGGTTGTTTCGATGAAGGGAACGCAATGCTCAAATTATCGGCAATCATTTTTTCCGCGCTGGCGCTGGCCGCATGCGGCGGCAGCAGCGAGACCAGCGCCACGGTCAACGGCTCGGCCACCGTCAGTGCGCCGGCGATTAGCGTAACCGCCACGACTCTCAGCGGTACGAGCATCACGATTTCAATTGCGGCGC
>DHXL01000411.1:598-9653 GCA_002415335.1 Oxalobacteraceae bacterium UBA5157
GTCTGGATCAGTCCCAACCAGGCAACCGGCAATGTCAGGATCGCCGGTGACGGCAACAATGTGATCTTCCTGCCCGGCGCGAGTGTCGCCAATTTCCTGCTGTCCGGACTCAATAACACGATCTGGGTTCCGGCTGGCTCCAATCTGTTCGCGAGCAGTCTCGCCTCGGGCACTAACACGCTCAAGGTATATACGCCGTAGCTCAAATTGCGGCGCCAGTTGCTGTCGCCGGACGCGGCTGCCGAACTGCGGCTGCAGGTCCGTCCAGGCAGAACTCGACCCGCATAATTCGCCGCCAGCGTTTTCCGCGCATTGTCAAGATCGCGCAGCAAGCATATTTTTTGAAAAGAGTTCTCTCCATCAAGTGCAAATTTGGTAAAGTAGCGCCGCACACCACCTTACCAAGGGGAAGCAATGATGAGCCAGAGTAAGCCTCTGACACTGCACGTTCCGGAGCCTACAGGCCGACCCGGATGCGAGACGGATTTTTCCTACCTCCACCTGACCGCTGCCGGCGAGACGCGGCGGCCGCCAGTCGATGTATTGCCGGCCGATACCAGCGACCTTGCCTATGCGCTGGTGCGCGTCCTCGACGACGCCGGCAACGCGCTTGGACCCTGGGCGCCGACGATCGATAGCGAGCTTATGCGCTTCGGTCTGCGTACCATGATGAAGACGCGCATTTTCGATGCGCGCATGGTCATCGCACAGCGCCAGAAGAAAATGTCGTTTTACATGACTTGCCTCGGCGAGGAAGCCATCGGCACGGCGCATGCACTTGCCTTGTCCGACGGCGACATGTGCTTTCCCACTTATCGTCAGCAGAGCCTGCTCATGGCGCACCAGGTGTCGCTGGTCGACATGATCTGCCAGTTGCTCTCGAATGAACGCGACCCCTTGAAGGGGAGACAGTTGCCGGTCATGTACTCGGTGCGCAAAGCCGGATTCTTCACGATTTCAGGCAATCTTGCGACCCAATTCGTGCAGGCAGTGGGATGGGGCATGGCCTCTGCGATCAAGGGTGACACCAAGATCGCGTCGGGATGGATCGGCGATGGCGCCACCGCCGAGTCCGATTTCAATACCGCCTTGACCTTTGCCCACGTGTACCGCGCGCCGGTGATTCTGAACGTGGTGAACAACCAGTGGGCGATCTCGACCTTCCAGGCTCTGGCCGGCGGCGAGAGCACGACCTTCGCCGCACGCGGCGTGGGCAGCAGTATCGCCTCGCTACGCGTCGACGGCAACGATTTCCTCGCAGTGTACGCGGCCTCCCAATGGGCTGCGGAACGCGCGCGCAGCAATCTCGGGCCGACCCTGATCGAGTGGGTGACCTACCGCGCCGGTCCGCATTCGACCTCGGACGACCCCTCCAAGTATCGTCCGGCCGATGATTGGTCGCATTTCCCGCTGGGCGATCCGATCGTGCGCTTGAAGCGGCATCTGATCGGCAAGGGCGTGTGGTCGGAGGCCGAGCACGAAGCCACCCAGAAGGAACTGGAAGCCGAAGTCGTGGCCGCGCAGAAGGAGGCCGAGCGCTATGGCACGCTGGCCAACGGTCACATCCCGAGCGCCGCGTCGATGTTCGAGGACGTCTACAAAGAGATGCCCGAACACCTGCGTCGGCAACGTCAACAATTGGGAGTGTGAGCGTGGCAAAAAAGAAAGATACGGCGATAGTGCCGATGACCATGATCCAGGCGCTGCGCTCGGCCATGGATGTGATGCTGGAGCGCGACAATAACGTCGTCGTGTATGGCCAGGACGTGGGATATTTTGGCGGCGTATTCCGCTGCACCGAAGGGCTGCAGGCGAAGTACGGCAAGTCGCGTGTGTTCGATGCGCCGATCTCGGAGGGAGGCATCGTCGGCACGGCGGTCGGCATGGCCGCCTACGGCTTGCGCCCGGTGGTCGAAATTCAGTTTGCCGATTACTTCTACCCGGCGTCGGATCAGATCGTCTCGGAAGCAGCGCGCCTGCGCTACCGCTCGGCCGGTGAATTCACGGCGGCAATGACAATCCGCATGCCATGCGGCGGCGGCATCTATGGCGGCCAGACGCACAGCCAGAGCCCGGAAGCGATGTTTACGCACGTCTGCGGCCTGCGCACGGTGATGCCGTCCAACCCCTACGACGCCAAGGGCTTGCTGATTGCATCGATCGAGAACGATGACCCGGTTATTTTCCTTGAACCCAAGCGCCTGTACAACGGTCCGTTCGACGGTCATCACGACAAGCCCGTCGTGCCTTGGTCCAAGCATCCGCTGGGCGAAGTACCGGAAGGTTATTACACGGTGCCGCTGGAGTCGGCCTCGGTATATCGCGCCGGCGCCGAACTGACGGTGATCACTTACGGCACCATGGTGTTCGTGTCGGAAGCGGCTGCCAGGGACACCGGCATCGATGCCGAGATCATCGATTTGCGCAGCATCTGGCCGCTCGACCTCGACACCATCGTCAATTCGGTCAAGAAGACCGGGCGCTGCGTCGTGGTGCACGAAGCCACGCGCACCAGCGGCTTCGGCGCCGAACTGACGGCGCTGGTGCAGGAACACTGTTTCTACCATCTGGAAGCGCCGATCGAGCGCGTCACCGGTTGGGATACGCCTTATCCGCACGCGCAGGAATGGGCTTACTTTCCCGGACCGGAGCGGGTCGGGGCAGCTTTCAAACGTGCGATGGGGACTTGATATGGGCATTCATGTGATCAAAATGCCCGATCTGGGCGAAGGCATCGCCGAGGTGGAGGTGGTGGCTTGGCGCGTGCAGCCGGGCGATACGGTATTGGAAGACCAGATCCTGGCCGATGTAATGACCGACAAGGCCACCGTCGAGATACCCTCGCCGGTAGCCGGCACCGTGCTGGCATTGGGCGGTGCATTGGGAGAGGCCCTCGCGGTGGGCGCGGAATTGATACGCCTGGAAGTCGAAGGGGCAGGCAACGCCGGCACCAGCAAGGCCGTTGCTGTGCAACCTGCCGCCGCAGTCGCGCCAGCGGCCGCGAAAGCGTCGCAGGCCGCCTCTGCCGCTGTGGCTCCGGCGCCTGCACCGCAGGCCGTAGCAGTGCCGACGACTCATGCCGCGCCGGCACCCGCGAAATCGGCACGCACGGCAGTTGCCCCCAGCCGCGCCACCCGAGAACCGGGCGAGAAGCCGCTGGCCTCACCGGCCGTACGTCAGCGCGCCTGGGATCTTGGTATCGAGTTGCAGTATGTGTTCGGCACCGGCCCGGCCGGACACATCACGCACGCCGATCTTGACGGGTATCTTGCGCGCGGCAACGGCCGGGCCTGTGGTCACGGTGGAGCAGGGGATAACCGGTATGCGGAACTGCAAGGCGAACAGGCCGTTCCCGTCATCGGCCTGCGCCGCAAGATTGCGCAAAAAATGCAGGAAGCCAAGCGCCGCATTCCGCATTTCACCTATGTGGAAGAAGTCGACGTCACCGAAATTGAAGCACTGCGCACGCAGATCAATATGCGCTGGGGCGAAGAGCGCGGCCGCCTCACGTTGCTGCCGCTGCTGATGCGCGCAGTCGTCCTGAGCGTGCGTAGCTTCCCGCAAATCAACGCAACGTTCGACGACGAGGCAGGGATCGTCACGCGCTTCAATCCGGTCCACATCGGCATCGCCACCCAGACCGAAGCCGGTCTGATTGTGCCCGTAGTGCGCAACGCCGAAGCACGCGACCCCTGGGCCAGTGCCGCCGAAGTGGCACGCCTGGCCGAAGCCGCGCGCAGCGGCAAGGCGACGCGCGAAGAATTGTCCGGTTCCACCATCACGATTACCAGCCTCGGTGTGCTGGGTGGCATCGTCTCGACACCCGTCATCAATCACCCGGAAGTGGCCATCGTCGGCGTTAACCGGATCGTGCAAAGGCCGATGATACGAGACGGCGCAGTGGTGGCGCGCAAGATGATGAATCTGTCGTCCTCGTTCGACCATCGCGTAGTCGACGGCATGCACGCCGCCGAATTCGTGCAAATGATACGCGGCTATCTGGAGTGTCCGGCCACCCTGTTCGTGGAGTAGCACATGAAAACTGTAACGACCACCTTGCTCGTCATCGGCGGCGGCCCCGGCGGCTATGTGGCTGCCATTCGCGCCGGGCAACTCGGCATCGCCACCATCCTGGTCGAGGGCGACCGCCTGGGCGGCACTTGCCTGAATATCGGCTGCATTCCGTCCAAGGCGCTGATTCATGCGGCCGACGAATTCGAAAAGGTGCGCCACTACGCAGAAGGCTCGGCGCTCGGCATCGCGGTCGATGCGGCGCGGATCGACCTGACGCGTACCGTGCAATGGAAAGACGGCATCGTCAAACGCCTGACCGGCGGCGTCGGATCGCTATTGAAAAAAAACGGCGTGCAGGTAGTCAGCGGTTGGGCGCGCATCATCGACGGCAAGACGGTCGAGGTACAGGAAAGCGGCAAGGAGGGCGGCAAGCTGCGCATCGCCTGCGAGCACTTGTTGCTGGCGACAGGATCACGCGCGGTGGAGCTGCCGTCCGTGCCGTTCGGCGGTGCAGTGATTTCCGCGACGGAAGCGCTGTCTCCGGTCACGCTACCGAAGCGCATGGTGGTGGTCGGCGCCGGCTATATCGGCCTGGAGCTCGGCATTGCCTATCGCAAGCTCGGCGCCGAGGTTGCCGTGGTGGAGGCCATGGACCGGATATTGCCGGCTTATGACGAGGAACTGGCCAAGCCGGTTGGTGCTTCCCTGAAGCGCCTCGGCGTGCATCTGCATCTCGGCTGCAGCGTGCAGGGTCTGAATGCAGCTGGCGATGCGGTCTGCATACGTAATGCGGCCGGCGAAGAATCCGAGCTGCCGGCCGAGCGCGTATTGGTTGCGGTCGGCCGCCGGCCATGTATCGAAGGCTGGGGTCTGGAAAGCCTGTTGCTGGACATGAACGGCCGCGCAGTCAAGATCGACAGTCAATGCCAGACGTCGATGCGCAAGGTGTGGGCGATCGGCGACCTGACGGGCGAGCCGATGCTGGCACATCGCGCGATGGCGCAAGGCGAAATGGTCGCGGAGATCATTGCCGGCAAGCGCCGCCACTTTGCGCCGGCCGCGATTCCCGCGGTCTGCTTCACCGATCCCGAAATCGTGGTGGTCGGCATGACACCGCAAGAGGCCGAAAGAGCCGGACTGGAAACCATCAGTGCCAGCTTCCCTTTCTCGGCCAACGGCCGCGCGATGACGATCGAGGGTACCGACGGCTTCGTGCGGGTCGTGGCGCGCAGCGACAATCACCTGATTCTCGGCTGGCAGGCAGTCGGGCGCGGTGTATCCGAACTCAGTACCGCGTTTTCGCATTCGATTGAACTCGGTGCGCAACTGGAAGATGTCGCCGGCACTATTCATGCCCATCCAACGCTGGGTGAAGCGGTGCAGGAAGCGGCCATGCGCGCGCTGGGCCATGCGGTGCATATTTGAAGCGGGTCCATGCATGGTGATATGCATGGCCGAATCTCTTATGTCAGCGTTCCAAAGATTGCGCCAATTCCTGCCGTTACCCCCATTGCGAGGGCGCTCCAGAACGTCACGCGCATGACGCCTTTTGCCACATCGGCTCCGCCGGCCTTGGCCGCCAGGCCGCCGAGAAAGGCAAGAAAAACCAGTGCGGAAATAGCAACCAACGGAATAAGCATGCGCACGGGAGAAAGCGCAACCACCAACAACGGAAGCAGTGCCCCCGCGCCAAAGCTGCAGGCGGATGCCAGCGCAGCCTGCAGCGGCTTTGCACTGAATGCTTCCGTTATACCCAGCTCGTCTCTGGCATGGGCGCCCAACGCGTCGTGCGCCATCAATTGTTCGGCCACCTGTTTCGCGAGCGCGGGATCCAGGCCTCGCGCTGTGTAGATCGCAGAAAGCTCACGACGTTCAGCATGCGGATTTTCATGGAGTTCGGCGCGCTCCATGTCGAGCGCAGCCTGTTCGGTATCGGCCTGAGACTGCACCGAAACAAATTCTCCCGTGGCCATGGACATGGCGCCGGCAACCAGCCCGGCAACGCCGGCGACCAGGATCCCTGCGTGCGTCGCATGCGAAGCCGCGACTCCCAGTACCAGGCTCGACGTGGAAACGATGCCATCATTCGCGCCCAGGACCGCGGCACGTAACCAGCTGACGTTTTCCAGCCTGTGCTTCTCTCGATGATGTGTCGCCATTCTTGGCAGTCTTCCTCAGCAGGATTCCCCGGGCAGGCCGGTCATTATATCTCGGCCCGACTGAAGGACCGGGTTGCCCAGGTCAAGGCAAACGCAGTTCAAACAATGCGCCTCCTTCGGGCCGATTGCAAAGTACCGCAGTTCCCGTCTTCTCGCCCTTGCAGTGCGCCCGCGCAATCGCCTCGCACAATTCCATGCCGAGACCTGTCGATGGTTTGTCCTCCTGCGTGCCGAGTCCTGCGCCGTCGTCGCGGATGGCGAACACCAGGTCTCCGGCATCGTTGGTGCAACTGACCTCGATGGCGGTGCGCGCAAAACGCGTTGCGTTTTGCAATGCAGCCTCGAGTGCAAGGCTAACCAGATTTTCATCGAAAAAGCCCAAGGCCGGCATCGCCGTGGCATTGAGCGAGACCCGCAGGCCGGTCCTGCCGGCGGCATGCTGTTTGAGCAGGGCATTGAGGAAATCTTGCGGGCTCACGGCTTCGATGCGCGCGCTCAAACCCTGCGATGACGCCTTGTACAGCATCAGGAATCCAACCAGCTTTTCGCGCAGGGACACGCAAGTCTGATAGGCCCGTAGCGCCCGGTCCGACTCGGGAGCAATCGTCAGATCACGCAGTTCGCCCTCGAGCACGCCAAGGGAATTCTTCAAGTCGTGCACGATGATCGCGGTCAGCTTGGCATCCATCTATTTCTTCGTGACCCGGCTCAGCGTGTCGCGCAAGAAGCGGTACATCTTGGCCACGCGTTCGCTGCCGGGCATCAGGACGTCCAGCTTGGCGAGATAGTTGTTTACCCGCTCGACGTAATCGAGGTTCAACCCCTTTTGACTCATCCAGAGCAGATGAAGCTGCGCGGCCGCCATCAGCACGCCGGTATTATCCGGCATTCTTTGCAGCGCTTCTTCGAGCTTGGCCAATGATTCGTCGAAATGCGTGTTGCGCATCAGCGCATTGGCTTCGGTGACGACCGACATAACCTGGCTCACCGCGCCGTCCACGATGCCGGAGGTCAGGGACTCTTTCCCCATATCCTTCAAGACCTTGCGCGCCAGCGACAAGATGCGGCTGTTCTCGTGGTCTGCCTTCACTGCACTTGACAGGATCTCCGCGCCTTCCGAGTCGAGCCCGATCGAAAACGCGGCCTTGGCCAACGCCAATGTCGCCGTATCGGCCCGTGCGCCTGCCGACAGGCTTTTGGCAAGCACGAACGACTTCTCCGCCGCATCCATGTCGCCTAGTTTCACATGTGCTTGCGCCTCGACCGCAGCCTGGGTCGCGGCAAAACCATTTGCCTCGCCGTGGTTCTTCGATGCCGTGGCCAGCAGCTTCAACGCGAGTGCGGGATCGCCGGCATCGACGTATACCTGTGCGAGGGAGAGTGCATCCGAAGGCTGCGCGGTGAGCGAGCCTTTGGTATGGCTCAGCGCTTTGTCGAACGCGGTCCGGGCCTGGTCGAGATCGCCGATACGATAGGCCGCATCGCCGACCATCCGGCTGCGCCGCGCGGATGGAATCACCTGATACGAGCGGTTCAGGGCGTCCAGTGCCGCGCTCTCATCGCCTTGTTCCTCCGCGATTCTTGCCAACAAGTCGAATGCACCGACGAACCTGGAATTCTTTTCCAGCACGTCCATGACGGTTTGCTTGGCTTCGTCGAACCTTCCGCTCGCTTGATCGCACTTGGCCAGCCCGAGCCTGGCCCACACCATGTCGTCGCGCATCCCAAGCGCGCTCAAGTAGACCGCGCGCGCCTCTTCCGGCTTGCTCAGTTCCAGCAAGGCGTTGCCCTTGATTCTCAGCGCCTCGATTGCCCATTTCGGCTCTTTCTGAAGCAGGCGGTCGCATTCCGTGATCGCGCCTTCCACATCCTTCAGCTTCAATCGTCCGGCAATCGGGCGCAGCGCATTCTGCTTGTCCAGCAGGCGTTCGATGCGGTCTGCGATTTTGGCGCCGGTCAAAGGCTTGACCATGTACGCGTCCGGCTGAAATTCAGCAGCGCTGGCGACATGGTCGTAGCCGGCCTCGGCCGTGATCATGATGAAGAGCGTGGCCGGTGAAATGATCTTTTGCGAGCGCAGGAACTCGAGCAACTGCTGTCCGTTCGTTTCCCTGTTCAGGTTATAGTCGCACAGGATAATGTCATAGGTTCCATTGCGGATGCATCTGATCGCTTCGTCGGGGGTGCCCGCCTGGTCGACGTTATTGATGCCCAACTGGCCCAACTGGGTGCGGATATTTTGCCGCATGGTCTGCATGTCATCGACGACGAGGGAACGCAGATTGGCGAGGCGTTGGTTGGGGACGGTGGCCATAAGGATGCAGACGTGAGAGAGCTCCGTGATACAGATTCTGGTCGGACGATTGGAAGGAGATGCTCAGTGCGAGTCTTGAACACTTTCCAATAAATCAATGCCGATCCTCGCTTGCTACCAGCAGCATTGTTGCATGAATCCGGCACAAAAAAAGTTTCAGATGGCCGAATGGTTCATGCAACAATGTCTCTACCACCGCCTGATCGCAACCGCTGGCGTGTACGTTGTGACGAACGAATGCCTGGTGCGATCATCATCGCGGACAGGGATGGTGCCTAGTGTTCACCCGAGTGAAAAAAATGGTTTCAGGACGGGAAAGCCAAATGGATCTTCAACACGTCGACGATACAGGGCCGCAATCCGTATTGCGATTGATGAACCGCGCCAACAAGCGGCTCGAGTATCTGCTGTTCAACCTGGAGCATGAAGCCGACGCGCAAGCCAAGATTCTCGATGTCGCGAGGATGGTCGCCTTTGCCACCGAGCTGAACTCCGATATCGCGCTCGCCTGTATCTTGCTGAATCAAGCCGAGGGCAGCTACGCGATCCGGCATTGCGTCGACAGCGC
>DHXL01000411.1:9871-14797 GCA_002415335.1 Oxalobacteraceae bacterium UBA5157
GTTGACCATCATGGCGGCGGCGATCACGATGAACGTCGGCATGTTGCGCGACCAGGAACAGCTGCAGAGCAGAACAGGCGCTATTTCCAGTCAGGAAATCGAGCGCATCCGGAACCATCCGCAACAAAGCGCCGACCTATTGCAGCAAGCGGGAATTGATGATCCGGATTGGCTATCGTACGTACTGCTGCACCACGAAAATGAAGACGGCAGCGGCTACCCTTTTGGCAAGACCGGTGCCGACATCCCGCTCAATGCGAAGGTTATTTCGCTGGCTGATCGCTATTGCGCCCGCGTGTCTTCACGCAATTACCGGAAATCATTATTGCCGAATGCCGCGCTGAGCGACATTCTTCTGGGCGACAGAGACAGCATCGAGCCGATGCTGACCGCGTGCTTTATTCGTGTGCTCGGGACTTGTCCGACTGGAACTCTGGTCCGCCTGAAGAACGAAGAAATCGGCGTGATTACCGGCCAGGGTGAAGGTCGCGCTACGCAAATCGTGCATGCATTACTCGGGCCGGATGGCGCGCGGCTATCGTCGCCCGGCCGTCGTGATACGACCGAAGAGCGCTTCGCGATCCGGGAAATGTTAAGCGAGGATCAGGTCGCGATCCGTTTCACGATGCAGCAACTGTGGGGCGACGCCGCCAGCGCGTAACGACGCGAGAGAGCCTCTTGCGGAGGCGCAAGTCACGTCAAAATAGCGCCCTCCAGATTCATCCGTCGCCTCATGATGAGATGCGCAAGCGGGTGAAAACATGCGGAATTTATTTCTGCTGCATTCACCTATATGAATATGCGCCAGGCCTGATCCGCATCCAAAATTCCGACCGTCTTTCATCCATGGTCGCTTCGACTGATTTCTGGGGGATTACTGCCTGGCAGGAAAATAATGCTCGGGCGGCAGGAATGATTCGCAAGGACGCAACATTTACTGCAAAAAAGACTGAACCCGGTGCCGCTGCTTTTCAGAGCAATGGAAAACAGTCGACGACGCCGCTATGGCTGTAATTTCGGGGCGCCTACTGCGCGGGATACCGATTCTGGGATTATTGCTAAGCTTCAGCTGCACAGCGCTTACGAATGAGGCGGCATCAGACGGCGACAGGCACAAACCGGCAGCAACGAAAATATGCAGGCAGAAACACCCTGATCGTTCGTGCAAGATACATCGCGGCAAGGCTTCCCATTACGGACGTGAATTTTATGGGAAAAAAATGGCCAATGGCAAGCCGATGAAACCGGACAGCCACGTAGCGGCAAGCAAGACCCTGCCACTCGGCACGAAGGCAAAAGTCACTAGTCTCAGGACCGGCAAGAGCGACGTCGTGGACGTCGAGGATCGTGGGCCTTACGTCGACGGGAGAATCATCGATGTTTCTCCGAAGACCGCTGAGAAACTCGACTTGAAGAAACCGGGGGTTGTCCCGGTGGAGGTCAAGCCGCTGATTGTGCCGCAGCAGCATGGCGATGCGAAACCCGACACCGCAACGCCTGCCACGCCACACTGAGGCTTTGATCTTTCGCAATCCGTGCGAAACGCCAATGTTCGACAATGTTTTCTAACGGACCGCCAGCAGGTCTTGCAATGCGAACGCGCCATGCCCTGGAACGAACATCGCTATCCCTCGTCGATGAACAATTTGGATCCGCAAGTGAGGGCCAAAGCGATCGCCATTGCCAACGCCTTGTTCGAGGAAGGATTGGATGAAGGCAAGGCGATTCGTATCGCCATTGCCAAGGCCAAGCAGTGGGCCGGACACATCGCGGGGAACAGCGGCGTCCCACGCTCGGATTGGTGAGTGGAATAGCTATGCACAAGCGTTTCTCGTTGAGCTGGTCGCACTGGTTGCGCTGCCTGCTGTTGATCTGCAGCGCCGCGATTGCGTGCGCCGCACTGGCGGAGTCGGGTCCCGCCGCGGCGCTGCGCGAAAAATCCAATTCGCTGGAGCCGCAATTGCGGCAGAATCAATTCAAGCGTCCGCTGGTCCTCGATTCCACTGAAACGCCGAACCGCGCGATGGGCGACATCTACGCGATCGTCGCTTACCCATACGATGTGGTGAATGCCGGCTTGAACAATCCGGATCATTGGTGTGACGTAATGCTTCTGCATATCAATATCAAGTATTGTCACGCAGTGGTCGGGCCTTCGCGCACGACACTGAGAGTCAATATCGGCAAGAAGACGCCACAGCGCTTGATCGATGCCGCGCGTATCGACTTCGACTATAGCGTCGCGGCGACGACGCCGCACTATCTGGAAATTATCCTCAACGCCAAGGACGGGCCGATGGGAACCAGCGACTATCGCATCGTGCTGGAAGCGGTGCCACTCCCAAACGCAAAGACGTTTTTGCATCTGACATATTCTTATTCAATGAATATTGCCGCACGGATGGCCATGAGGGGGTATCTGCTGACGATCGGCAGAGACAAGGTGGGATTCACCGTGATCGGCACGCGGGCTGACGGACAGCCTCGCTATGTCGGCGGGATGCGCGGCGTAGTCGAACGCAATACGATGCGCTATTTTCTCGCCATCGATTCTTTTTTGGAGGCTGCGAATGAACAACCGGCGATGCAGGCCGAAAGACGTTTGCAGAGCTGGTTCATGGCTGTCGAACGCTATCCGCGACAGTTGCATGAGATGGATCGGGACGAATATCTCGAGATGAAGCGCGCCGAGTATTTACGGCAACAGGCTGTGCGTTGATGCGCGCCGATCGTGACCGGCCAGACCCCTACTTACGGATACATTGACTTTGGTCAGTAATACAAATCAATCCGCTGCTAACATGAAAACAAGGGGATTTCAGGCATGAACCTGACTAATGAAAGGTGAGCGATCATGCATATCCCTATCATTTTGATTGTGAGCATTATCTTGCTTTCCGGCTGCGCAACGCCGTCTGAACAAGCGGCGCAGATGCAACGCGAAATGGACCGTACGGTGGTCATCTACGGCCCCGCCTGCGAAAAGCTCGGATACACCGTCAATACCGACCAGTGGCGCAGTTGCGTCTTGCAACTGAGTGCCAAGGATGACGTGAAAGGATATGGCTATTACCCATACCCTTACTATGGTCCGTACTATCCGCATTGGGGCTACTAATCTCGGCGACAGGCGACGCGCAGCCGAAAGCTATTGATAGCGAAGCGCCTCGATCGGATCCATCTTTGCCGCTTTGCGGGCTGGATAATACCCGAAGAACACGCCGACGGCTGCGGCAACGCCAAAGGCGATGAGCGCGGCGCTGCCCGAAATCACCACGACGGTCCCGGCCAGCCTGTTGGCCACCATCGCGCCCCCGACGCCGAGCACCAGCCCGATCAGGCAGCCGGCCACGGAAATGATGATCGCTTCAAGCAGGAATTGCAGCAGCACGTCTCGCTCACGGGCGCCGATGGCGAGCCTGATTCCGATTTCGCGGGTTCTCTCCGTGACCGATACGAGCATGATGTTCATGATGCCGATCCCGCCTACCACCAGCGATACGGAGGCGATGGCACCCAGCAGCAGCGACATTATCTGCGCTGTCGCCGCCGCCGTGTTTGCCACGGCGGTCAGGTTTCGCGCCGAGAAATCGTCGTCCGCGCTCTCGCGAATACGGTGCCGCTGGCGCAGCAGCGCGTTGATCTCCCGCTCCACCGAATCCATCAGGTCGGCCGATGCGGCCTGCGCCATGATCATGCGCACGGAACCGGGGAATTGCGTCCCGAACAGCTTGCGTTGTGCGGTAGTGAGCGGGACCAGGATTGTGTCATCCTGATCGCGTCCGTCCAGGCTCTGCCCCTTCGGGGCAAGCACCCCGACCACGACGAACGGGCTTTGGCGGATACGGACCGTCTTGCCCACGGGGTCATTATCGACAAAGAGATTCTTCGCCACCGTTTGGCCCAGCAACGCCACCCGCGTGCCCGAGCGCAGGTCCGTTTCGGTGAAGGGAAAACCGGACGACACCGACCAGGAGCGCACGTCGAGATACGCCGGAGTTGTGCCGAAGACGCTGGTGTTCCAGTTGTTGGGGCCATAGACGATCTGCGCCGCGCCCGGATGAATCGGCGCCACCGCGCGGACACCGGGCAGCTCGAGAATCGCTTGCGCGTCGGTAACGGTGAGCGTCGGGGCGGCGCCCGCGCCCATTCGTACGCCACCGGCGGTGGTCGAACCGGAAAGTATGATGAACAGGTTGCTACCCATCGTGCTGATACTTTGCCTGACCGCGTATTCGGCGCCTTGCCCGACGGCGAGCATAAGCACCACGGCGCCCACGCCGATCACCATCCCCAGCATCGTGAGCAGTGTCCGCAGGCGGTTGGCTGCCATCGCCATCCAGGCCTCGCTCAGCATCGCGCCTGTCATGCCGTCTCCGCACGCTCGGTGCGCTGATCTTCCACGATTCGCCCATCCAGGAAGCGAACCAGTCGCAGCGCATGCGCTGCCACTCCCGGGTCGTGGGTGACCAGCACGATGGTGATGCCCTGTTCGTTGAGCTCCCGGAACAGCGCCATGATCTCCACGGTCGTATGGGTGTCCAGATTTCCAGTGGGCTCATCGGCGAGGAGCAGCGTTGGGTGCGTGATCAGCGCACGGGCGATCGCCACATTCTGCTGCATCCCGCCCAACAGCTCCCACGGATGCCGGTCGGCGAAGGCCTCCAGCTCGACCAGGCGGAGCAGATCGCCCGCGCGCCGCCGTCGCTCATCGGCCGGAACACCCATGATCTCGAGCGGCAGCTCGATGTTCTTGACGATCGTCCGCCAGTCCATCAGGACCGGCGCCTGGAAGACCATCCCGTAATCGCGGTCCAGCCGAGCCCTGGCCGCCGGCTTGCCGTTGACCGCCACGGACCCGCTGGTCGGGGCGGTCAGGTCGCCGATGAGCCGAAGGAGCGTCGACTTGCCGCAGCCCGACGGGCC
>DHXL01000119.1:0-11286 GCA_002415335.1 Oxalobacteraceae bacterium UBA5157
AGGCCGGCCGTGATGTGCTGCAAGCCGAGGAAGTCGAGAAAGCTGGCCAGGTAGTAGCCGAGCAAACCCAACACCGCAATCTGGGCGCGCTCGACGCCGGTCAGCGGTGTCGCATCACGCGCCTTCCAGATCGCGACCGCCAGAAAAAACGGCAGGGAAAAGATCATGCGAAAAGCAATCAGGGTCACCGCATCGACCGGATAGCGGTAAATCAGCTTGGCGACGATGGCCTTGGCGGAAAACAGGATGGCGCCGGCGACGGCGATTGCGAGCCCGGTCAGGAACGCTTGACGGGCGGTAGGTTCGATGGTGATAGCGGTCATGCCGCAATTGTAAAGGGTAAGCCGCCGCCGCGTGTCGGCTGGACGCTTGCGCAGTCGCTAGTGCTTCATCAAGTGCCCCAACTTCGCCGCCTTGGTGGTCAGATAACGATCGTTGAAGCGATTGCGCTTGATGAGCAGCGGCAGCCGTTCCACTACCGTCAAACCGAGTTGTTCCAGCGCCGCGATCTTGCGCGGATTATTCGTCATCAAGCGCAGTTTCGCTATCCCCAGATGATGGAGGATCGGCAGGCATAAATTGTAGTTGCGCTGGTCCGGCTCAAAGCCGAGCTCCTGGTTCGCCTCCACCGTATCGGCGCCGGCATCCTGCAAGCGATAAGCGTGGATCTTGTTGATCAGGCCAATGCCGCGCCCTTCCTGGCGCAGGTACAGCAATGCGCCGCGCCCCTTCTGCGCAATTTTGCGCAAGGCCGTCTCTAGTTGGGCGCCGCAATCGCAGCGCTGGCTGAACAGCGCATCACCGGTCAGGCATTCCGAGTGGATCCGCGCCAGTACCGGCTCGCCATCGCCGACTTCGCCCAGGGTTAGCGCCAGGTGCTCCTTGCCGGTCGCCGGCTCGAAGAACGCGTGCAGCTGGAACGTCGCCCATGGCGTCGGCAAGTCGCAGGACGTAATGTATTTCAATGTTTGGCCTGGCAAGTATTCAGCTTCGGCGCTGTGCTTCGGTGGCATGACTAACCTCGTGATAAAAACGGCAATACCAGACTCTGTCGCAAGCCCGACTGCTTGCTAGGATATCAGGGCTGGCGACGTTTCGTTCATTCGGGCGCGCGGCGGCGCCTGGCCGGTTGCGGTCGTGCCGTCGTTTCAGCCACTCGCAAGTCGCCATCGCCTTGGTGGAATAGCGCTTGCCGGGCGATTTTGGCGGGTGTCGATATGCTAAAATTGCAGCCTCATCCGGCAGCGGTCACGCATGATGTTTGGGCGCCGTTTTGCAATGCCGGCGCGCCAGGAAATCGTCCGCGGCCGCGCCGGCAAGCACACCATCGAGAAAGAGTCGTCATGGCTGGACACAGCAAGTGGGCCAATATCAAACACAAGAAAGCTGCCACCGATGCCAAGCGCGGCAAGGTCTGGACCCGGCTGATCAAGGAAATTACGGTCGGCGCCCGCTTGGGCGGCGGCGACATCGCGACCAATCCCCGCCTGCGCCTGGCGGTCGAAAAAGCCGCCGATGCCAACATGCCGAAAGACAATGTGCAACGCGCGATCGCGCGCGGCACCGGCGGCCTGGATGGCGCCAACTATGAAGAAATCCGCTATGAAGGCTACGGCATCAACGGCGCCGCCATCATCGTCGATTGCATGACCGATAACCGGGTGCGTACCGTGGCCGAAGTGCGCCATGCGTTTTCCAAGTTCGGCGGCAACATGGGCGCCGAAGGTTCGGTTGCGTTCTTGTTCAAGCACTGCGGCCAATTATGGTTCGCGCCCGGCACCAGCGAGGATGCGCTACTGGAAGCGGCGCTCGAAGCCGGCGCCGACGACGTGGTGACCGACGAAGATGGCGGCATCGAAGTGACTTGTCCGCCGTTCGATTTCTCGTCCGTCAAGGAAGCGCTGGAAAAGGCCGGCTTCAAAGCCGAGGTCGCTGAAATCACGATGAAACCGGCGACCGAAACCGTATTTACCGGCGACGACGCGCTCAAGATGCAAAAGCTGCTCGACGCGCTGGAGAACCTGGACGACGTGCAGGAGGTCTACACCAGTGCGGTGTTAGACGAATGAACACAGACATGGCGCCGACGCCGCAGTACGGTCGGCAATTTTTGCAATCGTTTCTTATTTGGTATCCATGAAAATTCTGGTAGTCGGTTCAGGCGGCCGCGAACATGCCCTGGCTTGGAAAATCGCACAGTCCGAACGGATACAAATGGTGTACGTGGCACCCGGCAATGGCGGCACAGCACTCGACAACCGTCTGCAAAATGTCCCGATTACCGATCCGCTGTGGCTGGCCCAGTTCGTGCAAAAGGAAAATATCGCACTGACCGTGGTCGGACCGGAAACGCCGCTGGCGGCGGGCATCGTCAACATATTCCGCGATCAGGGCCTGAAGATCTTCGGCCCGACCAAGGAAGCCGCGCAACTCGAAAGCTCGAAGGATTTTGCGAAGGCGTTCATGACTCGCCATGCGATTCCGACTGCGGAATATCAGACTTTTTCCAATATCCGCGCCGCCCATGATTACGTGACCCAAAAAGGCGCGCCGATCGTGGTCAAGGCCGATGGCCTGGCCGCCGGCAAAGGCGTGGTGGTCGCGATGACGCTGGACGAAGCGCACGCAGCGGTTGACCTGATGCTGTCCGATAACCGCTTCGGCAATGCCGGCGCGCGCGTCGTGATCGAAGAATTTCTGGAAGGCGAAGAGGCGAGCTTCATCGTCATGGTCGACGGCAAGAACATCCTGCCGCTGGCCACCAGCCAGGATCACAAGCGCCTGCAAGACCACGACCAGGGACCGAATACAGGCGGCATGGGCGCTTATTCGCCGGCGCCGATCGTCACGCCCGCTGTCCACGCGCGCGTGATGCGCGAGATCATCATCCCGACCGTGCAAGGCATGGCCAAGGATGGCATCCCGTTCACCGGGTTCCTGTACGCCGGCCTGATGATCGACAAGAACAACCACGTGAAGACGCTGGAATTCAACTGCCGCATGGGCGATCCGGAAACGCAGCCGATCATGGCGCGCCTGAAGAGCGATCTGCTGGGCGTGCTGGAACACGCGGTCAGCGGCACGCTCGACACGGTCGAGCTGGAATGGGACCGGCGCACCGCGCTGGGCGTCGTGATGGCCGCCGCCGGCTACCCGGACGCGCCGCGCAAGGATGATGTGATCAGCGGCATTCCGGCGGAAACCCCGGAATGCGTAACTTTCCATGCCGGCACGACGCTGGCCGGCGCACGGCTCACGACTTCCGGCGGCCGCGTCCTATGCGTGGTCGGCTTGGGCGATAGCGTGAAGATGGCGCAGCGGCAGGCTTATCAGGCAGTCGATCAAATCCGGTTCGACGGCGCGCAGTTCCGCCGCGATATCGGCTGGCGCGCGATCAAGCGACCCGGCTGAGCGCGGCAATGATCGAAAATTCACCCGCGCCGGACTCCAGCGCCGTCAAGGCTTATCTGCTCGACCTGCAGGCGCGCATTGTCGCCGCGCTGGAAGAAATCGATGGCTCACCGTTCCTGACCGATAGCTGGGATCGCCCGGGTGGCGGCGGCGGGATGTCGCGCGTGCGCGAAGATGGTCCCATACTGGAGCGCGGCGGGGTCAATTTTTCACACGTGATGGGCAATCATCTGCCGCCTTCTGCCGCAGCCGGCCGGCCCGAGCTGGCGGGCCGCAGGTGGGAAGCGATGGGCGTCTCGCTGGTGCTGCATCCGCGCAATCCGTATGCGCCCACCGTCCACATGAACGTGCGCTTTTTCACCACCAGCGCGGACGGACAGGAAGCGGTCTGGTGGTTCGGCGGCGGCATGGACTTGACGCCATACTACGGCTTCGAGCAAGACGCGCAGCACTTCCACCGCACATGCCGCGATGCAGTGGCGCCGTTCGGCGACGATTTGCACGCGCGCTTCAAGCAATGGTGCGACGATTATTTCTATTTAAAGCACCGCAAGGAACCGCGCGGCGTCGGCGGGATTTTCTTCGATGATTTCAACGCGCCGGGCTTTGCGCGCAGCTTTGCCATGCAACGCAGTGTCGGCGACGGCTTCCTTGAGGCCTACCTGCCGATCCTCCAGCGCCGCAAGGATATCGCCTATGGCGAGCGCGAGCGCGATTTCCAGGCGTATCGACGCGGACGCTACGTCGAATTCAACTTAGTGTATGATCGCGGCACTTTGTTCGGTCTGCAATCGGCCGGACGGACCGAATCGATCCTGATGTCGATGCCACCAGTCGTCAAGTGGCGCTACGACTGGACGCCGCAGCCCGACAGCGCCGAAGCCCGGCTGTATTCCGACTTCCTGATTCACCGGGACTGGCTGTGAGGCCACCCTGTATCGCTGTGCTGGGGGGCAGTTTCGACCCGGTGCACAATGGACATGTGGCGCTTGGCGCCTACTTCATCCGGCTGCTGGTGCCGGACGAATTGCGCGTCATCCCAGCCGGCAATCCCTGGCAAAAGCAAGAATTGCAGGCATCGGGGCCGGACCGGGTCGAGATGGTTCGTTGCGCGTTCGGCAAGCAGCCTGTTCCCGTTACCATTGACCGACAGGAAATCCGGCGCCACACTGCGACGTATACAATCGACACGTTACGCGCGCTGCGGACTGAACTGGGGCCGCAGGCTTCGATTGCGCTATTGATCGGCGCCGACCAATTGCAGCAGCTGGATAGCTGGCGGGAATGGCGGCAGCTGTTCGATTACGCGCATATTTGCGCAGCATCGCGTCCCGGATTTGCGCTCGATGCGGGGCACGTGCCGGAACCGGTTGCGCGCGAATTTGCCCGGCGCGCGGGCACGCCCGAGCAGTTGCGCACGACCCCGCATGGCTTGACGTATCTGGCAACAAATCTGGCGGTCGACATTTCCGCCACTGAAATTCGTGCTGCCCTGCAGCGCGGCGACCGGCCCGAATCGCTGGTACCGCACGCGGTACTGGACTATATTGAACAACATCACCTGTATAAGAGTTAAATGGATATCAAACAACTGCAAGCCCTCGTCGTCGACGCGCTGGAAGACGTCAAGGCACAAGACATTCACGTGTACGACACCACCCACCTGACTAGCCTGTTTGACCGCATTGCGATCGCTTCGGGCACCTCGAATCGCCAAACCAAAGCGCTGGCCGCATCGGTCCGCGACAAGGTCAAGGAAAACGGCGGCCACATCTTGAGCGTCGAAGGCGAAGGTACCGGCGAATGGGTACTGGTCGATCTGGGCGACATGATCGTCCACATCATGCAACCGGCGATTCGCGCCTACTACCGGCTGGAAGAAATCTGGGGGGAAAAAGAAGTCAAGCTGGGCGCCGCCAAGCGCATCTCCAAGCGCACCGCGTCGGAACCGATGGAAGACGAAGCGGCACCGAAGAAAGCCGTTGGCCGCCATTTGACGACCGCCCAATCGAGCACCGAGGATGCGCCCAAGAAGCCCGCACGGAAGACTTCTACGGTAAAGAAGGCAACGACCAAGACCGCAGCAAAGAAAACCGCGACGACCAAAGCCGGCACCGTGAAGTCTGTCGCGAGCAAGGCCAAGACCGCCGCTCCCAAATCCAAGACCGCCGCCACAAAGCCGGTCGGCAAGACCGTCAAGGTCGCCGCGACCAAGAATGCAACCGTGGCCGCCGCCAAGAAGGCGCCAGCCAAACGCGCCCCGGCCAAGGCCAAGACAGCAGCCTAGCCCAGGCAACGCGACGACGCCATGCAGCTCATCATCGCTGCCGTAGGCCACAAGATGCCCGCCTGGATCGAGGCTGGTTTTAGCGAATACGCGAAGCGCATGCCGTCCGAGTGCCGCTTCCACTTAAAGGAAATCAAACCGGTCGAGCGCTCCGCCAGCAAGACCGCGGAAACCGCGATGGCGCTGGAGCGCGCCAGGATCGAAGCGATACTGCCGAAAGGCACCCGCATCATCGCGCTGGACGAACATGGCAGGGACTTGACGACGGTCCAGCTATCGCAGCTGCTGACCCAGTGGCAACAAGACGGCCGTGATGTTACATTCGTCATAGGCGGCGCCGATGGACTGGATGCCCAGTTCAAGGCGCGCGCGGACCAGTTGATCCGTGTCTCCAGCTTGACTTTGCCGCATGGAATGGTGCGCGTGCTGCTCGCCGAACAACTCTACCGCGCCTGGTCGATCACGCAAAATCATCCTTATCACCGGATCTAGCCCGCCATGAAACTCGCCGACCAGAAGATATACCTAGCTTCGAAGAGCCCACGGCGGCGCGAATTACTGCGCCAGATCGGGATCGAGTTCGAACTGCTGCTGCTGCGCGAACTGACCCCGCGTGGACCGGAAGTCAGCGAAGCAGTCAATCCGAGCGAACTGGCAACCGACTACGTGGCGCGCGTGACACGCGAAAAACTGGATTGCGCCCGGCAAACGATGTGGCTGCGCAAACTGCCGCTGCGCACCGTGCTGGCGGCCGACACCACGGTAGTTCTCGACCAGCGCATCCTCGGCAAACCAGCCAGTCTGGCGGAAGCGACCGACATGCTGCGCAGCCTGCAAAATCGCACGCATCAGGTGCTGACCAGCGTCGCGGTTCAGCGCGGCGAAGATATCTTTCAAATCACGCAAAGTTCCGACGTCGCTTTCGGGCCGCTCACCGACGCCATGATCCGCGCCTATTGCGCCACGTCGGAACCGTACGACAAGGCCGGCGGCTACGCGATCCAGGGCTTGGCCGCCATGTTTGTGCACGAGATCACCGGCAGCTATTCCGGCATCATGGGGTTGCCGCTATTCGAAACCTCACAATTATTGCAACAGGCCGGTCTGCGTACGCTATGAGCGAAGCCATCCTCATCAACATCACCCCGCAGGAAACGCGTGTCGCCCTGATCTTGCAAGGCGCGGTACAGGAACTCCACATCGAACGCACGCTGTCGCGCGGCATGGCTGGCAATGTCTATCTCGGCAAGGTGGCGCGTGTGTTGCCCGGGATGCAATCGGCATTCATCGATATCGGACTTGAGCGCGCCGCCTTCCTGCATGTGGCTGACATTTGGGAAGCGCGCGGCCACGGCCCGACGCCGACTCCGATCGAGCGTCTGTTGTATGACGGCCAGGCGATCACGGTGCAGGTCATCAAGGATCCCATCGGCACCAAGGGCGCGCGCCTGTCGACCCAGATATCGATCGCCGGCCGCATGCTGGTCTATCTGCCGCAGGATTCCCACATTGGTATTTCGCAGCGCATCGAAAACGAGCTTGAGCGCGAAGTCTTGCGCGAGAAAGTGCAGCGCCTGATGCAGCCGGAAGAAAAAGGCGGGTTCATCATCCGCACCATGGCAGAGGACGCGTCCGACACCGACTTGGCAACCGACGTCGAATACCTCCGCAAGACCTGGGCCACGATCCTGCAGCAGGCCAAGACCAAACCGGCGCCGACCCTCCTGTATCAGGATCTGAGCCTGGCGCAGCGTGTGCTGCGTGATTTTGTCGGCGACGAAACTTCCAGCATCCAGGTCGACTCGCGCGAAAATTTCCAGATGCTGCAGGCGTTCGGTACCACCTTCACGCCTTCCGTATTGCCGAAACTCGTACACTATACCGGCGAACGCCC
The DNA here is from genome assembly GCA_002415335.1 of Oxalobacteraceae bacterium UBA5157. Taxonomy (GTDB): domain Bacteria; phylum Pseudomonadota; class Gammaproteobacteria; order Burkholderiales; family Burkholderiaceae_D; genus UBA5157. The sequence goes on from DHXL01000119.1 coordinate 7,593, forward strand.
GTTGTTCGATTTGTATGGAGTGGAAGAAGAAATCCAGCGCGCACTCGGGCGCCGCGTCGACCTGAAGTCGGGCGGCTACCTGATCGTCGATCAAACCGAAGCAATGACGACAATCGACGTCAATACCGGCAGCTTTGTCACCGGCCGCAACTTCGACGACACGATCTTCAAGACCAACCTGGAAGCGGCGCATGCGATTGCGCGCCAGCTGCGTCTGCGCAACCTCGGCGGCATCATCATCCTCGACTTCATCGACATGGAAAACGCCGAGCACAAAGCCGCTGTGCTGAGCGAACTGAACAAGGCGATCGCGCGCGACCGCACCAAGATCTCGGTGTCCGGCTTCTCGGCGCTGGGCCTGGTCGAAATGACGCGCAAGCGCACCCGCGAATCGCTCGCGCACATATTATGCGAACCGTGCCCGGCCTGCGGCGGCAAAGGCCAAGTCAAGACCGCGCGCACCGTGTGTTATGAAATCCTGCGCGAATTATTGCGCGAAGCCAAGCAATTCAACCCGCGCGAATTCCGCATCCTGGCCTCGCAACTGGTGGTTGACATGTTCCTCGAAGAAGAATCGCAGCACCTTGCGATGCTGGGCGACTTCATCGGCAAACCGATTTCGCTCCAGGTGGAAACGATTTATCATCAGGAACAGTACGACGTTATTTTGATGTAGGTCTCGCGAACCGACTGGGAGCCATTCGCTTGGACGCACTCTCGCCTGACGATCCTTTTGATCTGCAACGCTTCGTGGACGCACAATATCCGGGGTATGGCGAAGTGTGCTCCGAATTGCAGCGCGGGCAGAAGACGAGCCATTGGATGTGGTTCATCTTTCCGCAAATCATGGGCCTGGGCCACAGTCATCAGGCAAAGAAGTTTGCCATCTCTTCGCGTGCGGAAGCGCAGGCGTACCTGCAGCATCCTGTTCTCGGCCCCCGGCTGCACGCATGCAGCCAACTGGTTACGCTGATCGAAGGCAAGACGATTCAGCAGATTTTCGGCTCTCCGGATGACCTGAAGTTTCGCTCCTCGATGACGCTGTTCGCCTGCGTGGCCGCCGACCATCAAGTCTTTGACGCTGCGCTGAACAAGTATTTCAACGGCGAGCGCGATCGGTTGACCCTTGACAGGCTTGCATAGCTGTGGCCGGCCCCTGACAGACAATCAGCGAAGCTTCAGCAATGGTCACGGCGACGTTTCGCTTCTATGAAGAGTTGAACGACTTCCTGGCGCCCGCGCGGCGCAGCCGGGCATTCGACTGCGCTTGCGCGAAGGCTGCCACCACCAAGCACATGATCGAAGCACTGGGCGTGCCGCACACCGAAGTCGAACTGGTGCTGGTCAATGGCGAGTCGGTCGGCTTCGATCGAATGCTGGAAGATGGCGATCGGGTGGCGGTCTATCCGAAGTTCGAGACCTTTGACGTCAGTCCGCTCCTGCACGTGCGCGCATGCCCCTTGCGCACGACGCGCTTCGTCGCCGACGCGCATCTTGGCGGCCTCGCACGCCTGCTGCGCATGGCCGGCTTCGACACGCTGTACGACAACCATTTTCGGGACAGCGAGATTGTCGCGCTCGCGGCACACGATGGCCGCATCGTGCTGACGCGCGATCGCGAACTACTCAAGCGCCGGGACGTCACGCACGGCTGTTATGTGCATGCACTGAAGGCGGCGCAGCAGTTGCGCGAGATCATCAATCGGCTGGACCTGGCACGCAGTGCGCGGCCATTCACGCTATGCCTGCACTGCAACGCGCCGTTGCGCGCGATCGACAAGGCACTGGTGCAGCATGGCCTTCCGCCGTCGGTCCGTTCGCTCCACACGCATTTCAGCACCTGCGACGTGTGCCACCGCGTATTCTGGGAGGGCTCGCACTGGCGCCACATGCGCGCGTTGCTGGATGCCGCCATGCCGGCCAGATACGAGGGCGCCTAGCCGCCCGTGGCGTCGATATCGGCAAGCGATTCGCGCCCTCTTTGCGTGATGTCGAAGCCATCCGCATCTGCCCTTGGCGTGACGTGCCCCTTCTTCCCGAGGAAGGTGGCTACGTCGGCCCTGAGCCGGGCCTGCGGATCGGCGGCCACGGCGCGCAATCCATCGATACAATCCTTGATGAACAGCGTCTGCGTTCCCTTCTCGGTGATCGCCAGGTGTCCGTCTTTGCCGTACGCGACGTATTTCAGACCAGTCAGCCGCTTGGTGTTGCGCGCCACGCAAGCAGTCGGCCTTTCACGCGAATGCGCCTTGCTGATTTGTGCCAGCGCGTCATATTCGTCAATTGTCAAACGATCGTTCATTGCAGCCTTCTCAGATATTGCGGGAAGAGTTGCACGCCGCCCAAGCCGCATGCTCCGCGCCTCCCAGTCCATTTTTTGGCCCATGGTACGCGTCCTGCGCGACCGCAGCAAGGCAAGACAGATTTGCGCTACAGCTGACCGGCAAATTGGTAGCGGCTGCCCGGGTGCCACATCGTGACGACCGAGGCGACCTTCCCCTTGGACAGGGTCTTCCGATGCAGTACCAGGCACGGTTCCTTCGATCCGAGTGCCAGCATTTCGGCCACCTCGCGCGGCGCGCTCACGGCTTCGATCCGATAGGTGACACCTTGAAGCGGAGCTACCGCCATCAGATATTCGTTTGGCGTCTGCGCCGAAAAATCCTGCTGCATGTAGTCGGGCGCAACCGTGGAATTGACCCAGCGGTCTTCGACCTGGATCGGGATATCGTTTTCGAAATGGACGATGACCGAATGGAACAGCAGGTGTCCCACATCGACTTCAAACGGTTGCGCCATCAGCTCCGCCGCCTTGCTGCGCTCCAGGCGATGCAATTCGCTACGGTGCTGATGACCGCGGGCGCGCACTTCCTCCGCAATGTTCTTGATCTCGACGAGCGTCGCCTGATACTTGTGCTGCGCGACATAAGTGCCCGAGCCCTGCACCCGGGTCAGGATTTGTTCCGCGGTCAGCTCGCGCACCGCGCGGTTGACGGTCATGCGCGACACGCCAAACTGCTTCGCCAATGCCGGTTCGGAAGGGATCGCGTCACCTTCTTTCCATGTCCCTGCGTGGATTTCCGCGCGCAGATGATCCTTGATACGCTGAAATATCGGCGCCCGCTCTTGCTGGTTCTGACTGTCCACATTGCCCTCCAAACCCATCCATTGCTATGCGACATGGTAGCACCTGTCTGCACATCAAATAATTTTCTTGCGAAAGTTGTATAGACAACTTATGATATTAATTCCCCGATTAAGCCGATTCAAGGAAAGAGAGGGCAACGTCATGACCGAATACGCCGAAGCCGCATCGTCCAGTGGCGACCCGCGCCTGGATCCGAGCCGCGTCGTCCGCGCGCCGCGTGGTGCGCAAAAAACCTGCAAAAGCTGGCTGACCGAAGCCGCCTACCGCATGATCCAGAACAACCTCGACCCGGAAGTGGCGGAAAACCCGAAGCATCTGGTGGTGTATGGCGGCATCGGCCGCGCGGCGCGCGACTGGGCCTGCTTCGACAAAATCCTCGAAGTCCTGAAGGACTTGAACGACGATGAAACCCTGCTGGTGCAATCGGGCAAACCGGTCGGCGTATTCCAGACCCATGCCGACGCGCCGCGCGTGTTGATTGCGAATTCCAACCTGGTGCCGAAATGGGCCAACTGGGAACACTTCAACGAACTCGACCGCAAGGGC
>DHXL01000119.1:11394-12994 GCA_002415335.1 Oxalobacteraceae bacterium UBA5157
GGCACGTATGAAACCTTCGTCGAAGCCGGCCGCCAGCACTACAACGGCGACTGGGCCGGACGCTGGATCCTGACCGCCGGGCTGGGCGGCATGGGCGGCGCGCAACCGCTGGCGGCCACGCTGGCCGGCGCCGTTTCACTCACGATCGAATGCCAGCAAAGCAGCATCGATTTCCGCCTGCGCACCCGTTACGTAGACAAACAGGCCAAGGATCTGGACGATGCGCTGGCGCTGATCCGGCAGTACTGCGAACGCAAGGAAGCGATCTCGATCGCGCTGCTCGGCAATGCCGCGGAGATCGTGCCGGAACTGGTGAAACGCGCCCAAGCGGGCGGCATCAAGCCCGACCTCGTCACCGACCAAACCTCGGCGCACGATTTGATCAACGGCTATCTGCCGATCGGCTGGAGCGTCGCGCAATGGAAAGCCGCGCAGCAGGATCCGAGTCAGCATGCGCAGCTGACCGCGCAAGCCGCCAATTCCTGCGCGCTGCATGTGCAGGCGATGCTGGATTTCCACGCGATGGGGATACCGACAGTCGACTACGGCAACAACATCCGCCAGGTCGCTTTCGACGACGGCGTCAAGAATGCATTCGATTTTCCGGGCTTTGTACCGGCGTATATCCGTCCCATGTTTTGCGAGGGCAAAGGTCCGTTCCGCTGGGTTGCGCTGTCCGGCGATCCGGAGGATATTTACAGGACCGATGCCAAGATCAAGGAATTATTCCCGCACAACAAGGGCGTGCATCACTGGCTCGACATGGCGCGCGACCGCATCGCATTCCAGGGCTTGCCGGCGCGCATATGCTGGCTCGGATTGGGTGAGCGTCACGTGGCCGGCTTGGCCTTCAATGAAATGGTCAGGAGCGGCGAATTGAAAGCGCCGATCGTGATCGGCCGCGATCACCTGGACACCGGCTCGGTGGCGAGCCCGAACCGGGAAACGGAAAGCATGAAGGATGGCACCGATGCGGTGTCCGACTGGCCGCTGCTCAACGCGATGCTGAACACGGCGGGCGGCGCGACCTGGGTCTCACTGCACCATGGCGGCGGCGTCGGCATGGGCTACTCGCAGCACGCAGGGATGGTGATCGTGGCCGACGGCAGCGACGCCGCCGCCAAGCGCCTGGCACGCGTGCTGGTGAACGACAGCGGGTCGGGTGTGATGCGGCACGCGGATGCCGGCTATGAGACGGCCGTGGCGTGCGCGCAGCGGAATGGTTTGAAGTTGCCGATGATGAAAACGATGTAATGCACAACGTAACGCGGCGTCGAATCATCCGCTAAGTCAAGTACCGGAGGGTTTGACCTACCCACATGGGACCGGTGAGCTAAATACGGGAGGGTTTGACCTACCCCGCATGGGACGCTGCCGCAAAAGCGATGTGCTAAGCGGATAAGAAGCGAAACATGTCTGAGCGAAGCGAGTTGGTTTCGCTTCCCGCTTAGTACATCGCTTTTGCGGGGACCCGAAGGGCAGCGGCTTTGCGTCGCCTTTCTTGGCTTACTTTCTTTGGCGAAGCAAAGAAAGTGAGTAGCCGCCGGGCTGAAGGAGTCCGCGCTTGCAAGCGCGAACCGTTACGCAGGCGGGCAGCATG
>DHXL01000129.1:0-10379 GCA_002415335.1 Oxalobacteraceae bacterium UBA5157
TGCATCACCGAAGGCATCCCCGTGCGTGACATGCTCGAAGTGCGCAACCGCATGAAGGCCAAGGTCGCGGCGGGCGGCAAGGAAACCCTGCTGCTCGGACCCAACTGCCCCGGCCTCATCACGCCAGACGAAATCAAGATCGGCATCATGCCCGGCCATATCCACCGCAAAGGCCGCATCGGGGTGGTCAGCCGCTCCGGCACGCTGACCTATGAAGCAGTTGGTCAGCTGACCGCGCTCGGCCTGGGTCAATCGAGCGCAGTCGGCATCGGCGGCGATCCGATCAACGGCTTGAAGCACATCGATATCATGAAGGCGTTCAACGATGATCCGGACACCGACGCGGTCATCATGATCGGTGAAATCGGCGGACCGGATGAGGCGAATGCCGCGTACTGGATCAGGGACAACATGAAGAAACCCGTGGTTGGCTTCATCGCGGGCGTCACCGCTCCCCCCGGCAAGCGCATGGGCCATGCCGGCGCACTGATTTCGGGCGGCGCCGACACTGCCCAAGCCAAGCTGGAAATTATGGCCGCATGCGGTATCAAAGTGACCAAGAATCCATCCGAGATGGGGCGCTTGCTGAAATCTGTGTTGTAATCACAACGGGATGGTTGCATACGCGCTGGTAACAGTAGCGAATAGCGGGGGGCTTAGGCTCCCCGTAGTATTTTTGCCGTGACGATCGGAAGTGGCATGGATTTTTTTCTGGACCTGAATTGGCTGGCGGTCGGCCAAATCATTCTTATCGATATTTTGCTCGGCGGTGACAATGCGATCGTGATTGCGCTCGCCTGCCGCAATCTGCCGGTCGAGGTGCGTTTCAAGGGCATCCTTTGGGGCACATTTGGCGCCATTGCGATTCGAGTCGTGTTGATCGCGTTCGCGGTCACGCTGCTGCAGGTACCCTATCTCAAGTGCCTGGGCGGACTGTTATTGTTCTGGATCGGCATCAAGCTGTTGGCAGAGAGCGATGGCCGCCATGCTGACATTCATGCGAGCGGGCGTCTGTTCGCCGCCATCAAGACGATTGTCATCGCCGATTTGGTGATGAGTATCGACAATGTGATTGCCGTAGCCAGCGCCGCCGAGCAGGCCGGCGGGCATCAAATGATCCTGGTTGTCTTCGGCATATTGGTCAGCATCCCCATTGTCGTATGGGGTAGCACCGTGGTACTTAGACTAATGGAACGTTTCCCCGTTATCATTACCTTGGGCGCGGCGCTGTTGGGTTACCTTGCCGGCGGCATGGTATTTGCGGATAGTGGGCTGGCGCCGTGGCTGCAAGCGCATTTGCCGCCGCATGAATTTGTCATTCCCGGACTTGGCCTGAACGTCAGCGCACCGGGTCTGGTCGGTGCGATTGCCGTCGTGCTGATCGGGCCCTGGCTACGGAAGAGGCAGCGGCATTCTGTGCAATAGCCGGTCGTCGGGTAGCGGCGATGGATTAAAATCAGTACGCGTTCATAACGAAAGAAGATCCGTGATTCTGTTCACCTACGATATCGACCGTAACGCATAACCGTCATGGCCTATCACGTCGAGCTCCAATTCGCCGCGAAAACCGATACCGGCCTGACGCGACCTCATAACGAGGATTCGATCGCGATCAGCCCGGCGTATGGACTGGCGATTCTCGCCGACGGCATGGGCGGCTACAACGCCGGCGAAGTCGCGAGCGGTATTGCATCGGGGATCGTGCGCGAATCTCTGGAGGAGCAACTGCGCAACTACGTGTCGAGCGCGCGTCCGAATCGCGCCAAGTACTTTCAGCAACTGATGGTCGAGGCGATCGAACGGGCCAACAGCGCGATCCTCGAAGCGGCGCGCAGCGAGCCGCGCTATGCAGGTATGGGAACCACCCTGGTCGCGGCACTGTGCCACCACGATAAAGTCATCATTGCGCACGTCGGCGACTCGCGCGCCTATCGCCTGCGGCAGGGCGAGCTGACCCTGATCACGCGGGACCACTCGATGTTGCAGGAGCAGATAGATGCCGGACTGGTTGAGCCCGAGCTGGCGCGATTTTCGCCTAACAGGAATCTCATCACGCGCGCCGTCGGCGTCGACTATGACGTCGATGTCGAAATCCACGAGCACACGACCCGCGTCGGCGACATTTATTTACTCTGTTCCGACGGATTATCCGACATGATGTCGACCATGGAGATCAGCGAGATCGTGAATCGGCCCGGCGCCAGCCTTGTCGCGACCTGCGATGCGCTGGTGGCGCGCGCCAACGGCAATGGCGGGCGCGACAACATTTCGGTTATCTTGATCAAGATACAGTCGCACAATCCTGAGGCCGGCGGCTTGTTCGGTCGGATCAGGAACTGGGTCAAATAAGGCGGGCGGAGAGCAAACGTGGCGAGGATCATCTTGACGGTTGACGATACGGTATTGCACGAGATACCGCTGGCAAAGGAACGCATTTCGATCGGACGCCGATCGCACAACGATCTCGTGATCGACGACTTGGCGATCAGCTCCGAACACGCGGCGATCGTCACGATCCGCGACGATTCCTTTCTGGAAGACCTGGACAGCACCAACGGCACGCAGGTCAACGGCCAACCGGTAAAGAAGCACTTCTTGCAGGACAACGATGTGATCGGCTTGGCACAATACAAAATCACGTATCTGGCCGGCGACGGACAGCCCGCCTGCACCTCGCCCGAGCCGGCGCAAGCCGATCAACGCACATTGAAGAAGCCGGATTTCGCGGAGGTTGCCGTCATCCGGGTCATCAACGGCGCCAGCGCGGGCAAGGAGATCGCCCTCACCAAGGCGCTGACCACGATCGGCCGTCCGGGCGTGCAGGTTGCTGTCGTCACGCGCCGGCCACAGGGTTATTGCCTCACCCATGTCGAGGGCGATGCTCGTCCATTTGTGAATGGTTTATCGATTGGGACCGGCGTCCATACATTGGCGGACAACGATGTAATCGACTTGTCTGGAACCTCGATGCGATTTTTGGCAAGGTAGGCGCGACTTCGTCTTGTGAATTGAATAACTGTCGACGTTACCAAAGCTCCTCAGGAGTGACAAATTTTGTCCTGTAAGAGAAAAGTTTTGGAACCTGGCTTGCCCATGCTGACAAAAGAGGTCAGTTGACATTCAAAGAACGTCGATTCTCATTGTCGGATAAACAAAAAAATCCCTGTGCCACGAGGAAATGAGATCTGGCACGGCGATTGCAAGGTTAGCGACATGGCAGACATCGTGTCTACTGTCCAAAGAGGAGAAACAAAATGAAATCAATGAAAATGATGCAACGCGCGCAGGCCGGCTTTACGCTGATCGAATTGATGATCGTAATCGCGATCATCGGTATTTTGGCGGCGATAGCTATACCGCAATATCAAGATTACGTTACGCGCGCCAAGTGGCAGGAAAATATAGTATCGATGGAGCCTATCAAGTTAGCGATTGCTGAATGTGCGCAAAATAATTCTGGCGATCTTACCCTCTGCGACACCGCCGCAAAAATAGGCGTTACTTTGCCGACGCCGAAGTATGGTTCCGCACTTACCATGACCCCAACCACAGCTGCGATCAATGTCACTGGTACGGCAACAGTGGGCTCATTTACTTTGGTCATGACTCCGACAGTTAATCCAACCAATATCAGTTGGGCAGTCAGCGGCACTTGCACCAAAGCGAAATGTGGTATTACCCCAGGTTGAACCAAGTCCAACAGCGGTCACAATCCGTGGCGTAGCATATTGCGCGGAATGCCTCCGATGGAACCAGGCTATTGCATCCCGAACACCCCATCCGTGGGGTGTTGTCGTTGGTACTGTCAATCATACCTTGACGACCCATTTTGGAATGTTTAAGAATTGCAAATTCCGGATGTAAGGGAGTTGGAAATCCAACTCCACAAGAAAATTAAGTGCAGCGCCATCGATGTCGAGTACACAGCGTGACGATGCGCATGAACACATCGTCTCTGCTGGGTACTGATTCGATATCCAAACCCCGTTTGGGCAGGAAGTGGGCTAAATTACCTTAGGCTCTAAGCATGTTTGCACGCCTATTCTCGAGTGACGGACAAATCTCTGGCGCTTTCATTCCGCCGCAGTCGTTTGTGCGTAAATAATGGAAGAAACATCGGATCGTGCAGTGATGTGCAACACAAACAAAAACCATACAAACCAATGATCTATTTATTCTGTAGTCCATTCGCCGGATTTGCCTCCGCGCTTCTCCAGCACCCGCACATCCGTCATCACCATCCCCCGATCCACCGCCTTGCACATGTCGTAAATCGTTAGTAATCCAACCTGTACCGCAGTCAGCGCTTCCATCTCGACCCCAGTCTTACCGTAGGTTTCAATCCGCGCGCGACACGTCACAATGGATTGCGCCGCGTCGACCTCAAAGTCGACTGCGACACGCGTCAGTGCCAGCGGATGACACAGCGGAATCAGATCACTGGTGCGCTTGGCGCCCATGATGGCGGCGATGCGCGCGACACCCAGCACGTCGCCTTTTTTCGCGCTGCCGGATTGAATCAGGGCCAGCGTCTCCGGCTTCATGCGGATCGTGCCGCTGGCGATCGCGACGCGATGGGTTTCCTTTTTTTCGCCGACATCGACCATATGCGCCTGGCCGCCGGCGTCGAAGTGGGTCAGGCCGGTGTCGGGAGGTGCCGGGGGAGGGCTGTTTTTTTGGGTGGTCATCGGCAACAAAATATTACGCTACTGGAACGATTCGGGTGTGCGGGTATCATATCATTGCGAGACGGCCGGTCTCGCGCCGTGTTCCGGGTTTGGCCGCACGCCATCATTTCACCATGAGTCCAGTTGCATGAAATCTCGCTTGATTATTGCCGCGATGGCCATCTCCACCTTCGCCGGCGCGTTGCCGGCGGTCGCGTCTTCGACGAACGTCGCGCTGAATTTGCCCAGTCTGGGCGACACCGAACGCGAGGATCTGTCGCCGCTGATGGAGCGCAAACTGGGCGAACGGATCATGCACGACATCCAGCGCGATCCCGATTATCTGGACGACGCTCCACTGCTGGAATACCTGAATAATTTTGGCGCGATCCTGTTGGCCGCGCGGCCCGAGGCACGTGGCGAAGCCGGCTTCGATTTTTTCTTTTTCGCGCTGCGCGACCCGGTGCTGAATGCCTTCGCGCTGCCGGGCGGATTCATCGCCGTACATTCGGGGCTGGTGTTGGCCGCGCAGACCGAATCGGAACTGGCGTCGGTGATGGCGCATGAAATCGGCCACGTGGCGCAGCGCCATATCGCGCGCATGCTGGGCAAGCAACGCCAGGATGCGTTGATCCCGCTGGCCGGGTTGCTGCTGGCGGTGCTGGCGGCGCGCTCCAGCACCGATGCATCGGCGGCACTGATGGTCGGGGGCGAAGGAGTGGCCATGCAACGCCAGCTCAACTTCAGCCGCGATGCCGAGCGCGAGGCGGATCGCGTAGGATTGCAGATCATGCGGGACGCGGGCTTCGACACGTCGGGGATGATCGCATTTTTCGGCCGCCTGCAGACTGCCAGCCGCTCGTACACGGAGGCCGTGCCGGCCTTCCTGCTCACGCATCCGCTGACAACCGAACGCATCGCCGATATCGAGGCGCGCATCAGGGGCCTGCACTACAAGCAGCGGGTCGACAGCGTCGACTTTCAGTTGATCCGGGCGCGCCTGAGGATACTGCAGGACGATTCGCCGCAAGGCTTGCGCGAGGCGACCGTCGCGTTCAACAATCAATTACTGCAGATGAACCCGGGGCAAACGGCAGCCGCCAAGTACGGGCTGGCGTTGGTGGCGCTGAAGCAAGGAGCGACCGATCGTGCACGAAGCCTGTTGCAGGAAGCCAGGGTTGCGGTGCGCGCCGTGCCCGCCTCCGAGCCGAGCAAGAATGCCATCATTCCGAGCCTCGCGATCGACATCGAACTGGCTGCCAAGCGCCCCGCCGAGGCGCTGAAGGACGCCGATATCGCGCGCGCACGGTATCCATTGTCGCGTGGGATCGCGCGCCAATATGCGGATGCATTGATCGCCGGCGGCCGTTACGATGATGCGACGCAGTACCTGCGCGATCAGGCGCAGCTGTACCGCCACGAACCGCAGTTGCAGGATCTATTGGCCAAGACCTATGCCGCGCAAGGCAAGCAGGCGTTGCAGCATCTGTCGTTGGCCGAATCCTATGCGCTGACCGGAACGCTGCCGGCGGCGCTGGAGCAGCTCTCGATCGCCCGCAAGTCACCGGACGCTTCGTTCTACGATCAGGCCCTGATCGATGCGCGCGAACGCGAGTGGCAGGCGCGCTGGCGCGAGGAAGAAAAGGAAACCAAGAAGTAGCGCTGAGCCGGCGCGGTGTCCGGTCAGACCGCATCCGGCTGCGGTATCCGCACAAATCCAAAATGTTGCGGGATCGCGCCGCGCGCAATACGCTGCACCGGCACGCGCCTGCTGATCAGGTTCAGCGACAGGCGCTGCGTGCTGGCCGGCTCATCCAGCCATGCCAGCAGGCGCTCATCGCTCACCACCTGATCGTCGAGGCGCAACTGGGCAAGACATTCCGCCATGTCGCGATCGTCCACCTGCGCGACCCTGCCCAGACTTTCCAGCACCAGTTCGCCGAGTTCCGTGATCCATGCGCCGTCGACGATGGTCAGCGGCTCGCCGGTGTGCAGCACAAAGCCTTGTGCCGGATCGGTGTGCGCGATGTAGGGCGTGGTTTCCAGATTGACGTAGACGCGTTGCGGCCCGTTCTGGAAATACCAGCGGCCTTGAGCGTCATGGGTGTAGTTACGGATGATGAAACTCAACAATGCGGAATGCGCGATTTTGTCGCCTGCCGCGTTCAGCGTTTGCGCCCGCTCGTCGCGCATCCGCCAGCTGCCGCGCGCGTCGAGCCCAAGCCAGCCGTAGCAGTGCGGTACATCGGGCCATTTGGCGATTGCTTGTTTGACGATCTCATCCATGGGAAATCATTTTGCCTCAAGGCGAACCAAAAACATAGCGGCGTCTGATCCCGCGGGAGAGCGCTTACCCGGCACGGGGCGGATTGTCGCCTTCCAAAAAATGCAGCATGCGCTGCGGCAGCCAGTTCAAGCGGCCCGGCAGCGAGCCGACGGCAAAGCCGACATGGCCGCCGTGTTGCGGATATTCCAGGGTTACGCAGCGGGCCGCCCTGCGTGGCAGGTGCTGACCAGGCAGAAACGGGTCGTTCTGCGCGTTCAATACCAGCGTCGGTACGCTGATGTCGGTTAGCACGTGCTTCGCGCTGGCGCGATACCAGTAGTCATCGGTATCGCGGTAGCCATGCAGCGGCGCGGTGACGACATTATCGAACTCGTACAAATTGCGTGCATCCAGCATCGCTTTGCGATCGAACAGTCCGGGAAACTGCTCGAGTTTTTTCACGCATTTTGGCTTCAGCGTCTGCAGGAACATGCGCGTGTAAATGCGGTTAAGGCCTTGCGACAAGGCTGCTCCGCCCTTGGCCAAGTCGAGCGGCGCCGAGATTGCGCATGCGGCATCGACGATTTCGGCTCCATGTTGCGATTCCCCGAGCCAGCGCAGCAGCGCATTGCCGCCCAGCGACACACCGGACGCGTAAAGCTTGCTCGCCTTGCGTGTCTTGCGTTCGGCTGACAGGCGATGCAAAATCCAGTCGATTTCTTGCGCGTCGCCGGAATGGTAAAAGCGCGGCGCGCGGTTCAATTCGCCGGAGCACCCGCGAAAATGCGGCACTGCGCCGGACCAGCCCAAGGGGGCGATATGTGCCATCAGCGCGCGCGCGTAGTGGCTATTGGAAGACCCTTCCAGGCCGTGAAACATGACGATGTACGGCTTGCCCGGGACACCGTCGACAAAATCGATATCGACGAAATCGCCGTCCGGGGCATCCCAGCGTTCGCGCCGATACGAGACCGGCGGCTTGGCAATGACGGTCGCCGGGTAAATCGTCTGCAGATGGCCGCCGGGCAGCCAGGAAGGGGCGAGATAAGTCATTAGTGCAAGGTCGCCGACGCCTGGTCGGCGCTGACCTTGCCGGGTGCGATCGATGCATGGTGCAGCACGATGCGCCAACCGTACGGCGTCTTCATGTAGACATTGGTGGCCAGGATGTGAATATCCTGGAGCTCGCTTTCCGGGCGATGGACCTCTTCGACGATATTGTGGGTCACGGTCATCAGGTTGTGCGCCGTGTGCAACTTCATCGGGCGGATACGGACGCCGCCACGTTCGAAGATGGCTTCCCATGATGCGCGAATCGCGCCATGGCCGACCAGCCGCGCCGCACCAGGATGAATGCACACGATGTCTTCCTCATCGGCCCACAGCGACATCAACGCTTCGATGTCCGCGCGCGCAATCGCATCGTAAAACGACGTCTCGACGTCGTCGGCGGTTCCCAGTTGTTTGCGCGACCTCGACATCGTATTCAGGACCCCTTAATCCGACTCCACGCGGAGCATCCCGATGCGAGTCATTTTAATGCGGCGGGTTGCCACAATCGGTGTGGACTGCCGTCAGTGCCCGTGTACGGCCGCGCCGGCCTTGAGCCGGTACAAGGTACCGCAATAAGGACATTTTGCTTCCCCGTTGTGCGCGATCTCAAGGTACACGCGCGGATGCGACGACCAAATCGGCATCGCAGGATTGGGACAATAGGCGGGAAGATCTGTGCCATCCAGTTCGACGAAGGCTGATTTTTGTGTTGCTTCAGGCATAATTTTCTTTTTAAATCAAGGTTAGCCAATGCTGGTATTGCGGCGCTTTGCCCGCCACCACATCGAAGAATAAAGACTGCAATTTCTCGGTAATCGGGCCGCGCGCGCCAGCCCCGATCTGGCGATTGTCCAGTTCGCGGATCGGCGTGATTTCTGCCGCGGTTCCGGTGAAAAACGCCTCGTCGCAGCAGTACATTTCGTCGCGCGTGATGCGCTTTTCGATGACGTCGATACCGAGGTCGCGCGCCATCGTGAGAACCGCATCGCGGGTGATGCCATCCAGACAGGACGCCAGGTCCGGCGTATAGAGTTTGCCGTTCTTGACGATGAAGACGTTCTCGCCGGAACCTTCCGACACATAGCCCTCTGTGTCCAATAGCAAGGCTTCGTCGTAGCCGTCGGTCAGCGCTTCCTGATTCGCCAGGATCGAGTTGATGTAGTAGCCGCAAGCCTTGGCGCGCACCAGCGAGATATTGACATGGTGGCGCGTGAAGGACGAAGTCTTGACGCGGATCCCCTTGGCCATGCCGTCCTCACCGAGGTAGGCGCCCCACGGCCAGGCTGCGATCGCAATGTGTATCGAGTTGCCTTTGGCTGAAATGCCCAGCTTTTCGTCGCCAATCCAGACCAGCGGGCGCAGATAACACGATTCAAGCTTGTTTTCGCGCACCACTTGGCGCTGGGCTTCCATGACTGTTTCCAGATCGAACGGAATCGTCAGCTGGAAAATCTTGGCAGAGTTAAATAGTCGCTGCGTGTGCTCCCGCAGGCGAAAGATCGCCGTGCCCTGCGGCGTCTGGTAGGCGCGGACGCCTTCGAATACGCCCATGCCATAGTGCAGCGTATGGGTCAGCACGTGGATGGTGGCATCGCGCCAATCGACTAATTCGCCGTCTTTCCAGATTTTCCCATCGCGATCGGACATGGACATGTCGCAGGCTCCCAAGTTGTTGCCGGTTTTGATTGCTGCGGGACGCTTGACCCGGTCCCGCAATACCCTGAATTCTAACGCAGTCGGACGCGTCGGAAGGATCATCGGTAGAATATGCCTTCAATCAACCCGCATGTCATTTTCCGTCTGGCGCGGAAAATGCGGTTTCCAATGTTTCCAGTTGCGAGCCGCCGGCATGCTTCTCCGGTACCGCGCGGTCCGGCATTCCCACTCTATGAGCGTCGAAGCGAATTACTCCCACTCCAGCCTTTCGACCCTGGAGAAACAGGCTTTTCGCGAGGGTCTCCAGATCAGCGCGGCGACCATGCCCGGCATTTTCGCCTGGGGCCTGGTTTCCGGCATGGCGATGGTGACATCGGGCTTGACGCTCTGGCAGGCGCTGGGCATGACTTTTCTGGTATTCGCCGGCTCTGCCCAGTTGGCCGCGCTGCCGCTGATGGTGGCCCATGCGCCGGTATGGGTCGTGTTCCTGACGGCGATGGCGGTCAATCTTCGCTTCGTGATTTTCGCGGCGGCGCTGGGACCGCATTTCGCGCATCTGCGCTGGTATCAGCGGCTTTGGTACGGCTACTTTAATGCCGACCTGATGATGGCCTTTTTTCCACGCCGATTTCCGGCGGAAACCCTGTACCAGCCGGCAGGCAAGCTCGGCTTTTTCATCGGGATCGGCTATCCGAACTGGTGCGCCTGGCAGGCTGGCGCGGTTGCCGGCATCTTGC
>DHXL01000129.1:10400-11451 GCA_002415335.1 Oxalobacteraceae bacterium UBA5157
GCTTCGGCGTGCGCGTCCGCCGGCTGCGGTAGGTCGGTCGCCGGCATCTTGCTGGCCGGCCAGATCCCGCAAAGCTGGGGCGTCGAATTCGCCGGCACGCTGGCATTATTGGCGGTCATGATCCCGCTCATCATCAATTCCGCCGCGTTAACCGGCGTAGTGGTAGCCGGCGCGGTGGCCGTCATCGCGGTCGAATTGCCGTACCGTCTCGGGCTGCTGCTGGCGGTCGTAATCGGCATGATCGCGGCGATGGCGGTCGACTCTGTGCTCGAGCGACGCAAGCGGAGCGGGGCAGCATGAACGACTTCGATACCTGGATCACGATCGCCCTGCTCACGGTCGCTACTGTTCTCACGCGCGGCTTTTCGTTCTTCCTGTTCGGCGATGCCATCAAGTTGCCGCCGAAAGTCCAGCACGCACTGCGTTATGCGCCGGCCGCAGCCTTGGCCGCCATCGTGGCGCCGGACCTGGTGCTATCGGGCGGCGCCATCAGCCTGAGCTGGTTCAACCCCAAGCTGATGGCCGGTATCGGCGCCGCGCTATTCTTCATGACAACCCGGCATCTGCTCGGTACGATTATGGTCGGCATGGCGTTGTTGACGGTGCTGCGGCTGAGCCATTAGTAACGGTTTATTTTGCAGGCGCGCGGTGCGGTAAAATAGCACTTTTCCGACCGCCATAACATAGAGCCAACCATGCAATTCAATCGATTGAGCGACCTGATCGCGGCGAATCAACTGCAAGGCAAGCGGGTCCTGATCCGCGCCGATCTGAACGTTCCGCAAGATGAGGCAGGCCATATCACCGAAGACACGCGGATCAGGGCTTCCGTGCCGGCAATCCGCCAGGCGCTGCAGGGCGGCGCCGCGGTGATGGTGACGTCTCATCTGGGGCGCCCGACAGAAGGCGAATTCAAGCCGAAAGATTCACTGGCGCCAATCGCCGCGCGCCTGTCCGAGCTGCTCGGCCAGCCGGTTGAGTTAAAGTCGAACTGGGTTGACGGCGTCGACGTCGCCCCCGGCCAAGTGGTGCTGCTGGAAAACTGCCGCGT
>DHXL01000243.1:0-933 GCA_002415335.1 Oxalobacteraceae bacterium UBA5157
TCATCTGTTCGCTGGTTGGCTCGGCTGCATTGGCCACGGCGACTTTGAGTCAGGCCCAATCTGCCAAAGTGGAGGAAACCGATCCACAAGCAGCGGCGCTCGGCTACAAACAAGATGCGACCAAGGCCGACAAAGTGAAATTTCCGAAGTACGCTGCAGGTCAACAATGCGCCGGCTGCCAGCTATATCAGGGGCCAGCGAGGGGTGCGGGCAATTGCGCCCTGTTTCCGGGCAAGCAGGTCAACAGCGGTGGCTGGTGCAGCGCCTATAACAAGAAGGCATGATCGATCACAACTGAGGTCGCCGCCTCCATCGGCAGTCGAACGAGCAGCCGTTCAGAAGCGTGAAATCTTTGTCGGCGGTTGAGGTGCGGTGAAGTCAGGAATCTCCTTCGTGCTCGCCGGTCGATCCGGGCAGGCGCTGCAGTTGCATGCGCGCCAGGGAAGGGTACAGCGGTTTGCTCAGTAGCCGCGACACCACACTGGCCGCGAGCGCACAGGCCATCAGGCTAAGTACCATGGCGTGACCGTCGACCATTTCCATCACGATAATGAATGCGGTCATCGGCGCCTGAGTCGCCGCAGCGAGGAACCCGACCATACCGAGGGCGATGAGCGTCGGCGCTTGCGGGTACTGCATGAGCAGGGCGACATCGTTGCCGAGCGCGGCGCCGATTGCCAGCGAAGGGGCAAAGATACCTGCGGGCACGCCGGACCAGGCGGTAAGCCAGGTCGCGATGAACTTGAACAGGACGTACACTGCCGGTGCGGTTTCGGAACCCTCCAGCATGCTGCGTGTGGGCGTGTAGCCGCTGCCAAACGTGGCGCCGCTAGTCAGTATCCCGATCGCCGCGACGGCCAGTCCGCACGCGGACGCAAACAGGACCGGACGCTGCTGCCGAAAGCGACTCAATCGGTCCGCCGATTGCCCACC
>DHXL01000243.1:1107-5334 GCA_002415335.1 Oxalobacteraceae bacterium UBA5157
CGTCACGAGCAAACCCGGGATCACCAGCGAGAGGCCGATCCCGGAGACGTGGATCACGCCAAAGTACGTGGCATTGCCGTGGATCGACACCGCGACCAGTCCTCCTACCACGATGGCGGCGACGATGAGGCCGCTGCTACGCTGCTCCGGAGAGCGAGATAACTCCTCGATGGCAAACATCACACCGGCCAACGGCGTATTGAACGCTGCCGCAATGCCGGCTGCACCGCCCGCGACGAGCAGGCCTTGCGCGGTTACGGCCGAGCGTTTGGGCAACCAACGGCGCGCGGCAAGCATCACACCCGCCGCGATTTGCACGCACGGGCCTTCGCGTCCCAGCGAGAGGCCCGCCAGTAATCCCCACGCCGTCAAGACGATCTTGGCAGCGCTGAGTTTCAAGGACACGAACAGGTTTCGATTGGACGGGTCGACGGTGGACTCGAGCGATGCCATTACCTGCGGAATGCCGGAACCCTCCGCACCCGGCGCGTAGCGTCGCGTCACCCATACGATGGCGGCTGTGCACAGCGGCGTCCACAGCAGCGGTGTCCATCCCCAGGCCGTGCGCAGATCGACGAAAAGTGCGAGCGCGTATTCGGACAACCGGGTGAGTCCGACGACAACCAAGGCAGCGGCCGCAGCCACGGCGATGACCACGCTGCGCGACCACCACAGGCGCCAATCGGTGAACTCCTTCTTGAAGGCGGTCGGGATATGGTGGTCGTGCTTCATCGGCACTGATCCTGATGGCGGGACGCAATGTCTTTTTGTAATCGGGCTGGATAGTTATCCGTTATCATGCTCGAATGCCTTCCGCAAAAATGACACCCGCGCCTCGCGCAACACCGACACAACAGACGACGCTGGACGCGGCGCCCACGACGCGCGTCTTGCGCCAATTTCGCGTGGTGTTCAACGCCGTAAAGACGCATTTTCGACAGGTTGAAAGGGAGGCCGGCGTTGGCGGAGCCCAGCTGTGGGCGCTGAGCGTGATTCGATCGAATCCTGGCATCGGCATGAATGATCTGGCCCATGCGATGGATGTCCACCAATCGACCGCGAGTAACCTCGTAAAGTCACTCGTGACGCGGGAGATGATTGTCGCAGCGAAGAACGGTACCGATCGACGCGCGGTGACGTTGCACCTCTTGCCGAACGGTGAGAAAGTGCTGCACAGGGCGCCCGCACCATTCACGGGCGTGTTACCCGATGCCTTGGCGAGCCTGGATGCGCGCACGCTGGCACGGCTCGACAGGGATCTCGGCAAGCTGATTGTCGCGCTGCAGGCGGATGAGGATTCGGCAAAGTTTCCGCTGGCGAATCTGTAGCGGGACGCTCGCGCCAACGCTCCGCCATGCGGGGATCTTGCGGCGTGCCCGCAGCGGGTGGAATGAAAGATCACTGGTTCGGATACTCCATATCCCGCGCGATGATTCCGTGCCTGAGCGATCTCGGCGTTCATTCGCGGACGTCTCTCGGATTGAGTTAATGGTTATTGCTTAAGATGCGATGATTTGACTTAGCCTCGCCATTATAGATTCATATTTGCACAAATGTATTTAAGTTGAAGAAAAACTTCACGCATTTGTCGGTGCCGTGCAGCGTCCTTGCCTGCGTCGCCGCAACGCGGTTTTACTCGTCACTGCGTAGCGGACCGGTCTCGTCGACGATCACCTTCAGTTTCGGACTCGCATGGAAAGTCACGACGCGGCGCGCCCTGATGGGAATTTTTTCCCCTGTTTTCGGATTGCGACCCGGCCGTTGCGGCTTGTCGCGTAACTGGAAATTGCCAAAGCTTGATAGCCTGACCGCCTCCCCACGCTCAAGGGCATTGCGGATTTCGTTAAAAAAAGTGTCGACCATGTCCTTCGCTTCGCGCTTGTTCAGGCCAATCTGGTCGAACAACAATTCCGCCAGTTCCGCCTTGGTCAAGGTCGGTAAATCTTTTTCAGATTCCTGCCGAGCCGTGGCAATCCTCATGATGACCGACGCCAAATTTGCAGAACTGGAGGCAGGACCGCCCATCGTCTGTCATCGCTCTCGCGCAACTCACGTTTACCGGTCATCAGTAGTCGCCCTCTGAAGGTGTGCCGACATCCTGATCTTGGGCCGACGATGCCGAACAGGCAGATACCACCTTCCTTTTGCCGCTAGTCTTGGCTCTATACATCGTCTCGTCCGCCACGTGCAGCAGCTCCTGGCTGCTGCTTCCGCATTCCGGATAGCGAGCGACGCCAACGCTGGCCGAGATGCGCACCTGCACGCCATTAAACGTGTAGGGCGCGGAAAGGGCGTCGACTAATTGTTCGGCGACTGCCATCGCCATTGCTTCGGCAGCATCGACGAGCACAACAGCGAATTCGTCACCGCCCAGCCTGGCGGCGATATCTGATTTTCTTATTCCGGAGGTGAGCCGTTCTGCCACCTGCTGCAACACCTTGTCTCCGAAGGAGTGGCCGTTCGCATCGTTGACGGCCTTGAAATCGTCCAGGTCGATATAGAGAACCGACAGATTTGTACTGGTTCTCTCGCATACGGACAGTTGCTGGTTGACGACTTCCGTAAACAGCGCCCGGTTCGCCAGGCCGGTGAGTGTGTCGTGGGTGGCCTGGTGGTTGGCATGCCGAAGCCTTTTCGACGCGCTTACCAAAGCCTTCCCCACGTCATCCGCTTCGCGCAAATGAAGCGGTGGCACAGTCACCTCGCTGCCCGCGCCTAAAGCACGAGCCGGCTCGGTTAGCGCATGGATTGATTTGCTGATATTCCCGCCAATAACCCATGCCAGACCAAGGCTGCCTGCAAACAAGGTGGCGATGGCCAATGCAAGCCAGGCCAGTTCGGTTCTCAATTCGGTCGTAAGACTTTGAGCGGGAATTCCTATGGCCACCGCCCAATTCGTGACCGACGAGCGGCTGAACACGCCCAGCACCGGTATTCCCTCAATCGTGGGCCCCTCAAATGAGCCCTCGTTGTCGAAGGCTAGCGCATTGCGCAAGCCCCGCACACTACGCCGCCCGGCAAACTTTTTCATTTCATGCGAACGGGCGACGATCGTTCCGCCACTATCGACGACGGCAACAATCCAGTCTCGGGGTAGTTGTTGCTGCCTGATTAGCTCTGCAAACTGCTCCGGGGATATGGTGGCGAAGAGGTTATATAGGTATTTTCCATTTCGGCGCACGGGAACAGCGATAGTGATACCGGGTTGTCGCGACACGACGCCGGTGATTAATTCCGAAATAACGGGGCCATCGGTTTCGGCAAGACGGCGCAACTGGACCGGGTTGCCGCTGTGTGGAAGTGGCTCGCCAAACGGACGGAGTGTGTTTATCAATTGCTGACCGGACGGGGCGGTCAGCACGATATTGTTCACCGTCTGCGTCTTAAGCACCTCGTGTACTTGCTCACTGAACGTCACCAGATCGTTGGCGGTCAGCGAAGTTGAGGTCGCGAGGGTGCGTAACATCGCTTCAGTGCTGGCAAACTCTTTGTCCACCCGCGAAGCGATAGTACGGGCTCTCGCAATCGAATTGCCGATCAGTCGTTGTCGCCCCTGGTGATAGTCGTAGGAGAGAACCAGGACTGCCATCAGCGACGCAGGAAGAATGCAGACCGCCACGAGCAAAACCAGGCGAGAACGGATGGAAGGCATACAGTGGCTAACCATGTCCAATGCCATATGGCGCCCCGTGTGTGAGCGTACAGGCGTTGGCGAACCGTTCCCGCGCGTCCGGGTCGCGCCGTACACATGGGCAATCATTCTGCGCATCCCGATGAGTGCACGCGCAACCTGCGTCGACGCCGGCCATATTCGCAAACGACCTCTTGGCAAACAGTCGCGCAACGGCATCGTGCTGCCATGTGGGGAACATCTGTGCCGATTTGAAAGCTTCTTGGAAATCCAAGGCAAGCGTCGGGGAGGGGCGTGAATAGTGGTGGATAACAGTCAGTCGCAGAATCGACTGCGAAAGTTCCGTTGAGGAAATAATGAGTGAAAAATATCACGTCTTTCCACAAGGGACATCCCATAAACAGGGGGTATATTTGCGGATTTGACAAAGATTAACAATTGGCGATGTGACGAAGGGGTGCAGCAGTCCGCGTCTTCCAGCGTAACGTGCTCAAAAATAGAAGCTGGTGTATTGTCCGCGGCGGATCGCCAGTGGAGAAAAGGCCTCACGCCAGCGCCACGACCACGGAGCCTGACGCGCCGCGCACCCGCACGGC
>DHXL01000243.1:5581-5743 GCA_002415335.1 Oxalobacteraceae bacterium UBA5157
GCGCACCCGCACGGCGACCGACGGCAAGCCGACTTCCAGTTCCTCGTCGACCAGTGCAAAGCTGGTTAGCACGGCCTTCTCTGTCCAGCGTCAAACGTCAGGCGTGAGCCACCCTTCGATCTTATCGCGGCTGGGTATGCCGCCGGCATGCACCACCTTGCC
>DHXL01000356.1:0-7628 GCA_002415335.1 Oxalobacteraceae bacterium UBA5157
TCGGACAGCAGAATCGGCGACGCGTAGATATTATCGACCGGGATGTCGAAGAAGCCTTGAATCTGGTCCGCGTGCAAGTCCATGATCAGCACGCGTTCGACGCCGGCTTCCTGCAGCATGTTGGCGACTACCTTGGCCGAAATCGCGACGCGCGCCGAGCGCGGACGCCGATCCTGGCGCGCATAGCCGTAATACGGGATCGCCGCCGTAATGCGGCCTGCGGAAGCGCGCTTCAAGGCATCGACCATCAACATGATTTCCATCAGATTATCGTTGGTCGGCGCACAGGTCGATTGCAGCACGAAGACATCCTTGCCGCGCACATTCTCGTTGATTTCAACGACGATCTCGCCATCGGAGAACTTGGACACCACGGCTTTTCCGAGCGGGATCTTGAGTTGCTTGGCGACCCCGACTGCCAGGCCCGGATTTGCGTTGCCGGTAAAAACCATCAGGTTTTCGAGTGCCATGGGGGGTCCTGATCTGCAATCGTTAAAAGCTTGAAAAGCCGCTAATGCCTGGGTGTTGCTTCAGGTATTGGCGGCTTGCGTATTCTCTGGCTGGTTTTTTTCTTGATTTACTGGCAGGGGAAGAAGGATTCGAACCTTCGAATGCTGGAATCAAAATCCAGTGCCTTAACCAACTTGGCGATTCCCCTACACGACTCGGCGTTTGCCGTCGCATTTTTGCTGACTCATTTTCGTCGAATCCAGCGTTCCATGCAACGTCAAACCAATTCTTTGATTACGATCTGTGCAAGTGCGCCAGCGGATGTCGCGCCAATGCTTTGGCCTTCCAGGCTTTCCAGCGCGCGGGTACCAGCTTCAGTACCGCATCGGCTTGTGCTTCATGCTCGAACGGGCAGAACACACAGGCACCGGAACCGGTCATCCTCGCTTCCCCGTAGGCGGCGAGCCATTGGATGGCGTCGGCGACAGGCGGAAACAGCTTGGCAGCCACGACTTGCAAGTCGTTTTTCCCGAAACTATTTTGAGCCCCGGAAAAGTCCGATATTTTGACGGGTTTCGTATCCCTTGTCAAATCCGCTGCGCCAAATATTGCCGCAGTCGGTACAAAGACGCCCGGTTCGATCACCAGGAACCAGTTTTTCCGCGTTTCGACGGCCGTCAGCGTCTCGCCCACGCCTTCCGCAAACGCATTGCGTCCGAACAGGAAGAAAGGCACATCGGCCCCGAGTTGCAGGCCGAGCGCCATCAACTCCGCGCGGGACAGGCCAGTTTGCCACAAATGGTTCAAGGCCATCAGTGTGGTCGCGGCGTCCGATGAGCCGCCGCCCAAGCCGCCGCCCATCGGCAGCCGCTTGTCGATCGCGATATCGGCGCCGAGCGGCTTTACCCCAAATTTTGCCGTGCTCGCGGCTTGCAGCAAGCGCGCCGCGCGCACGATCAGGTCGGATTCGTGCGGTACGCCGGGCAGTTCCGTGCTGCGCCGAATCGCGCCATCCTCGCGCTGCGCGAAATGCAGCAGGTCGCCATGATCGATCAGCTGGAATACCGTTTGCAACAGGTGATAGCCGTCAGGCCGCCGGCCCGTGACGTGCAAGAATAGATTCAGCTTGGCCGGCGCCGGACAATTCTTCAGCGTACGCGGCATCGCGGTGCTAGGGAACTTGCCAACCATCGATCACGATGCGGATCGACACGTCGCCCGCTTGCACGGTGCTGCGCTCAAGGTCAATGCGTTTCGGGTGATTGTGCGGCGCCGTCGGGTCGTCGTCCTGCCAGCTGACGTAGCGGATGCGCCAGCCCTCAGGGGTCAGTATCGTGGTCGCGTTGGCCGACGGGCTGGCGACGATGCGGTGGCCGGCGGCATCGGTGGCGAATCCCTGCAGCCAGTCGCGCAATCCCGCCACCGGAAGCGGCCAGCCAAGCGCATCGGCCGCCAGCGCATCGACGTCGGCGGCAATCCGCGGCGCGCGTCCCGCTTGCGTCAGCGAAGAATGACCGGGCGCCACGTCGATCGTTGCCAGCGTCTGTCCGAGCGGCGAGAGGATCGCCACGGCCGCGTGCTGCGCCGTTTGAGCCCAGGTGAAACTGCCGTGCAGCGCTTGCTCGCGGCCGTTTTGCTCGTAGCGCACAGACAGTCGTCCGTCGAGTTCGATTGCATCGCGATAGGCGCGCACCGGAATCGCACGCTGCGGTTCCGGTGCGGTGGGCGGCGCGATACTGGCGCAACCGGTCAGCGCCAGCACGAGTGCAGCGAGACGGAATGGACGCAACGCGTCGAACAGCGCCGCCGCTGCGAGCATGAGTGGGCGTTTCATGCGACTACAAACTCACGTTCAGGCGCGCCAGCGTGTTCTTCAGCGTGTCGTTGAGCGGATCCTTGGTCTTGGCGTCGCGCCACAGTTTTTGCGCATCGGCCCTCTGTCCCTTGACCCACAGTACTTCGCCCAGGTGCACGGCGATTTCCGGATCGGGACGCATTCCATAAGCGCGCCTCAGCAAGTCTTCGGCTTCCTTCAGCTTACCCAGGCGGAATTGCACCCAACCCATGCTATCCATGATGAACGGGTCTTCCGGCGTCAATTTGAGTGCGGTGTCGATCAGTGAATAGGCTTCGTCGAGCCGGATATTGCGTTCCGCCAGAGAATAACCGAGCGCGTTGTACGCCTGCTGATTCTTCGGTTCCAGCACGATCACCTTGCGCAGCATCGTCTCCATGAGGCCAAACTGGCTGATTTTTTCAGCCGCCATCGCATAGTCGTACAGCAAATCGGTGTTGTTCGGATAGCGTCTTACGCCATCGTCCAGCACCGCCAGCACCTCCTCGTTTTGATTGGCGTCCCGCAGCAACTGGGCATCCGCCATCAGTATCTGCACATGGTCCTGCTCGCTGTCGACTTCGACCTCGGCGAGCACCTTGCGTGCCGCATTCAGATCGCCGCGCTTCGCGATGATTTCCGCCCGCTTGATTTGCGCGGTTATAAACATTTGACCGGATTCGATCTGTCCGAGCCACTTGAGTGCCGTGTCCGGGTCCCGATTCTCTTCCGCGATCTGGGCCAGGATCAACAGCGCCTGGCTCTGGTCGCGCTCTTGGTCCGGATGCGCCGCCAGCTCCGTCACATACAGCTTCAGATACTTTTCCGCGGATTTCAAGTCGTTGGTTTGCGCGCCCAGAATGCCGAGCGCATACAGAGGCGTCAAATCCTCGGGCTGCGCCTTGTGCAAGGTCTCGAACTCGTGACGGGCCTTGCCGTAATGCTTCTGATCGACCAGGATGCGCGCATAAGCGAGACGCACGTCATGCGCCTTCGGGTAGGCGCGCAGGAACGATGCCAGAAATTTGGCTGAGTCTTCCTTGTCGGGCGTCACGACGGCCAGCGTCAATGCCGCCAGCTCCGAATCCGGTTGCATTGCCAGCGCAGCGCGGGCCTCGTCTCGGGCGCGCTGATGGTCGCCGCGCGCCGACGCGTTCTGCGCCAGCGCGAGGTGCGCCTCCGGCGCCGCCATGTACGGGGCAAGCAGGCTTTCCAGCATCGACCATGCGGCGTCCTTGTCCTTGGCCCGGGCCAGCAGGCGCTGGGTCTGAAACATCATCAGCGCGCGGACCGGAGGGCGCGCGTCTTTCAGGCGTTGCTCGAGAACCGGCCTGGCCTCGTCCAGATTGTCGCGCATCACGAGGAAACTGAGATAGTACTGTGTCGCCTCCTCCGAATGCGGCGCCAGCTCGCGCCACAGGCGGATAGCCGCCAGCGCGTCGTCGGCTTCCTTGGCAGACAGGGCCATCTCGGTCGCGCGGCGCGCCAAGCGTGGGTCGCGCGTCTGGCGCGCCGCCACCAGCGTGGTCACGAATGCAGACTCCCAATCGCCGCGCTGGAAGGCGATTTCCGCGCTCAATAGCTTGAACAGCAAGTCGCCCGTCAACTCGACTTTGGGCAACGGGTCTTCCGGCGTCGGCATGCTCGCATGCAGCACTGCCCTGCGATCGCTCAGCGTCCCGGGAATGGTATCGCGGGCCGAAACAGCGGCGGCCGCGTTCAGCGGCGGCATGGCTTGTTGCCCCAGCCCGGCGCAGGCGGATAAGAGAGCCGACAGGGTTACAATGGCAAGAACGTTCTTCAATGGGTAATCCCGGCTGATTGCGTGTCTTATAATTCTACGCCCAACGCGCGCGCAGCGGCATGACACGCACCGGCTATTCGCTCGTGGCCCGTACGATCCTGCATGCGATTCAGCGGATCGCGAGCCGGAGTCTCTTCGCCGGGGCTCGCGGCATAGAGTGATCTGCAGGATCGCTGTATAAACTTTCTTATCTGGACGCACCTCACCATGCCTGAACTGCCAGAGGTCGAAGTCACGCGGCGCGGCGTCGCGCCGTATCTGGACGGCCGCGTCGTCACCGCGGTGACGCTACGCCGCAGCGGCTTGCGATGGCCGTTCCCGACCGGTCTGGCGCAACGCCTGTGCGGACGCACGATACGCAGCACCGGCCGGCGCGGCAAGTACCTGTTGATCGCGTTCGATCACGGCACCCTCATCATCCACCTCGGCATGTCCGGCCATCTGCGCATCCTGCCGCTGGCGACCGCGCCGCGCAAGCACGACCACTTCGATCTTGCGGTCGGCGCGCAATTATTGCGGCTGCACGACCCGCGCCGATTCGGTGCGGTGCTGTGGCACGGCAGCGAGGAGGGCGCGCTGGAAGATCACTTGCTGCTGCGCGGGCTGGGCGTCGAACCGCTGGAGGCGGACTTTTCGGCACAGGAACTGTACCGGCTGACGCGCAATCGCGGCGCAGCCATCAAGCAAGTGTTGCTGGCGGGCGACATCGTGGTGGGAGTCGGCAACATCTACGCATCCGAGAGCCTGTTCCGGGCCGGCATCAATCCAAAGATTGCGGCGCAGCGCATCGGACTGGCGCGCTACGTTAAACTGGCGCAGGCGATACGCGAAATCCTGACCGCCGCCATCGAGCAGGGCGGCAGCAGCTTGCGCGACTTTATCGCGGCCGATGGACAATCGGGGTATTTCCAGCAAAGCTATTCCGTGTACGACCGCGCCGGACAGCCATGCCGGGTGTGCGGGTCTGTGGTGCGCCAGATCAAGCAAGGGCAGCGTTCGACGTTCTATTGCACAAATTGCCAAAAGTGATTAGTGTCTATTAAATGCAAATGGGCAATTGAGGACAATGTGAGCAATCTGGTTCAAAAATTCCAGGAATACAGCGGTTGGCGCAGCGGAGTGATCGCCGCGCTCGAGCGCTACCGCGCGCGCATCGAGCATGCCGGATTGTCAGACGCGGCCAGCGATCAGCGCTTCGCGCGCGTCGCGGCACGTCTGGTCGACGACAAGCTGACGATCGCATTCGTCGCCGAATTCTCGCGCGGAAAATCGGAATTGATCAATGCGATATTCTTTGCCGATTACCGCCAGCGCATCTTGCCCACCTCCGCCGGCCGCACGACGATGTGTCCGACCGAACTGGGTTACGACGAAACCTTCCCGCCTTGCATCCGGCTGTTGCCAATTGAAACCCGCTCGGAGGCGCAATCGACTTCCGATTTCAAGGACCAGAGCAATGTGTGGACCGTGCTGCCGCTCGATATCGCCTCGGGTGACGGCATGCTGGAGGCATTCAAGCAAGTCAGCCTGACGAAGCACGTGTCGATCGCGGACGCCAAGAAATACGGCCTCTACGATGAAACCGATCCGGACATCGACCTGGCGCTGAATGAGCAGGGCTTGGTCGAGATTTCGCAATGGCGCCACGCGATCGTGAATTTCCCGCATCCGCTGCTGAAGCAGGGCTTGATCATCATCGATACGCCTGGCTTGAACGCAATCGGCACCGAGCCGGAACTGACGCTCAACCTGATTCCCAATGCCAACGCAGTGCTCTTTATCCTGGCGGCCGATACCGGCGTCACCAAGAGCGATGTCGATATCTGGCGCCAGCACATCGGCACCGGCGCCGGCCGCATGGTGGTGCTGAACAAGATCGACAGTATGTGGGATGAATTGCGCACGGCCGACGAAGTGGAAGCGCAAATCGCGCAGCAGGTCACCAGCGTCGCGCACACGCTGGGCTTGTCGGAGCGTCAGGTGTACCCCGTCTCGGCGCAAAAGGGACTGGTGGCAAAGATCAACCTGGACGGCGAACTGCTGGAAAAGAGTCGTCTGCCGGAGCTGGAAAATGCGCTATCCCACGAACTGATTCCGTCGAAGCAATTCGTCATCCGGTCGCGGCTGGAAGCCGACATCAACGAGCTGACGGCCTCCAAGCAGGCATTGTTGTCGGCACGCATGCGCAACGTGGTTGAGCAATTGGTCGAGCTGAAAAGCCTGCGCGGGAAAAATCAAACGATCATCGATCACATGATGAAGCGCATCGATATCGAGAAAAAAGAATTCGACGCCAGCTTGATGAAACTGCAGGGCACGCGCTCGGTCTTCGCGCGCTTGTCGACCGACGTATTTACCAGCCTTGGCATGGGCATTCTGAAAGTCGAGATCCGTAAGGCGCGCGACGAGATGGACAAGAGCATGTTCTCGTCCGGCTTGCGCAAGGCGGTCCAGCACTTCTTCCATGAGACTGAATCGAACTTGCGGCTGTCCGGGCAAAAGACCGATGAGATCACCGAGATGATGACCGTCATGTACCGTAAGTTTTCGACCGAGCATGGCTTGGCGCTGTCTACGCCGATGCCCTTTTCGCTCGACAAATACCGCAATGAAATCAAGATGATCCAGGGAATTTATCAGAAGCAGTTCGGTGCGGCCGCGATCATGACCACGCCGCAAGTGATATTGATGCAGAAGTTCTTCGATTCGATCGCTTCGCGCGTCAAGCAAAGTTTCCTGCAAGCCAATCGCGATGTCGAAGCATGGCTGAAGGTGGTGATGGCGCCCCTTGAAGCGCAAATCGGCGAGCACAAGGCGCAGCTGAAGCGGCGCCGGCAAGCGATCGAACGCATCAACGACGCCAGCGAAAGCCTGGAAGAAAAGGTGCAGGCCTTCGCGCAAATGCAGGCCGACCTCGAGGCGCAGAAAAGAACGCTCAGGCTGCTCGAAATCGAACTGAAAACGGCGATCGCGGCCGATCTCGCTTCGCTCAGAGCCGCGGCCTAGCGTGCCGGCATGAAGCGGGTACTGGGCGCGCAAGCCGTTTCCGCGAGCGGAGCCGCGGCGCGATCCGCGTCCACCGCGGAGGAGGCCGGCGATCCGGGCTTTTCGGCCGCGGTGATTCGCTGGCAAGAGCAGCATGGCCGTCACGCATTGCCATGGCAAAACACGCGCGACGCCTACCGCATCTGGCTATCCGAGATCATGCTGCAGCAAACCCAGGTGGCGGCCGTTATCCCCTATTATCAGCGCTTCCTGGGCAGCTTCCCCGATCTGCGCTCGCTGGCGGGGGCGCCCAGCGAGGCGGTGATGGCGCACTGGAGCGGGCTCGGTTATTACTCGCGCGCGCGCAACCTGCATCGCTGCGCGCAACGGGTCGTCGCCGAGCATGGCGGCGTATTTCCGGCCGACCCGCTGCTGCTGGCCGGGCTGCCAGGGATCGGACGTTCGACCGCCGCCGCGATTGCCGCCTTTGCCTACGGCACCCGTGCCGCCATCCTCGACGGCAACGTCAAGCGCGTGTTCGCCCGCGTGTTCGGG
>DHXL01000356.1:7842-8023 GCA_002415335.1 Oxalobacteraceae bacterium UBA5157
TCGACGGATACCCCGGCGAAAAGGCGATCGAAAATACCCTCTGGCTGCGTGCAGTGGCGCTATTGCCGCAACAAGGCGTGGAATCGTATACGCAGGGATTAATGGACCTCGGGGCGACGCTATGCCGCCGCAACAAGCCGCTTTGCGGTACCTGTCCTCTGATGCCGCGTTGCGTTGCCTA
>DHXL01000183.1:0-1806 GCA_002415335.1 Oxalobacteraceae bacterium UBA5157
CAGGGCTACAGTGTGGCGCGCTGGCAGATCAACGCGCATGCATTTTGGCGCTCGAGCGGTGACCGGCTGCTGACGGCCGAAGAGCTGGCCAGCTACGGTCCGGCCAAGCTGGCCAAGATGTTCACCGAACTGTCGCTGACCAACATCTACAACCACGAATACCACGTCGCAGTCGGGGAGGCGCTGCTAGCGAAGAAGGCGCTGCCCGCAGATTACATGAGCCTTGCGCCGGGCAGCAATGATCCGTTGATCTGGCATGACATCGTGCGTATGCGGACGCTGAACGGCGAACAGTCAGCGCGCGCAGTTGAAAAACACGTTTGTCCATTTCAGATCGACATCGTTGATCGCCTGATCACGCGCTACAGCAATCCCGGTGATGTGGTCTACGATCCGTTCGCCGGATTGGGAACGGTGCCTGTGCGAGCCATGAAACTTGGGCGCCGCGGCGCCGGCTCGGAACTCAATTCAGCTTACTTTGCTGACCAGGTGCATTACTGCCAAGCGATGGAGCGCGAAGTCAGCATGCCGACGCTGTTTGATTTTGAAGAAATCGAGCAAGCCGCATGATCCACGCAAATACCATTTTGCCGAGCACCAGCGCAATGGTTTTGACATCTGTCAAACGTCTGGCGAGCGCATGAGCGACATCGTCCTCGCCAAGCAATCCGATCTCGATCTGACCGAGCAGCAGCGTGCTGTGTTACGCGACTGCCTGTTCGGCATGGTGGACGGCCAAGCCGAAGAGGACAAGAAAGCCTGGCGTCGATTCTGGAACGGCGTGTGGAAGATGGGCAGCGGCGAATTCTTCTCGATCAAAACCCTGATCCCGCGTTACGGCCCTGCTCATCGCAAGCAGATGAAGCTCGAGGGTGAAGTCTTCAAAAATCAGGAGCGCATCAAGGACCGGGAGTTTTTCCGGTTGTGGCTCAAGGTCGGGTCGGGGTTTGTGTCATGGGTCGCCGGTCCCAAAGGCGGTGTTTTCCCGGTCCCGAAGTCGGTTAGTTATGCCGAGTGCGAGAACGACGAATTCAAGGAATATTGCGATGGCGTTCTGGCCTTCCTGCGAACCGCTCACGCACAGAAATATCTCTGGCCAAGCGCCACACCATTCATCGCAGAGCAGTCGATGGAATTGATCTTGTCGTCGTTTGAAAGGCAATCATGATCTGGTCTGAAAATATGATTGCCAGAGGGCTAGCGTTGCAGGTATTCAACCGCAAGCATTTGATAGTCGTACCCAACTGCAATTGGACAGGCCACGAATGTGATTTGCTTTGCGTTACTGAAAACCTCCTGGTTATTGATATTGAAATCAAGATAAGTCGCGCCGATTTGAAGGTTGACGCAAAAAAAGACAAGTGGTGGCATCGCGAATTTAAGGGATATGGCGACGAGGTTTTGGTGCAACAAAAGTCAGGGGCCTCATATCGGCAGCGTTCTGCCATTTATAACAATACGCCACTCGCTTGGCCGCCAAAAGTTTGGAAGCATTACTACGCGCTGCCAAAAGAGATTTGGAAGCCGGAATTACTTGATTACTTGGCGTCGTCTTCAAGCGGCGTAATCCTGCTTTCTAAACAGCAGCACGATAACCGCCTGATTGCCACTATCGCGCGCATGGCTAAACCGAACAAATCCGCCGATAAAATATCGGCCGCAGCAGCGATCGACATCGCGCGTCTTACTAGCCTTCGGATGTGGGATTCGTGCCTGCAACTGGAGGATGAGCGCAATCGGCGGCTTGACAGAGAAAAGGCGGCGGCATGAAGCGCTCACCCATGCCAGCCAGGGGCACTCCCATGT
>DHXL01000183.1:1913-4658 GCA_002415335.1 Oxalobacteraceae bacterium UBA5157
AAGGGGCACTCCCATGAAGCGCAGCGCGATTCGCATCAAGCTGGATGCCGCTCGCCTGACCGTGAAACTGCCGGCGCGCATGAAGTCGAAGCAGCGCGCAGTTACGCGTGCCGAGCAAGCTTACTGGTCGCGTTTGGCCGGCGAAATAGGATGCATCGCTTGTCACCTCGATGGACGCGAGAACCCGTTTGTCTCGATCCATCACACAGATGGCCGGACTAAGCGCGGCTGCCATATGCGCGTTCTTCCAATTTGCGCGCCTCACCATCAACAAGACGATACCGACCCGCTCAACCGCGTAGCCATTCATCCGAACAAGGCTGAGTTCGAGCTGATCTACGGCACGCAAGAACGGCTTATGGAAATCTGCCACGAAATACTGGGGATCGCATGAAAAATTTATCCGACTCACGAATTGCGGTACGCAATCCCGCTCCCGAGTATGGCGCGATGGCTGGCGCTGGTCGGTGCGGTGGCCAACATAGGGCGGGGGAGTGATGGCTAAGGCCGACATTTGGATGCCGCTGTACATAGGCGATTACCTAGCCGATACAACACGCCTTACTACCGAACAGCATGGTGCGTACCTGCTGCTGATTATGGACTACTGGCGCAATGGTCCGGCACCTGACGACGATGCGATCCTTGGAAATATCACCAAGATGGCATCGAAAGACTGGAGGCGCGTCAAAGCAGCGGTAACCATGTTCTTTGCGCTGAAAGATGGTGTATGGACCCATTCAAGGATTGAGCGCGAACTGGAAGATGCGGCCGCTGGAAAACTCAAGGCCGAAGGAAAAGCGAGAAAAGCAGCTGAGGCGAGGTGGGGTAAGCAACAACCAGAACATACATCAAGCAATGCTCCAAGCAATGCTCCAAGCACAAGCCAAGCAATGCATGAGGAATGCCCTTCACAGTCACAATCACCTACTAATTCAAAAACAAAGTCAAAAACAGATTCTGCACTCGCTACGCGATTGCCTGCCGATTGGATTCCGAGCCTTGCTGACGCGAAGTTCTGCCAAGTCGAAAGACCAGACATCACGATCGATGGGACTGCAAGTAGGTTCCGTGATTACTGGATTGCCCAGCCTGGGGTAAAGGGTCGAAAGGTGGATTGGCCGGCGACGTGGCGAAACTGGGTGCGAAACGAGAAATCACAGCCGCGCGCCGGCCCTGCCAAGCCCGAAAAGTTTGATCCAGTCGCCTATGTCAACCGCAACCGAACGAAAGCACCCGATGAACGCACCATTGAATTCGATCTCCGCGGTGAACCCCTTTGATCTCTGGTTTCAGCCTCATCAGGCTCTCGGGATCTCGATGATGGATCACTTGTTCAACCGGCTCGATGGCGCTTATCCGCACAAATGGCGCTCGGCATTCCAAAATGACCAGGCTATCGAGAACTGGAAAGTATCGTGGGCAGAGGCGTTCGAGGAAGAGTGCATCACGCCGAACGATATCAAGGCCGGACTGAAGGCGTGCCGCACACGTTACGACTGGCCGCCAAGCTGCGCAGAGTTCATCAAGGCGTGCAAACCTTCTGTTGATCCGATGGTTGCCTACTACGAAGCGATTGCTGGCGCTCAGGCGCGCAGCAAGGGGGAAACAGGCAAATGGTCCCATCCCGCAATTTTCTGGGCCGCAATGCCGCTCGCGTTCGACCTGGGACAGCAAACATTTTCGCAGATGAAAGCACGGTGGGAATCGGCGCTATCCGAGCAGATGGACCGGGGCGAATGGGCGCCGATTCCTGCGGCATTGATCGCGATCGCAGCACCTGGCAAAGCGGATCTGTCGAGGGAAAAAGCGACGGAAATGCTCAACGAACTGGGCGCCGGGAGTGTGCTGAAACCGAAGACGGACCATAAATTGTGGGCCAAGCGAATCATCGATAGATCCAAGAAGCCGAACCACGGCTATAGCCCGCTGCAAATCCGATTTGCCAACGAAGCGATGGCCGCATGACCTGGCTACTCAATCCCCGCCTGTTCACCGTCATCATGCTGGCGCTGAATGCGCTGGCAGCGGTTCGATGGGCGTTCGAGCGAAATTGGCCGCAAGCCGCTTATTGGGGCTGTGCATTCGGGCTGAATCTGGCCGTGATGACTATGGGGGCCAAGTGATCGCGTATTACAACGAGATCGATCCATACGTGGCGCAATGGCTGCGCAACCTGATAACCGCCGGCCACATCGCGCCTGGCTACGTAGATGAACGGAGTATCGAAGATGTTTATCCCAGTGACCTTGCGGGCTTCACCCAATGCCATTTCTTTGCCGGAATTGGCGTCTGGTCGCTTGCCCTGCGCCGCGCCGGCTGGCCCGATGATCGACCTGTTTGGACCGGTTCCTGTCCGTGCCAACCTTTCAGCGCGGCAGGCAAAGGCGTTGGATTTGCTGACGAGCGGCACCTCTGGCCTGCCTTCCATCATCTCATCAAAGAGCGCAAGCCTGCAAAAGTCTATGGAGAGCAGGTTGCGAGCAAGGACGCAGATACTTGGATCGACCTTGTACACACTGACATGGAAGCCTTGGGTTACGCCTTCGGGGCGGTCCCGTTTCCGTCTGCGGGCATCGGTGCGCCGCACATCAGAGACAGAGCTTACTGGATGGCCGATGCCGACCACGCCATCGGGCGGGCAGGTTCCGCCACCAGGAACGACTGCAACGGGAAGAACGCCAGACGGGCGAAAGGTACAAGTGACATTGAAGGATGTGGCAGCGATGGCAGGATGGGCAACAC
>DHXL01000308.1:0-376 GCA_002415335.1 Oxalobacteraceae bacterium UBA5157
GGGCGATTCATCGTGGAAGCCGTGGGTACCTCAAGCACATGAGCATGCCTAAGCCCATGCCCTAAGCGCCCAGCGTCATCAAACTCGCGTTGCCACCTGCGGCCGTCGTATTGATGCACAGTGCCCGTTCGGCAACCAGACGCCACAGCGGGATGGCGCCCTCCTCCGTGGTGTCGATCGTGCCGACCAGTGCCCCGTCGCGGGCCGCCAGCAGCGGCTTGATCTGCTTCGCCAGCGAAGGCTCGATCATGGCGATCTGGAGATCACAGTCGCAGCGATCGACACTGGCGATCCATTGGATGCGTGCTTTCACCGCTTGCGGTAATCCTTCCGGAATCAACGCTTGCGAATGCGTCACGACGATGGCCTTGTTTCC
>DHXL01000308.1:580-1179 GCA_002415335.1 Oxalobacteraceae bacterium UBA5157
GTCACGACGATGGCCTTGTTTCCAGTCGCCAGTGCAGCCGCAAGCTGATTGAGCAGCACGCCGGTCGTCGCTGCGGCGCACAGCACCGTTCCACGCGCGACAAAGCTGAGCGTATTGCGCTCGCCGGTCGGGCCCGGCAGGACCATCGTATTGCCGAGCAAGGTCGTGCGTGTGTATTGATCGATGAGTGTCGCAACGCGCTGATGGCCATGTGCTTTCGCCCACGCCGTCAAGGCCTCCAGCTCAGGCGTGGCCTGGCGTTCGTGTTGCGCCGGCGCTGCGTCACCGCGTTGCAGGCGCTTCAGATATAGCGGGCCGCCGGCTTTTGGTCCAGTCCCCGATTTTCCTTCGCCGCCGAACGGCTGGACGCCAACCACCGCACCGACGATATTGCGGTTGACGTAGATATTGCCGACATGGGCGCGCGAGGCGACAAAGTCGATCGTCTCGTCGATGCGGGAATGGATACCCAGCGTCAGGCCGTAGCCGCTGGCATTGATCGCGTCGACCAACTGCGGCAATTCGGCGCGCTTGTAGCGGATGACGTGCAGAACCGGGCCGAATACTTCATGCGTCAATTCCGCCAGCGATTTGATTTC
>DHXL01000308.1:1366-1732 GCA_002415335.1 Oxalobacteraceae bacterium UBA5157
GCATCGCGCCCTTGAGCATGGCGATGGTCTTGTCGGCGATCTCTTCTTGCAGGAACAGCACGCGCAGCGCCGAGCAGCGCTGGCCGGCGCTGTCGAAGGCGGAAGAGATAGCGTCTTGCACCACTTGTTCAGGCAAGGCGGACGAATCGACGATCAGCGCATTCTGACCGCCGGTTTCAGCAATCAGCACGATCTCGCATGCCTCCTCGACCGAGCGTCTCGCCAACGTGCGGTTGATCAGTTGTGCGACTTCGGTCGAGCCGGTAAAGATCACGCCTTTGACGCGGTGATCGTTGCACAAGGCGGCGCCGACGACTTCACCGCGGCCGGGCAGGAATTGCAGCGCGCCGCGCGGTATGCCGGCTT
>DHXL01000308.1:1905-13052 GCA_002415335.1 Oxalobacteraceae bacterium UBA5157
CCGGCGGCCAGCGCCGCGCCGACCTGGCCGGTGAAGATGGCAAGCGGGAAATTCCACGGGCTGATGCACGTGACCGGACCCAAGGCCAGCGCGTTGGACGTGTTGCGGACTTGCGCGCCGTAGTAGCGCAAGAAATCGACCGCTTCGCGCACTTCGGCAATCGCATTCGGCAGCGACTTGCCCGCTTCCCGGATCGCCAGCGCCATCAATTCGACCTGATGGGTTTCAAACAAATCGGCGGCGCGATTGAGCGCGTCGGCGCGCAGCGACGGTTCGGTGGTTTGCCAATCCATCGCAAAAGCGTCGGCACTCGATAGCGCTGCCTCGACATCGGCCGCACTGGCCTCGACGACTTGGCCAACCAACTCGTCGAGGCGCGCGGGATTGGACACCGCTTGCGGCGCCACCTCGCTGCTGAGCGGGCCATCGATCAACGGCGCGGCATGCCAGCTGCGCGGTTCGGACAACGCACCGGACAACGAATCGGACAATGCACGCAGCACGTCCTCGTTGGCGAGATCGAGGCCGGCGGAATTCTTGCGCTCATGCCCGAACATAGCGGACGGTAAAGCGATACCGGGATGCGGTGCGCCGCCCTGCTGGCGCGCCGCTTCAAACGGATCCATGATCAGCGACTCGATCGAAATGTTTTCATCGACAATCTGATTCACGAACGATGAGTTCGCGCCGTTTTCCAGCAGGCGCCGCACCAGATACGCGAGCAGCGTTTCGTGCGGGCCGACCGGTGCGTAAATGCGGCATGGCTGTCCCAGATTGCCGGCGCCGACGACCTGATCGTACAAGGTCTCGCCCATGCCGTGCAGGCACTGGAATTCGTAATCGCTGATGCCGTCGCGTTTCGCCCACGTGTAAATGACGGCCAGCGTTTGCGCGTTGTGCGTGGCAAATTGCGGATAGATCATGCCCGTCGCGCTCAGCAGCTTCTGCGCGCAGACGAGGTAGGACACATCGGTGTAGACCTTGCGCGTGTAGACCGGATAGCCGCTCATGCCGTCCACCTGGGCGCGCTTGATTTCAGAGTCCCAATAGGCGCCTTTCACCAGCCGCACCATGAACTTGCGGCCACTGCGTCGCGCCAGGTCGATCAGATAATCGATCACGAACGGGCAGCGCTTCTGATACGCCTGCACCACAAAACCGATGCCGTCAAAACCGGCCAGCTCGGGATCGAAGGCCATGGCTTCCATCAGGTCGAGCGACAATTCCAGACGATCGACTTCTTCGGCATCGATGTTCAGGCTGATATCGTATTTCTTTGCCAGCAGCACCAGCGCCCTCACGCGCGGCAGCAACTCTTGCATCACGCGTGTCCGCTGAGCCCGGCAGTAGCGCGGATGCAGCGCCGATAACTTGACGGAAATTCCTGGGCCCTGCCGGATGCCGCGGCCGTTCGATGCGTTGCCGATGGCGTGAATCGCGGTTTCGTAGGAGGCGTAGTAGACGGCCGCATCGGCTTCGGTCAGCGCCGCTTCACCCAGCATGTCGTACGAGTAGCGGTAGCCGCGCGCTTCATTGTCGCGGCTGTTCTTGAGCGCTTCCGCGATCGTCTGGCCCGTGACAAACTGGTTGCCGAGCATGCGCATGGCGAGATCGACGCCCTTGCGGATCAGCGGCTCGCCGCCCTTGGCGATCAGTTTCGACAAGGCCGACCCGAGGCTGTTTTCACTGCTGGTGCTGACCAGTTTGCCCGTGATCAGCAAGCCCCAGGTGGCAGCGTTGACGAACAGCGACGGCGATTCGCCCAAGTGCTTGCGCCAGTCGCCCTTGCTGATCTTGTCCGCGATCAGGCGGTCGGCCGTGTGGCTATCGGGAACGCGCAACAGCGCTTCGGCCAGGCACATCAATGCCACGCCTTCTTCCGACGATAAGGAAAACTCATGCATCAAGGCATCCACGCCCGATGCGCGCGTGCGTTTCTCTCGCACCGCCGACACCAGTTTGTAGGCCAGCGCTTGCGCTTCCTGGCTGGACGCCGCACGGCCGTCCTTGACTTGTCCCAGCAGCCACTGGACCGCCGTGGATTCATCACGGCGGTAGGCTGCGGTGATGGCCGCGCGCGCGGGAATCGGATCGTGCAGGATTTCGGCCTGGAGCGCAGCAAATGGAATAAGGGACGAGTCGAGAGGGGCAGCAGGATGCATGGAGGGATTCTTTACAAAGATCATTGACGACGAAACACCTGGCAATACACGCTGGTCCAACCAGTTCGGCGAGCACATCAAGCGAACGGAATATGATTCGATTGTATGGCTGATTACTATGTATTAATTCTGGTAATTAGGCAGCAATGCCATATGTTATTTCTTAAAAACTGTAATTCACAAAATAAAAAAATAACAGTGCAGCGGTTCGGCTGCGGGACATGATGGTAAAAAAAGAACGGCTGCATGACGCAAGCCGTTCTTCCTCGCTGCCGGCGGATCAGCCCGCCAGCTTGCGCAATCAGTAGCTGGTCAACGCAACCGGCTGGCCATTTTTGAATGTAAATATGGTCACTGGCGATTGCTTCATGTCGCCATTGGCATCAAACGCGTAGTTACCGGCCACGCCTTGGTAGGCCATCTTGGCGATTTCGGGCCCGACTTTGACCGGATCGACCGAATTCGACTTCTGCATCGCTTGCGCAAACAGCATCGTCGCATCA
Source organism: Oxalobacteraceae bacterium UBA5157 (assembly GCA_002415335.1). GTDB lineage: Bacteria > Pseudomonadota > Gammaproteobacteria > Burkholderiales > Burkholderiaceae_D > UBA5157. Next base: position 4,571 of record DHXL01000308.1, read on the forward strand.
TAGAAGGAGGCGGCGTAGACATCGGCATCGTGGTTGAAGCGCTTCTTGTACTTGGCCTTGAAGGCCGGGCCATTGGCCGCTTTGTCCAGGATCGCGCCGCCTTGCGAGCACAGCACGTTGTCGCCGACTGCATCGCCGCCGATCTTTCCCATTTCAACCGTGCAAATGGTGTCGCCGCCGAGCAGCTTGGCATTAATGCCGAGTTGCTTCATCTGGCGCGCCATCGGTGCACCTTGTGGAGCATATCCGCCGAAGAAAATCGCTTCAGGTTTCTTCGACTTCAAGTTGGTCAGGATCGAGGTGAAATCGGTCGATTTGTCGGTGGTGAATTCATGACCGACGACTTGCATACCGGACAGTTTCGCCTGCTTCACGAATTCTTCGGCGACGCCCTGGCCGAACGCGGTGCGGTCATCGATCACCGCAACGGTCTTCAGCTTCAATTCCTTGGCTGCGTACAGCGCCATCTTGGAGCCGAGCTGAGTATCGCTGGCATTTACGCGAAACAAGTTCTTGTACCCTTGGTGCGTGATTTTCGGGTTCGATGCAACCGTCGCGACGATGACGCCGGCATCGTTGTAGACGCGCGACGCAGGAATCGCGACGCCCGAATTGTAAGGGCCTACCACGAACTTGACGCCGCTATCGATCAGCTTCTGCGCAACCGTCACACCAGCCTTCGGATCGGCCTGGTCATCTTCGGACATCAGTTCGAACTTGACCTTCTTGCCGCCGACCGTGATCGGCTTGGCGTTGAGCTCTTCTATGGCAAGCCGCGCGCCATTTTCGTTATCCTTGCCGGAAAACGATTGGGAGCCGGATAACGGGCCGCTATGCCCGATCTTGACGACCGTCTCTTGAGCCGTGGCTATCCCTACGACGCCCAGCAGCGCAAGGCCGCCCATGATGTATCTGAAATTCATTTGATCTCCTGAGGTGGTTGTGCAGGTGAACCAACCGGTGGTATCCGTGTTCGTCCTGCGCCGTGAAACTCGCGTTTCATGGGACTGAATTATCCTCAGTATTTCGGCAAATTATATTGCTATTTAAGGCCTCTATTCTGCAGGTTTGCGATCCATTTTCTTAAAAATCGGGGAATCTAAAAATTTAATTCGGTTTCAAGACTCTCTCCCGCCGGCTCACGCATTTGGTGGATGCGGGCGAGTCCGAACGGACGCAATTTCCTGCGCATACCGGGTTTTAACTTTAAAATTACCGTTTCCCAACGGGACGGCCTCATGCCACACGACCATCATCACACATCCGATTGCTCGGGCCACGACGCACCTAGCCATGATTCCCATGGTCACGGGCACGTCCACGCGCCCAAGAATTTCGGACGCGCCTTCCTTGTTGGCGTCTTGCTTAACGGCGGCTTTGTCGTGGCGGAAGTTGTCTATGGCATTCTGGGCAATTCCCTCGCCTTGCTCGCGGACGCCGGTCATAACCTGAGCGACGTGTTGGGGTTACTGCTGGCTTGGGGAGCAAGCGTCCTCGTCAAGCGCAGTCCGTCGAAGCGGTTTACTTACGGCTTGCGCAGCACGTCAATTCTGGCTGCTTTATTCAATGCGATCTTGCTGTTGATTGTCACGGGCGGCATTGCCTGGGAAGCGATTCTGCGTTTTCGGCAACCCGCCAGCGTGGAGAGCATGACGGTCATCGTCGTGGCCGCCTGCGGCATTGCGGTTAATCTTGGGACCGCACTGATGTTCATGTCGGGGCGCAAGGGCGATCTTAACGTGCGGGCCGCCTTCAACCATATGGCCGGCGATGCGGCGATCGCCCTGGGCGTCGTCATCGCAGGTTTTGCGATCATGTACACCGGTTGGCAGTGGCTCGATCCTGCCGTCAGCCTGGCGATTGCCATCCTGGTGGTGATCGGTACCTGGGGCCTGCTGCGCGACACGATCAACCTGACGCTGCACGCCGTTCCCCACGGTATTGACCCGGACGAAGTGCGCGGCTATCTTGCCGCGATTGACGGCGTCAGCGAAGTGCATGATCTTCACATCTGGGCCATGAGTACGACTGAAACAGCGCTCACCGTCCATCTTCTTTTTCCGCATGGCTATCCAAGCGATAGCGTGCGAAACCAGATATCGGCGGAGCTGCAAAAGCAATTCGAAATATCCCACAGCACGATCCAGATTGAAACCGACGCGCAGGTGAAATGTGCGCTCGCCTCGGATCTGGTGGTCTGATAAAAAACGCCGGGAAGTGGTGGCTGCAATCGGTGGCTGCAATCGCGCGCGCAGCACCCGCTGCGCCGGACTATGCCGCGAACAGGCGATGCACCGGCGCGATCCGCTGCGGATGCGCGGCAGCCTCATGCACCATGGCACCGAGCTTGCGGATTGCGCCCTCGATTTCCGGAGTCCAGGGATTGCCGCAATTGAGCCGAATGTAATTCCGCAGCTTTCCCGATGAAGAGAACAGCGGTCCCGGCATCAGCGCAATGCGATGGGCGATTGCGCTGCCATGCAAGGCCAGCGCGTCGACTTCCTGTGGCATCTGTATCCACAGCACGAATCCGCCCTGCGGCTCCGACAGCGAACATTCGGCCGGGAACGATGCGGCGACCGCATCGGACATTTGTGCGATCCTTTGCGACAGCACCCGTCGCATTTTGCGCACCTGATTGTCATAGCTGCTGCCGCTCATGAAGTCGGCCAGCACCGCCTGGAAAAAATGACCGGTGGCGCCGCTCGACACGGTTTTCAGAAGCGCGACTTCCTGCGCATGGCGGCCCGCCACGACATAGCCGACGCGCGCCGCCGGGCTAACCGCCTTCGAAAACGACGAACACAGCAAGATGTTTCCCGTCGTGTCATAGGCCTTGACCGGCCACGGACGTTCGGCGCTGAAGCACAGATCGCCGTACACATCATCCTCGATCAGCGGCACGTCGTGCTGCGCGAGGAGCGCCGCCAGGCGTCTCTTGTTTTCGTCCGGCATGACGTGGCCGAGCGGGTTATTCGCGTTCGGGATGAACAGGCAGGCATCGACCAGGCCTTCGCGCAGCGCGAGTTCCAGTGCCTCGATCGATACGCCGGTCTTGGGATGGGTCGGAATCTCCAGTGCCTTCATTCCCAGGCTTTCGATCAGCTGCAGCAGGACGAAGTAGGTCGCCGATTCGACCGCGATCGTGTCGCCCGCTTTGGCCACGGCGCGCAGGCATAGATTGATCGCTTCGGTGCAAGAGCTGGTCACCACGATTTCGGCCGGATCGAGCTTGCCCCAATCGATCGAGCGGCGAACGATTTGCCGGATGAACTTCGGTTCATTGGTTTCGACGCAACTGACGCGCGCCAGCAGTGCCGGATCGCGCCGCGCCAGCGAACTGACCACGCGCTGGATGCGCTTGATCGGCAACAGCTCGTCAGGAGGCCAGGCCGATCCGAGCTGGATGCTGTCGGCCGCTTCGTTGGCCCGCAAGACGCGCATCAGCAGGTTATTGATGCCGACATAGGCCGGCTCCTTTAGCCGTTCGGAACCGCTCATGTCGACCAGCGTGCGCGCCCTGTGCCGCACGTAGAATCCCGCTTGCGGCTTGGCGTCGATCAACCCGCGATCTTCCAGCAGGCGCAATGCCTGCATCACGGTACTGATGGACAGGCGCTTCTGCTGCGCCAGATGGCGAATCGACGGCAAGCGATCGCCCGGAGCCAGAACCCGGCCGGCGATCAGCGCCCCGAGTTCATTGGCCAGTTGCTCATATAAATTGATTGGGGCAGACATCGGTAGATTGTGGAGCAAGCCTGCCTCCGGAGTAAGGTACAGCGGCGGTAGATTTCGACCATAACAGTTTAGTTGAATTGGCACTGTGCCGATTACAATATTGGATTGCTGCATCTGTTACGTATTTTGGTCAGCGCGTATTCTATGTCCATGGTGAAACCAGGCAGGAGAGGAACAATGAAACCCAGATTACTGAAATCTTCCAGCAAGCAGCTTGACTTTGCGTTGTCCGAGGACTATCCCCTGCGCTTTTCCAAGGCCAGGGGACGGCGTATCGAATGCGTGTCCGGGATCGTCTGGATCACCGTCTACAACGAGCTTGCGGACTTCATGCTGAAGCCGGGCGAGGTCTTCATCGTGCCGAATAACGGACTGACCCTGATTGAGGCGATCGGTTACTGCCACGTGCGGATCGATTTGCCGGGGCTGCTGAATCACGTGCTGCATCGCCTGCTGGCATTGGGCGGTTGGGATCGCGTCGCGCGCGGGCTGGCGAGACTGCGCGCCCTGGGATCGCTGGCGCCGTGGATGCGGCCAGGGAGTGGCGGCCGTTGAGATGCCGGTGCATCGTCGAACACGCCGGCGAACCCGAGTAGGTAGTCGCGCTGGTTTTGCAGAGACTTGCGCACCGGGCGGATGCAGCGCGGATTCTCGCGGGGTCACCAGCCGTCATGCGCATCGCCGTTTGGCCCGACATACCGCTTAAAGCGTTCGACAAGGAAGTTGACAAAAGCGCTGACCTTCGCGGACAGATTCAAACGCTCAGGGTAGACCGCAAAGATATCCGCGCCTGGCAGAGACCAATCCGCCAACACGGGACTTAAGCGACCAGAACGAAGATACGGCGCAGCATCCCATTCCGAGCGCATGATGATTCCATGCCCGTCCAATGCCCATCCCAACGCAGCTTCCCCATCATTCGTACTCAGGGCGCCACGTACCTTGACAGTCTCCTTCTTGTGCCCGCTGCTCAAGTGCCAAATTCCGTAAGCAGCGTCATTTTCCCTGATGACGATGCAGTCGTGGCCTTGTAGATCATGGGGACGCGATGGCGCTCCAGCCTTTCCGAGATAGACTGGAGCCGCGCATAACACACGTCGATTTGACGCAATCTTACGGGCCGTCATCCGCGCATCGGGCAGTTCGCCGATGCGCACACCGACATCGAAGGCCATGTCGGCCAGATTCATGGGACGCTCGGTCATTTGCAATTGCACCTCGACTTCCGGGTATTGCTTCGCAAAGTCAGACACGGCGGGGGCAATGTGCTTCCTGCCGAAGCCGAATGTTGCATTCACCCGCAACAGGCCTTTGGGAATTGCCCTGCTACTGGCCACCGTGAGCTCAAGTTCTTCGATGTCGGCAAGGATGCGCGCGCCATTTGTCAAGTACACCTCACCCTCATGTGTGAGGCTCATCCTTCTGGTCGTGCGGTTCAGCAGGCGCACGCCCAGCTTTTTTCCACGGACGAAAGGCGCTTGGTTACCACGGGCGGCGTGACGCCGAGCTCGCGGGCGACAGCTGCGAGGCTGCCCTGCTTGAGTAAAAGCGAAAAAAATGCCAAATCAGAAACAGCATCCATTCTTAACCTAAAAGAAATAATACATTTACAAATAACAAATTATATGCTTTCTGACTAGCGATACAATATTTGCTAACCTAGGAGGTGTCAGATGTTTCCAAATTTTGAACGGCGCACGGTAGCCGTCGATGGCATTCAGATCAACTATGTCAAGGGCGGTGAGGGGCCTGCCCTTTTGTTGTTGCACGGGCATCCGCAAACCCACGTCATCTGGCACAAGGTCTGCACCGAACTGGCCCGGCATTTCACCGTGATAGCCGCCGACCTGCGCGGCTATGGAGATAGCGCAAAACCAATCGGTCTTAGCGATCACAGCAATTATTCGAAACGGACCATGGCGAACGACCAGGTCGGTCTGATGCAACAGCTCGGTTTCGAGCAGTTTTCCGTCATGGCCCACGACCGCGGCGCGCGCGTTGCGTATCGCATGGCCTTCGACCATCCCGAGCGCGTGCGCAAATTGGTCACGCTCGATATCGCACCGACACTGGCTATGTATGAAAAGACCAGCATGGAGTTTGCGATGGCGTATTACCACTGGTTCTTTCTTATCCGCCCCGCTCCGTTCCCTGAAACACTGATCAATTCCCATCCAGAGGATTACCTGAAACACACGATTGGCGGTCGCAGCGCGGGCCTGGCACCTTTTACCGAAGAGGCCTACGCCGAATATCTGCGTTGCATCAAAGACCCGGCGACCATCCATGGCATCTGCGAAGACTATCGGGCCAGTGCGAGCATCGATCTGGAGCATGAGCGGGCCGACCGCGACGCTGGCAACAAAATCGGATGCGAAGTCCTGGCGCTGTGGGGCGCCCATGGCGCCGTCGGGAAATGTTTTGATCCCCTCGCCGAATGGCAGCAGATTGCGCACACGGTGAGCGGCAAGGCGCTTGACTGTGGCCACTATATCCCCGAAGAGGCGCCGCAAGCATTGCTCGCTGAAGTCATGCCCTTCCTCACCGCTTGATCGATTCCAGAAAGGCGTCACCGATGCCACGTCGCTCCTTATACAGAAAACTGGTAGATTCCCATACCGTTGCGCACGTCGACGAACAGCATGTGCTGCTGTACGCCGATCTGCACATCATGAATGAATACACCAGTCCGCAGGCCTTCACTGGCCTCCGTGAACAGAACCGCAAGGTCTTGCGGCCGGCCCAGCAACTGGCAGTGGTCTCCCACATCATTCCAACCCACCCCGTCAGTGTGCAGCAACGGGTGATCAGCGACCCGGCCTCCGCGTTGCAAGCGAGTAATCTGAAACGTAATTGCAAGGAGTTTGGCATCCAGCTGTTCGACACCGCCGACCCCTTGCAAGGCATCGAACATATCATTGCACCGGAACACGGCATGATCCGTCCCGGCATGGTCGTTTTGTGCGGCGATAGCCATACCACGACCTACGGGGCGCTCTGTGCCCTGGGGTTCGGGGTTGGCACGTCCGAAGTCGAGCATATTCTCGCCACGCAAACCCTGGTCTACCGGCTCGCCAAGGACATGCGCATTCGTGTCGAGGGCCGTTTGTCAACAGGCACTTCGGTCAAGGACTTGATCCTTTTCATCATCAGCAAGATTGGTGCGCAGGGCGCGCGCGGCTATGCGGTCGAATTTGCCGGCGCGGTGATCCGCGGCCTGTCGGCGGAGGCCAGGATGACCCTATGCAATATGGCGGTCGAGGCGGGCGCTAGGGCAGCGTTGATTGCTCCGGACGACACGACCAGAGAATATGTGTCGAAGCGGGTGACCGGCCTGATGGGCGCCGAACTGGCGCAGGCTGTACTCAGCTGGCGGGAATTATATTCCGACGACGATGCGCAATTCGATCTTGAGTACGCTTTTGATGCGGACGATGTCGCCCCATATGTGACATGGGGCACCAGTCCCGACCAGGCAATGCCGATCACCGGCCTGATTCCGGATCCGGATGCCGAATCCGATCTTCATGCCAAAGGCACGATCACCCATGCGCTGAAATACATGGGCCTGCCTGCCGCGACACCTCTCGCAGGCGTGCGTATCGACCGCGTTTTCATCGGCTCCTGCACCAATGGACGCATCGAGGATCTCCGGATTGCTGCGGCAATCGTCAAAGGACGAACAGTTGCGGCTGCGGTGCGGGCGATGGTGGTGCCTGGTTCCGGGGCGGTGCGGCGCCAGGCCGAGGAAGAAGGCTTGGCGCAAGTGTTCATGGACGCCGGGTTCGAGTGGCGCCAGCCCGGCTGCTCGATGTGCCTCGCAATGAACGACGATGTGCTGGAACCCGAAGAACGTTGCGCCTCCACCACCAACCGCAATTTCGAAGGGCGCCAGGGCCGAGGCGGAAGGACCCACTTGATGAGCCCCGCGATGGCCGCGGCGGCCGCGATCACCGGCTGCATTACCGACGTGCGCAAACTGGAGAAAACCATGCGTGACATACGTGTTATCGAAGGCATTGCAGCGCCGCTGCCGATCGACAATCTCGACACCGACCAGATCATGCCCAAGCAGTTCCTGAGAATCATTACGAAGGATGGCCTGGATAAGGGAGCCCTTTACGACCTCCGCTTCGCGCCGGACGGCACTCCCAAATCCGATTTCATCTTGAACCAGGCAGAGTATCGCAACGCCAAAATCCTTGTTGCGGGTCCCAATTTCGGTTGCGGATCAAGCAGGGAACATGCGGTTTGGGGCTTGCAGCAGCTTGGTATCGAAGCCGTGATTGCACCGAGCTTCGGTGAAATCTTCTTTGGAAACGCGCTAAACAACCGACTTCTCCTGATCGTACTGGAGCAAAAGCAAGTTGATTCGCTGCTCAAGGAAATATCTTCTCTTGCGGGCAATCGCCTGAGCATTGACCTTGAAAAAATGGAAGTGCATAGCGCGGATGGCCATTCCTACCCATTTTCCCTTGGCACGCGTCACAAGCAGATGATTGTTGAGGGCCTGGATATGATCGGCGCAACGATGCGTCTGATGGAAGAGATTGAGGTCTTTGAGGAAGGACATTTTTCCCGCAATCCGTGGATGCAAGTGCTGCAAAGAACACTGTAGCCGGGCGCGGTACAGACTTTATTACTTTACGCATGAACTGATACAGACTTTATTGCTAACGATCATTGCCGATGGCCACACTTCTCCGTACCGGACCCACGCCCACATGTGCGTTAGCGCACAGAC
>DHXL01000311.1 GCA_002415335.1 Oxalobacteraceae bacterium UBA5157
TACTCGAACAACGCGCACTCATCGCCAACCGATTGGTAGAACGGAACTTCAATTTCAGCCCGGAAGCCGTGCGTGGTCATGTCGTTCATTTGCGTCTCCAGTTATTCAGGTGCAAAAGGCAAAGCCGATCAGGCTCAGCACCACCGCGAGCCATCCCAGCACGATCCAGCGCCATGGGCCAGCGACATCCTGCAGCGCCATAAAGCGATCAATCACGAGCCGTCCCTTGAGCAAGGTCACCAATAACACGGGAATAATCATGGCGCGTCCGGACAGGCCGAACTCGGCCACGCTGAAAGTGACTGCGGTCAACGCCAGTAAGGCGGTCCATTGAAAGGTGGCGATTCTTATGGTTGACATCGTCAATGCAATACATAAATCAGTGGAAATAATATGATCCAGACCAGATCGACCATATGCCAATAGGCGGCTCCGGTTTCGACACCGGCATGATCGGCCGCACTGTAACCGCCGCGCCACGCCTTGAGCGCGATCGCGCCAAGAATCACCATACCGAGAATGACATGCATGAAATGAAAAAATGCGAGAAACAGGTAAAACATGAAAAACGTATTGGTCGACATCGTGATGCCGGCGTCGAACTTGGCGGCAAACTCGAACAGCTTGAGCACCACAAAGAAACCACCGAAGGCAATGGCTGCCACGAGCCAGCGCGCGCTGGTCTTGCCGTGGCCATGCCGGATGCACTCGACGGCCCTGACAACGAAGTAGCTGCTGCTGATTAATAGAACCGTGTTGACCGCACCGCTAACCCGGTCGAGTTGCATCTGGGAGGCATTGAACAGATCAACATTGCCGCGGCGTGCAAAAGCATAGGCCAGGAAGAAAATGCCGAACACCAGCAATTCGGCAAATATGAAGAACCACATCGCAAGATCGCCCGGTAGCTCGCGGCCGATCTTCTGTGGCATGGTTTGTACACTGATGTTCAAAATATCCGGACCGGCCCGGCGCGAGCCGGGCCGGCATCCAGGTTAGGCCGCAGCCACGGCCTTGGCCCTGGCCACAGTCACCGTTGCAGGCTTGATGAAGAAGCTGGCAATGTACAGCACTAGGCCGATAAAAAATATCACGCCTGAGGCTTCGCGCCCCCAATAGAACAAGCGCAACTGGTCCTGCGTCGCCATGAACGACATTGGCTGGGTAGCGATGCGCTGCAACCATATCTGCAAAATACCGGCGGCAGTCAGGAACAGCGTGATGAAAACCATCGATATCGTCATGAGCCAGAACGCCCACATTTCCACAAGCTGCGCACGATTGCTGTTGGCGGTCCGCCCGCGCATCAAGGGCATCGCATAGCTAATCATGGTCAGTACCACCATCACATAGGCGCCGAAGAACGAGAGATGGCCGTGTGCCGCAGTAATCTGGGTGCCATGCGTGTAGAAGTTGACCGGAGCCAGCGTGTGCAGGAAGCCCCATACACCGGCACCCAGAAAGGCCATCACACCAGTACCCAGCGCCCACAAGACAGCTGCCTTGTTCGGATGATCGCGACGTCGGCGATTAACCATATTGAATGCGAACAAGGTCATCATGAAGAATGGAATCGGCTCCAGAGCAGAGAATACGCTGCCCCACCATTGCCAGTATTTCGGTGCGCCGATCCAGTAGTAGTGGTGCCCGGTTCCGATGATGCCTGAGATTAACGACATTGCGATAATCACATAGAGCCACTTCTCGATCACTTCACGGTCGACTCCGGTTACCTTGATCAGCACGAAGGCTAGCATTGAACCGAGGATCAATTCCCAGACGCCTTCGACCCACATATGAACCACCCACCACCAGTAGTACTTGTCCTTGACGAGGTTCGCGGGGTTATAGAAAGAGAACAGGAAGAACAGCGCCAAACCCCACAGCCCGACGATCATCACCAGACTGATGCTGGTCTTGCGCCCGCGCAGGATGGTCATCGACAAGTTGTACAGCATCGCCAGGCAGACGATCACGATACCGGCCTTGGTTGGCAGCGGCTGCTCCAGGAACTCGCGCCCCATGGTTTGCAGGATATCGTTGCCGGTGAGTTTTGCCAATTCGGCATACGGCACCGCCAGATAACCGAGAATCGTCAGCACGCCGGCAGCCAGAAATACCCAGAACATGATCATCGCCAGCTTCGGGCTATGTAATTCCCGTTCCGACTCCTCTGGGATCAGATAGTACGCGGCTCCCATGAATCCAAACAATAACCAAACGATCAGCAGATTGGTATGGACCATCCGCGCCACGTTGAACGGGATTGCCGGAAACAGGAAATCCCCAATTAGATACTGCAGCCCCATGATCAGACCAAAGAGGATCTGTCCCGTGAAGAGGGCAATTGCCGCGATAAAATATGGCTTCGCGACAGCCTGTGATTTGTATTGCATTATATTTTCTCCGCTTGCGTCATCTTGTCTTGATACCGTAATCAACCCTCGATATTCGGCGGCCAGTTGTTAGTATTGATTTCGGACGTATATTTCAGAAATTCGACGATGTCATTCAGCTGTGCATCGGTCAGATGGAAATTCGGCATTTGGCGGCGTCCGGGCGCGCCGGTCGGCTGCGACTTGATCCACGCCTTGATGAATTCGGGACCGCGGCGTTTGTACACGTTACCCAGCTCCGGTGCAAAATACGCACCCTCGCCCAATAGCGTGTGGCAGCCAATACAGTCACGCGTTTCCCAGATATTCTTGCCGCGCACTACAGAGGCACTCAGGTTTGCCCGATTGTCACGTTTCGGCAACGCTGTCATCGTGTCGAATGTCAGTGCAAGAAACAAGAAAAAGAAAAATACTGCGCCACCATAAAAGATATTTCTGGCGGTCGATTTTGTGAATGCTGAGCTCATGTTAAGTAAATTCCTTTCGTGGTGATCAGCGAATGAAGCTGCGCAATGGTAAATGTTCGCAACGGAATTCTCTCTTGATATACATCAAGACATTCGCCGCTATTGAAATCGGAGGCGGTGACGTTTGGAAAAAAATTGATTGAGAGAGTTGCGACAGACGCTTGATGCGGCGAATGAAATTGAAGGATCGCTCAGAGTGAAATGAAGATCGAAAATCCGGCGTCATCAACTCATAGAATACTCGAACTAATAAAACATGTATAATGAATGCATCTTAAATCGTTGCGCTCGATCGCTGATTGGTTCCTTCTACCGATCGCGCACTTTCAGCCGACTCACGCCCGACACCGCACTCTGCTAAAAAAAGATCAATCCATGCCACGCAAGGAACCGGAAACTATCCGCACCAACGCCACGGCAGTTGCGTTGGCATCTGCCGTGCGCTCGCCCAGCGGTGGCAAATACGTCACGGCGGAAGGCACGCATGCGATCAAGGACGGTATCCGCCCGAATGCGGATAGTGAAGTCCCTAACGCCGATCGGAAGCCTGCATGGTTGCGGGTGCGCATGCCTTCCGGCGTGCAGTTCGAAGAAGTACGCGAAGTGGTCAACAGCCACAAGCTGCACACGGTATGCGCGGAATCCAAATGCCCTAACATTGCCGAATGCTGGGGACGCGGAACCGCTACCCTGATGCTGATGGGTGAGGTATGCACCCGTGCCTGCAAATTCTGTGCGGTCAGCACCGGCAACCCACATGGCTGGCTGGACCCGCTGGAGCCGACGCGCGTTGCGGATGCGGTGGCACTCATGAAGTTGCGCTATGTGGTGCTGACCTCGGTCGATCGTGACGACCTGGCTGACGGGGGTGCCGCTCACTACGCATCGTGCATCCGGGCTATACATGCTCGCATGCCGGATACGGCGGTCGAGGCGCTGACGCCCGATTTTGCCGGCAATCATGACAGCGTGGCAGCGGTCCTCGATGCCGGTCTGGTCACCTATGCACAGAATCTCGAAACAATGGAACGGCTGACGCATCAGGTGCGCGACGTGCGAGCCGGATATCGGCAAACGCTGGAGGTACTGGCGTTCGCCAAGCGCTATGCGCCGGCCACGCTAACCAAAACCAGCGTGATGCTGGGTCTGGGAGAAACCGACGCTGAAATCGATCGCACACTGGACGACCTGCGCGAGGCTCAGGTCGATATCGTGACACTGGGTCAATACCTGCGTCCAACCTTGCATCATCTGCCGGTGCAGCGATATGTGACGCCCGAAGCCTTCCGCGGCTACCGGACACTCGCGCTGTCCAAAGGTTTTATTGAAGTGGTGGCCGGGCCGTTGGTGCGCTCGAGTTATCGCGCAGAACGCGTACTCGATCTAAATAATGCCGGACTGTGACATGATGACCCGGGTCGGGGAAACTACGAAGCAAGGCGCTCGCTTATTCTGCTGTCCGAATTTCCGGAGCCATTTCTGTCAGTACGTTGCCGATCATGCTCATCACCAGTTCATCGGCCTGGTTATACGTGGTGTTCTTCATGCGAACGATACCGCGCACGGGATTTCTGCTTGATGGACTGATGGATAGTATTTCGCTGGTCACATACAGTGAATCGCCGGGCCGGACCGGCTTTGCCCAAACGATGTTTTCAATGTTGGAACCGACGATTCCTCCGGCCAGGTCAAGACCACTTTCCAGGACGAGCTGAAAACTCATGGCCGCTGTGTGCCATCCACTCGCCGCGAGTCCCCTGAATATCGTCTTCCCGGCGAGTTCAGTATCCGTGTGCGCAGGCTGGTTGTCGTATTTCCCTGCGAATTGAATTATTTCTCTTTCGGTGACCACCCGCATGGGCGAGCGGAACGACTCTCCGGCCTT
>DHXL01000407.1:0-677 GCA_002415335.1 Oxalobacteraceae bacterium UBA5157
CAAGTTCGACAACCTGTATGGCTGCCGTGAATCGCTGGTCGACGGCATCAAGCGCGCGACCGATGTCATGATCGCCGGCAAGGTGGCGGTGATCGCCGGATATGGCGATGTCGGCAAGGGTTCGGCGCAGGCGATGCGCGCACTGTCCGCGCAGGTATGGGTCACCGAAGTCGACCCGATTTGCGCACTGCAGGCGGCGATGGAAGGCTACCGTGTGGTGACGATGGATTATGCCGCCGCGCACGGCGATATCTTCGTCACCTGCACCGGCAATTACCACGTCATTACGCATGCGCACATGGCGCAGATGAAAGACCAGGCGATCGTCTGCAATATCGGCCATTTCGACAACGAGATCGAAGTCGCCGCATTGAAGCAATACACTTGGGAAAACATCAAGCCGCAAGTCGACCACGTGATTTTCCCGGACGGCAAACGCATCATCCTGCTGGCCGAAGGCCGCCTGGTCAATCTCGGTTGCGGCACCGGCCATCCGTCATATGTGATGAGCTCGTCGTTCGCCAACCAAACGATCGCGCAAATCGAGTTGTACACCAACACCAAGGCCTATCCGATCGGCGTCTACACCTTGCCGAAGCATCTCGATGAGAAAGTGGCACGCCTGCAGTTGAAGAAACTCAACGCGCAGTTGACCGAGCTGACGGCGGAGCAGGCCG
>DHXL01000407.1:759-6367 GCA_002415335.1 Oxalobacteraceae bacterium UBA5157
TTCTCGAATGGGAGGAGCAAGGTTTTTGGCCTAACCATACTTGGAGAACTGCATGCGCCTGCTATTGACCTGGCTGATCAACGCCGCCGCCTTGTTTGCCGTGCCTTACCTGCTGCAATCGGTGCGCGTCGAAAGCTTTGCGGCAGCGCTAGTCGCGGTGCTGATACTTGGTTTGATCAATACGCTGATCCGGCCGATCCTGGTGTTGCTGACGTTGCCGGTCACCGTGCTGACTCTGGGCTTATTTATCTTCGTGATCAACGGCTTGCTGTTTTGGGCGGTTGGCAACTTCGTCAAGGGTTTCTATGTCGCGGGCTTTTGGTCCGCCGTCGGCGGCGCACTGCTGTACAGCATCATTTCGTGGGCGTTGTCCTCGCTGTTATTAGAGAAATAAATGATCACATCACAGAAAAATTTCAGCATCGAATTTTTTCCGCCCAAGACCCCGGAGGGCGCGGAAAAACTGCGCATGACCTGCGCCAAACTGGCCGAACTTCATCCGAAATATTTCTCCGTCACGTTCGGTGCCGGGGGCTCGACCCAGAAAGGCACGCTCGATACCGTGCTCGCGATCCGGCGCGAAGGCCATGAGGCGGCACCGCATCTGTCCTGCGTCGGCGGCAGCCGGGAGTCGATCCGCGCGATCCTGGAGGAATACAGATCGCATGGCATCAAGCGGCTGGTCGCGTTGCGCGGAGATTTGCCGAGCGGCTATGGCGGTGCCGGTGAATTTCGCTATGCCAGCGAACTGGTCGAATTCATCCGCGCCGAAAGCGGCGACTGGTTTCACATCGAAGTCGCCGGCTATCCAGAGATGCACCCGCAAGCGAGATCGCCGCAAGAGGACGTGCAAAGCTTTGCGCGCAAGGTAAGGGCCGGCGCCGATGCGGCGATCACGCAGTATTTCTATAACGCCGATGCCTACTTCCGCTTTGTCGATGAAGCGCACAAGGCGGGCGTGACGGTGCCGATCGCGGCCGGCGTCATGCCGATCACGAACTACGCGCAGCTGTCGCGTTTCTCCGACATGTGCGGCGCCGAAATTCCGCGCTGGATACGGCTCAAGCTGGCCAGCTTCGGCGACGATACCGACTCGATCCGCGCGTTCGGGCTGGACGTGGTGACCGGATTGTGCGAGCGCTTGCTGGCGGGCGGCGCGCCCGGCTTGCACTTCTACAGCCTGAACCAGGCGATCGCGACGACCGCGATCTGGAAGCGTCTGGGCGCGTCGACGTTATAGGGGCCGGTCATCTGAGCGGCGGAACATGCGCTGCCGACGCGACGGCGCTCATGCCTCGCCGACACGCTCAGTCTCCGATCTGACACTGTTCGGTAATTATCCAGTCCAGTGCGACGTCGTGCGCAGCCGTATCGAAGCTCGCCAGCGTATTGGCATATGCAATACCGATCGCGTACGGGCGCGGCGCCACGGCCAGCGTGCGATCGTAATAGCCGCCGCCATAACCGAGCCGCATGCGTGCGGAATTGAAGCCGACACACGGAACCAGCAAGGCCTCCGGATGCAGCAGGATCGCGCGACCGGCCGGGATCGACACCCCCAGCGCGTCCGGCACCAGCGCGTCGCCGGGAGCCCAGGCCGCAAACTGCAGCGGTGCGTCTGGTTCGACTACCAGCGGCAAGGCCAATTGCACGCCCTGCGCCGCCAGTTCGGCATAGACGTCGCGCAGATCCGGTTCGCCGCGCATCGGCCAAAATATCCCCAGGATCCGCACCGGATGGGTGCGCCACCACGCCAGCATATGCGCCCCGATCGCAGTGTCGTATTGCCGCCGTGCATCGGTTGCGATTGCGCTGCGCGCGGCCAGCAGCAGACGTCGCAAATCAGCCTTTTCGCGCATGATTTTCGATGCCGTCGCCGCGGTCTCGCGTGCTATCCTAGAAGATGTCATACCGCATGCAGAAGGGTCGTTAAGTGGAGTTTTCGATGAAAAGGTTTGTTGCCATCACGTTCGCCGTGATGACTGCAGCCTGCGTGTTGCCGGCGTCCGACGCGCGCCCGCTAAAGCTGAAACATGTCTCCTACCTGGCCGATGCCGACGACACCTTCATGGCGCTGCGCGATGCCGCACGCAGCGAGGATGCCGTCAAGGCCGAGCAATTGGCGGCAAGGCTTGTCAATTATCCCATTCCCTCGTATGTCGACTATTATCGGTTGAAATCGCGCTTGGACGATGCTTCCGACCAGGAAATCCGCGATTTCCTGGCGCGTTACGATGGCAGCGCAATCGGCGACCGCATGCGCGACGACTGGCTGCTCGAATTGGGGCAACGGGGCGACTGGGCGAATTTCGACGAGCAATACCCCCTGTTCGCGTTGAATGACGATACCGAACTGAAATGCTATGCGTTGATGTCGAGGGCGATCAAGGGCCAAGACGTCGCCCGCGACGCGCGCGCGCTGTTGATCGCGCCGAAGAACTATGGCGACGGCTGCGTCTCGCTGATTACGACCCTCAGCCAGGACGGACAGTTCACCAAGGACGACGCGTGGGCACAAATCCGGCTCGCCGCCGAGTCCAATAACAGCGACATCGCGCGCCGCATCGGTGAGGCGATCGATGTGCAGGACGGCGCGCTGCTGCAGGCGATCGACCATCCGGACCAGGTGCTGGACCACCGGGCTCGCGGTTTTCGGAAGACGCATGAATTATTTATCGTGGCACTGGGCCGCAGTGCCAACAAAGACCTGGCGCCGGCGCTCGCCGCGCTCGATTTGGCGGTGTCTCTGAACGCCAGGCAACGCGCGCTGGCGTGGGCGCAAATTGCGTTGCAGGCATCGCTCAAACTGGCACCGGAAGCGGCCGATTATTGGCGCAATGCGGCCGGAGCACCGCTGTCGAACGAAGCGCATCAATGGAAGGTGAGGGCCGCGCTACGCGAGGGCGACTGGAAACTGGTGAGATCGGCGGTGGAGGAAATGCCGCAGCCGTTGCGCAACGACCCGGCTTGGGTGTATTGGCTGGGGCGGGCGTTGAACGCCGAGCGCCGGCAAGAGGATGCGCTGGTGCTGTTCAACTCGATCGCCGACCAAGCTAATTTCTACGGCCAGCTGGCGCTGGAAGAACTCGGGAAGAAAATCACGATTCCGGCGCGCGCGCTGCCGGCCACGCCGGAAGAGATCGCGCCGATGGCCGAGAACGAAGGATTCCACCGCGCACTCAAATTTTTTGCGCTGGATCTGCGCTTCGAAGGCTACCGTGAATGGAATTGGGAGTTGCGCAAGATGACCGAACGGCAGCACTTGGCCGCGGCAGAGTTTGCGCGCCAAAGCAACGTCCTCGACCGCATGGTGAATACCTCCGATCGGACCCGGATCGAGGTCGATTTCACGCAGCGCTTCCCGTCGCCGCACGATGACTTGATGCAGCCTGCCACGCAAGCGCTTGGATTGGACAAGGCCTGGGTTTATGGCTTGATCCGGCAGGAATCGCGTTTCGTGACGAACGCGCATTCGGCTGTCGGTGCATCGGGTCTGATGCAATTGATGCCGGGCACCGCGCGGCTGGTCGCGCGCAAGATCGGACTGAGCGGTTTCACCGCAAGCCAGGTTAACGATATCGGCACTAACATCGTGCTCGGCACCAATTACCTGAACCTCGTGCTGAACGATCTGGATGGTTCGCAGGCGCTGGCGACCGCGGCCTACAACGCCGGGCCGCGGCGCTCACAGGCGTGGCGCTCGACGCTGACGCACCCGGTGGAAGGCGCCATTTTCGCGGAATCGATCCCGTTTGGGGAAACGCGCGGCTACGTCAAGAACGTGCTCTCGAATGCGACCTACTACGCCGCGCTGTTCCAGGACAAGCCGCAGTCGCTCAAGGCGCGTCTGGGTACCATCGCGCCGGAGGGATCTGCCGCCAGCGACTTGCCCTGATGCTATCGCCGCACGATCGCGACCATTTACCTCGAAAGGACTTATGCAAACTACAGAACTCGATCCGACGTTGTCGCAAACTTTGACCGATGCCGAGAATACCGGCTTGAAGCTGGTGATCGGCACCAAGAATTATTCTTCGTGGTCGATGCGGCCGTGGGTGGTGATGACGGCGTTCAATATTCCGTTCGAAGAAGTGCGCATCATCCTCGGGAGGGCCGATACGTCGACGCAGATTGCGCGATTTTCTGCAGCCGGCCGGGTGCCTGTATTGATCGCGGGCGAGACGGTCGTGTGGGATTCGCTCGCGATTTGCGAGTATCTGGCCGAGCAGTTCCGCGAAAAAGCGCTGTGGCCGACGAACGTCGCCGCGCGCGCGATGGCGCGCAGCGTGTGTGCCGAAATGCATTCCAGCTTTGGCGGATTGCGGGCGGCGATGTGGATGAATATTCGGGTCGGCTTCCCCGGCAAGGGGCGGACTCCGGCTGCGCAGGCCGATATCGGCCGCATCTGCGAGATATGGGAAGACTGCCTGGCCCGGTCCGGGCCGCATGAGTTCCTGTTTGGCGAATTCTCGATTGCCGACGCATATTTTGCACCGGTGGTGATGCGCTTTCGCACCTATGGCGTGTCGCTCGCGCCGGCCTTGCAGGCGTATGTCGAGCGCGTTGCCGCGCATCCGGCGGTCGCACGATGGATCGCGGATGCGTTGGCGGAGCAAGAACGTTCGCCGGCCTACGACGTCTACCCGGACTGAGATGAAGATTTACACCGTCGGCGGTGCGGTGCGCGACGAATTGCTCGGACTGCCGGTACAGGACCGCGATTATGTGGTGGTTGGCGCCACGCCGGACGACATGCTGGCACGCGGCTTTACGCCGGTCGGCAAGGATTTTCCGGTGTTCCTGCATCCGGTCACGCATGAAGAATATGCGTTGGCGCGCACCGAGCGCAAGACCGCACCCGGCTATAAAGGTTTCGTGTTTCATACCGAGGCCAATGTCGCGCTGGAGGACGATCTGATCCGGCGCGATCTGACGATCAACGCGATCGCCAAGGCGGAGGACGGCACGCTGATCGATCCGTTCGACGGCCAGAAAGACTTGCACGCGAAACTTTTCCGGCACGTATCGCCGGCATTTTCCGAAGACCCGGTGCGCATCTTGCGCGTGGCGCGCTTTGCCGCGCGCTTCGCCGATTTCGCGGTCGCGCCGAAAACCAATGCACTGATGCGCCAGATGGTGGCCGCCGGCGAGGTCGATGCGCTGGTGCCCGAGCGCGTCTGGCAGGAATTGGCGCGCGGCCTGATGGAAGAGAGGCCATCGCGCATGTTCGAGGTGCTGCGCGAGTGCGGCGCGCTGGCGCGCATCATGCCGGAACTGGATGCGCTGTGGGGCGTGCCGCAGCCGGCACAGCACCATCCGGAAATCGATACCGGCGTGCATGTGATGCTGGTGATCGACTACGCAGCACGGCAAAACCGCAATCTGCCGATCCGGCTGGCGGCGCTGTTGCACGATCTCGGCAAGGGCGCAACGCCGCCGGAGAAATGGCCGCGCCACCACGGGCATGAAGGCGTCGGCGTGAAATTGGTCGAAGCCGTATGCGAACGCCTGAAGATCCCGAATGACTGCCGCGACCTGGCGCTGATGACTGCGCGCGAACATGGCAATATCGGCCGCGCGCTGGCGCTGCGCGCCGCGACGATCGTGA
>DHXL01000407.1:6527-10105 GCA_002415335.1 Oxalobacteraceae bacterium UBA5157
CCGCAGAAGATAGCGGAGGCGATTCGCGCGGCACGCATCGCGGCAGTGAGCGCTGCAATCGGCCGCGGCGCGGATTGATCCTTATCGCGTGGCGGATTTCAACGCACGAAGCGCCCGTCCTTTCCGATCATCGTCAGCTCGACGAAGTCGCTGCCGGTGTGGTCCTTCTCGCTGTAGGTAATCAGCAGGCCGCCGAGGTCGACGTGCTGCATCGATTCCAGCGCGCGGATGAAGCCTTCCCGCGTCAGGTTGCGGCCGGCGCGGCGCAGGCCTTCGACCAGCACCTTGGCGTTGATATAGCCCTCCATCGCCGCGTATGACACGGTGGCGCCATTGGCTTGCGCGGCGACCTTGAATTCTTGCGCCAGCCTGGTGGTCACCAGATCGGGAGCGGGCGTGATCTGCGACACGATGACACCCTTGCCGGCGACACCCAGTTCTTTCACGAAGGCGGCAGATGAATTGTTGGAGAGCGTCATGATCTGTATGCTGCTGCCGGCCGCACGAAATGCCTTGATCACCTCAATCGTGTTCTTGGATGAGCTGGCGATGATCAGTGCCTGCGGATTCGCTTTGATCACGGCAGCCGCGGCCGCGACGTAATCAGGCTTCACCCGGTCGAACTGGGTGATGATGGCCGGCGTCAGCTTGCGTGCTGTCATCGCCTTCTGGAATCCATCGAGGCAATCCTTGCCGAATGAATCGTCGACGTGCAGCATGCCGATGCTCTTGACGCCGACGGTGGTGAATTGCTCGACCGCCTTCGCGATTTCATCCTGGTATTTGGCGCGGATGTTGAACAGGTAGTGGTTCACCGGCACGTGAAAGACGGTGGCGCCGGTGCCCGGTGCGACCAGCGGAACCTTGTGCGCCGCCAACAGTGCCAGGATGCCTTGGGTATGCGGCGTGCCGCGCCCCTGGAAGAGCGCGAACACGTGGTCCTTCGTGATCAGGGTTTCCGCATTGACCTTGGTCAGCGCAGGGTCAAATTTGTCGTCCAGCGTGTTCAATTCGATCTTGCGGCCGTAGACGCCGCCACTCTTGTTGACCGAATTGAAGTAGGCGTTGGCGCCCTCGTTCGTTTCCTTGACCGGCGCCGCCACGATGCCGGTCAGGCCGACGGTCTGTCCGAGCAGGATAGTGGTATCGGTGACGCCATCCTCGGCGGCCGCGGTTGTTGCTGTCACCGAGGCCGCCACTGCGCAACTTGCCAATAATCCGGTAACGAATAGACGCCAGTTCATGACCATGATTGTTCCTTGCAGCAAGGTGAGAATTCGAGGAGCCATTCTTGAATCTACACAAGAAATGGTCAATTGTGGGTATTACTTAACATCCGGCAATAACAGTTTGCGTTTAAGCAAGGTTGGTGGCTAAAAAACGACTATCCGGGACACATTTCTAGGCTTAGCGCCGGTCCTCGCCTACAATGGATTGGTGCGCTGCACAATAACGTCTCACCAGTAACAGGAGCCGCCTCATGAATTCAATTGACGCATTTAGACATCCAAGGGCCAGAACGGACGACAGCCTTGCAGAGCGTATCAGGAGCATGGTGCGTGTGAAGGAGCTGTCCGAGCGCGACCGCCGCCGCGTGCTGATGCATTTTCTGGCGCTGGAGGATAGCGATCGGCTGTTGCGCTTCGGGACGGTCTTGCCGGATGAACTGATTACCCGGTATGTGCAAAAGATGGATTTTTCGCGCGATACCGTATTGGGCGTATACGACAGCAAGTTGACCCTGGTCGGCGTCGGACATCTCGCTTTTGCGCCGCGCGAAGCGCTGCCGCTCGTCACCAGCGCCACCATCAAGGAACGCGTCGCCGAGTTCGGGGTATCGGTGTCGGACTCGGCACGCGGGGTCGGTGTCGGTTCCAAGCTGTTCGAGCGCGCCGCGATGCATTGCCGCAATGGCGATGTCGACACACTTTACATGCATTGCCTGGCATCCAATCAAACCATGATTCACATCGCCAAGAAAGCCGGCATGGAAATTCATCACACCTATGGCGAGACCGATGCTTACCTGAAATTATTGCCGGCCAATCCAGCCAGCGTCCTCCAGGAAGCGGTCGAGGAGCAGGTGGCGTCGCTCGATTACACGCTGAAGGTCAACACCCGCGCCGCCGTCAAATTCCTGGGGACCTTGCCCGGCTTCAAGGGCGAATAGTCAAAGCAGGGGCAGCGCCGTCGTATCCTTGATCCGCTGCAGCGCGAAGCTCGAGCGCACGTCCAGTACCGCCGGATGACGCAGCAACGTCTCCATCATGAAGCGCGAGAAGTGCTCCATGTCCCTGACGTGCACGCGCAATAGAAAATCCATTTCACCGGTCATCGCGTAGCACGCGACCACCTCCGGCCAATTCGCGACCGACGCCGCCAGATCGGCGCGCGGTGAGGCCAGGTTCTTGCGCACGCCACCGGTGGTTGGCGCGTCGCCATGCTTCTCCAGGCGCACATTGACATACGCCAGCAAGCCCAGGCCGATCTTTTCGGACGCGAGCAAGGCGACGTACTGGCGAATCACGCCCGCCTCCTCCAGTCGTTTGATGCGGCGCAAGCACGGCGACGGCGACAGATTGACCCGCTCCGCTATTTCCTGATTGCTCAGGCGACCGTCGGATTGCAGGATAGCCAGGATCTTGCGGTCGGTTGTATCGAGTTCCACGGAAGCCATAAATCACCAATATTCAAATTATATTGGCAATATTATTGCGCAAATTCTACCAGTTCGGCGAATATTTGCAATCTTATGCTGATTCTGCGCGCCTATACTATGTTGGTAATTCGGCTCGACTTGATTTGGATCAATTTCGAGATAGAACAAGACAGGCTCTACAGGAGACAGGCATGGATTTCCAACCTTGGGATAACCCGATGGGTACCGATGGCTTCGAGTTTATCGAGTACGCGGCCCCTGACCCGATAGCGCTTGGTGCACTGTTCGAGCAGATGGGATTTTCCGCCATTGCGCGTCACCGGCACAAGGACGTCACCCTGTATCGCCAGGGCGAAATCAACTTCCTGATCAACGCCGAACAGGACTCGTTCGCGCAGCGTTTCGCGCGCCAGCACGGGCCCTCGATTTGTGCGATTGCATTCCGCGTCAACGATGCCGCCTACGCTTACAAGCGCGCGCTGGAACTGGGTGCATGGGGTTTCGATAACAAGACCGGGCCGATGGAATTGAATATTCCGGCGATCAAGGGCATCGGCGACTCGCTGATCTATTTCGTCGACCGCTGGCGCGGCAAGGATGGCGCGCGCGGCGTCAGTGCCGGCGCAATCGGCGACATCAGTATTTACGACGTCGACTTCGTCGCCATCCCCGGCGCGCAGGCAAACCCGGTCGGCAACGGCTTGACTTACATCGACCACTTGACGCACAACGTGCATCGCGGCCGCATGGCCGAGTGGGCGGAATTCTACGAGAACCTGTTCAACTTCAAGGAAGTGCGCTACTTCGACATCGAAGGGAAGTTGACCGGATTGAAATCAAAAGCGATGACTTCGCCGTGCGGCAAGATCCGCATTCCGATCAACGAATCGTCCGACGACAAATCGCAGATCGCCGAGTA
>DHXL01000169.1:0-3699 GCA_002415335.1 Oxalobacteraceae bacterium UBA5157
ATATGTGTCCATACACGTAAGGCCTGACTATGCAATCATTCGGCACCAGCCCGGCGGACAGCCTCGACGAAGAACTCGACGGGATCCGTCGCCTGCTCCAGCTTCTGAAGCAGGAGCAGGCTCAACTGGTCGCAGCCAATGTCGATGGATTGCCTGCGCTGACCGAACAAAAAGCAAGGATTGTCGCAACGATATCGGACCTGGCGCGCGTGCGCCACAGCGCGTTGGCCACGGCCGGATTTACTGCTGCGGAAGAAGGCATGCGAGCATGGGTGAAAACCCCGGCAGCAACCGCCGCGACCGGCAAATCGTGGACAGAACTGCTGACGCTGGCACAAGCCGGCAAGGACTTGAATCGCACCAACGGCTTGCTGATCGCGCGGCACATGGCGCGCAACCAGGGCGCCTTGAATGTCTTGCAGGGCGGCGCGCAGGGCGGGAGCCTGTATGGCCGCGACGGCCAGACCACCAACCACGCCGGCGGACGCCGCCTGGTAATCGGCTAGGCGCCCTCGATAGCAGGTCAACCAGCCGGGGCAGCCGCGCAATCTCTCCTAACGGCTCCGCGCCGCAGCGATCGGCACTTCAGTGACCACCTCCGGCAAGCCGGACAGTATCATCACTTCCACCCGCCGATTGCGCACTCTACCTTCCGGCGTATCGTTGCTGGCGACCGGTTGACTCGCTCCATGGCCCACCGCCACCAAGCGGCTCTCGGCAATGCCATTGTCGAAAAAGAGTCTGACCACGCTGCTGGCGCGCACCGCGGACAGTTCCCAGTTTGACGGAAACATCGGCGTACTGATCGGGATATTGTCGGTGTGTCCTTCCACCTGGATGTCATGATCGTCCTCCTTCAACACGTGTGCCACCGCTTTCAGCACCTGTCCCGATTCACTGGTCAATTTGGCGTCGCCGGTGGCAAACAGCACGCTGGCATTAATCTCGACATTGACGCCGCGATTGGTTTGCGTCACCCTCACCTTGCCTTGACTGACGAGCGGCGACAACGCCTTGAGGATGTCGCGCGCCATGCCGGTCATATGTTCTCTTTCCCTGCGCAACGCGGCATCGCCACGCCGCTTCTGCCGCGACAATGGCTTCGGGCGCTCGGGCAGGCCCGGCTCGACGCTCGGAGGCGCCTCCGGGACGACCCGCGGCCTGCCAAATGCGGTGCCAAGCGCATCGGACAGCACCCGGTACTTGGCTTCATTGACGGAAGAAACCGCGTACATCACGACGAAAAATGCGAACAACAGCGTGACCAGATCGGCATACGACACCAGCCATCGATCGTGGCTATCCTGTTCTTCGTCGAATTTTTTACGCGCCATGCTTGCACTCTATTTTGAATAGCTGCCCATGCGTTCCTCGATCACGCGCGGATTATCGCCGAACGCAATGCCGGCGAAAACGTCCGCCAGGATTTCGCGCTTGACGACTTCCTGGTTCACGATCGCCTTGAGCTTATTGCCGATCGGCAGAAAAATCAGGTTGGCCAATCCAACGCCATAGATAGTAGCGACGAAAGCGACTGCGATTCCGCTGCCAAGGCGGCTCGGGTCGGACAGGTTTTCCATCACGTGGATCAGGCCAAGTACCGCACCCAGGATGCCGACGGTCGGGGAATAACCGCCGGCGGATTCCCATACTTTGGCGGCCAGTCTGTGTTCGGTCTCGTAGACGGAAATATCGACGTTGAGGATGTCGCGCACCTTGAACGGATCGACGCCGTCGATGATGAGACGCAGCCCTTTGGCGATGAAAGGATCGCGGGCCTGTTCCATGTGGCGCTCCAGGCTCAGCAAACCCTCGCGGCGTGCCGTGCTGCTCCAAATATTACTGTCGCGTATAAATTCCTTCGAATCATCCAGCGGCGGCGAAAAAACCCACTTCACTATCCGCATCCCGCGCAGGAAATTCGGCAGGCCGCTTTGCAGCAGGACCGCGCCGGCCGTGCCGAGTGCGACGATCACGAATGCGGCCGGTTGCACCAGCGAACCCAATTGGCCGCCTTCCAATACCTGTCCGAGCAAAACCCCGGCCAGCGCCAGCACCAGCCCCGCTAAGCTACCCCAGTCCACGCTTTTTCTCTGAGGCTTGCGCGCAGCCGGGCCACCGCCTGGCTATGCAATTGGCACACGCGCGACTCCGAGACTCCCATCACCGCGCCAATTTCCTTCAGGTTCATTTCCTGTTCATAGTACAAACCCATCAAGTTCTTTTCGCGTTCGGGCAACGCGTTGATGGCGTCGATCACCGCCGCGCGAAACCCGGTGTTCATCAGACTCTGCAGCGGGTCGTCCGAGCCATCGGTGCAATAGCGGTCGAGAAAATGTTCATTGCCCTCACCGTCGTGAAAATCTTCGTAATACACCAGCTGGTGTCCGCCGCCTTCGCCGAGCAGTTCCTGGTACTCGACCAGTGACAGCTTGAGTTGCTTCGCGACTTCGCTTTCGTTCGGTGCGCGACCGAGGCGCTGTTGCAGCGCGCTCATCGCGACCTCGATCTTGCGCATGTTTTGGCGCATGCTGCGCGGCAGCCAGTCGCTACTGCGCAACTCATCCAGCATCGCGCCGCGAATCCGCTGCACCGCGTAAGTCTCGAACTGGGCTCCGTGCGTTTCTTCATAGCGGTTGACCGCATCGAGCAAGCCGATCATGCCGGCCTGGATCAGATCATCGACCTCGACGCTCGGCGGCAGCTTGGCTTTCATCTGATGCGCCAGGCGCTTGACCAGCGGCGCGTGCTGCGTCAGCAATTGGTTCCTGTCGGATTTTCCGTCGGCGGTGTACATCCGTTACACCCCGAATCCGGCACCGGCAAGCGGCATCCCGCGCAAGCCCCGCTGTGGCGCCTCGGAAGGCATGAAGCGTCCAGCCAGGCGCCTGAACGCCACCGATGCAAGGGCCAGCGGAAAGGCATCGACCACCGACCGGCCGAGCCGGGTGGCGCGTTTCAAGTGTTCGTCCGCCGGCACCGATCCCATCGACTGAAGCTCGATCGCGAGATAGCGGCTGGCGGCACGCGCCATATTGGCATATACCAGTTGCGCCTCCTGATCGGACGCGCCGGTCACCAGCACGCCGAACGGGCGCCGCCCCAATTGCGCGTTGAGCCGCTTGATGATTGCATACGCCGCTTTGATGGATTCCGCACTATTCGCCACTTGCACGACGATGTCGCCGCTCGCCATCGCGGGAATCGGAAACGCATCCTGCGCATCGAGTTCGCCGTCGACCACCATGATGTCGGATTGACTGGACAGGACGCCGAAGGCATTCGCGAGGCGGCGCGCCTGGTTGACATCCTGCACCGCGGCACGCAGCGGGCCGCGGGTCATCGCGGCGATGCCGAAACCTTGCGGCATCATCTGCACCACCTCGTTCAGCGCCCGTTCCTGGCGTGCCACTTCCAGCAAGGTCGCCGCATTCGACGCGTCTTGCCGCGACGCGACGCCGCGCCACGCGGAACTGGCGTCGAGCAGCAGCACATTGCTGCCGGCGCGAGCCAGCGAGGCACTTAGATTAACCAGCATCGCGCTTTTTTCCTCGTCGGCGGTGGCCGACAAGAAAGTAAAAACACGCGGTCTGGGCGCGGCCAGCATGCGCCGCAAGCCTTCCGCCTGATCGAAATCAAAACTAGCCAAGAATCACCCCGCGCAGACTTTTTTCGTTCATGCCACGTACCGTATTGGCC
>DHXL01000169.1:3755-15611 GCA_002415335.1 Oxalobacteraceae bacterium UBA5157
CCAACTTTTTTCGTTCATGCCACGTGCCGTATTGGCCACGACCAATGGCAATTCTTCATCCTGGAACTGGAATGGCGCGGTTTCACGTTTCAGCTTGAATGCGCGATCAACCAGGTACTGCTGATTGGCGACATGCAAGTCTTCCGGAACCCG
Organism: Oxalobacteraceae bacterium UBA5157; assembly: GCA_002415335.1. GTDB lineage: Bacteria > Pseudomonadota > Gammaproteobacteria > Burkholderiales > Burkholderiaceae_D > UBA5157. The sequence continues at coordinate 3,909 of DHXL01000169.1, forward strand.
TTGACCATTTGCAACATAGTATAGATTCAATTTCTGCCGAATGACCACATCAAGCACATTTCCGATCGTGGCCGCCTCGTCCAGCTTCGTCATGATGCAGCCGGCCAGCTTGTCGCCCTGATAGGCGCGTACCACTTCCGACAGCGTCTCGCCGGTCGAGGTGGCGGACAGGCACAGCAGGCGCTTGATCGGCGTGCCCGCGCCGGACAGCATGGCCACCTGTTCGGCCACCATCTTGTCGCGCTGGCTGACGCCGACCGTGTCGATCAGCACCGTATGCTTGCCGCGCAACTCATCCAGCGCAATCCGCAAATCGGCCTCGTCTTTCACCGAATGCACCATCACGCCGAGGATCTTGCCGTAGATTCGCAGCTGCTCGTAGCCGCCGATACGATAACCGTCGGTCGTGATCAAGGCCAGTTTGCCGGGACCGTGGCGCATCACGCAACGCGCCGCCAATTTGGCCGTGGTCGTGGTCTTGCCTACGCCGGTAGGACCGACCAGTGCAAAGACGCCGCCCTTCTCCAAGACTTCGCTTTCGTCACCCATGATGCTGAGGTTGCGTGCCAGCACTGCCTTGATCCAGTTTAGGCCGCCTTCCGCGGTTCCGCCAGCCGGCGTCTTCTGCGTCAGGAAACGTGCCAGGCTGGCGCTGAAACCGGCCGCCAGCATTTCGCGCAATACCGCAGCCTTGACCGGCTCGCGCCTCTGCTCGCTGCTCCATGAAATTTCGGCCAGTTGCGCCTCGAGCATCCCGCGCATCGAACGAATTTCATTCATCACCTCCTGCATATCCGCGCCCGGCACGGCTCCCGCCAATGCATTGACGCGCGCGCTTTCAAGTGCGCCGGCCAGGCCCGCCGCCTGGTCCTGGTCGGGCCGCCGCTTCGCGGAAAATGCCGCCAGCGTCGACTCGGAGATGACCGGCTCCTTGTCTGCCGCAGGGCTTGCCAATGAAGACATGTCTTCGCTGGCCAGCGCCAGGATTTCGACTATGCCGTTAACCGTCTTGTTCGACAGGATCACTGCATCGGGGCCGAGCGCATCGCGCACCAGGCGCCATGCTTCACGCGAGGTATTTGCCGAGAATTTCTTGACGTTCATGCTTGGCCTCCAACTAGGCTGGTAACTTTAATTGTTTTTGAATCGGGAAGTTCTGCATGCGATAACACCTTCAACTGCGGCAGCGCACGGCGCAGGAAACGCGACAGTAGCGCACGCAAAGGCCCCGGTACCAGCAGCACCGGTGTCAGGCCCATCTGCTCCTGGTGACGGGTCGCTTTTTCGGCTTGTGCCGCCAGCGTATCGGCCAGGCCCGGCTCGATACCGGCGCCATCGGGACCGCTGGCTTGCAAGGCTTGCATCAGCAGACGCTCCAGGCGGTTATCGAGCGTCATGACCGACAATTCATTCGATGCCGGGAACAACTGCTGGACGATTGCGCGGCCCAGCGCGATGCGCACCAGCGCCGTCAATTCATTCGCTTCCTGCGTGACGATTGCGTGTTCGGCGAGCGTTTCGATAATGGTGCGCATGTCGCGGATATGCACGCCTTCCACCAGCAGGTTTTGCAGCACTTTCTGCAGCGTCGAGAGCGGAATCAGCTTGGGCACCAGATCCTCGACCAGCTTCGGCGATTCCTTGGCGAGATGGTCGAGTAATTGCTGCACTTCCTGCCGGCCCAGCAGTTCCGCGGCGTGCGTCGTGATCAGATGATTGAGGTGGGTGGCGACCACGGTACCGGCATCGACCACCGTGTAACCCATGCCTTGCGCCTGCTCGCGCAGACCGGCCTCGATCCAGAACGCCGGCAAACCGAATGCCGGATCGGTGGTCGCGGGGCCCGGCAGCGTCCCAGTCACCATGCCGGGGTTGATTGCCAGGAACTGACCTGCGTACGCTGCGCCGGCGCCGACTTCGACGCCCTTCAGGATGATGCGATAGGCGGCCGGCTTCAATTCGAGGTTGTCGCGAATATGCACCGACGGCGAAAGAAAACCGACTTCTTGCGCAAATTTTTTCCGGATCCCTTTGATGCGGCGTAATAGTTCTCCGCTCTGCGCCTTGTCCACCAGCGGAATCAGGCGATACCCAACTTCCAGGCCGAGCATGTCGACCGGCACGATATCCTGCCAGGTCGCTTCTTCCGCTTCCGGCGCGGTGGTCGCCGCAGTCGGCTCGGGCACCACGGCCGCTTGTTGATTGCGCTGCGTCTGCATGAAAGCGGCCGCACCGAGCACGCCGGCCAGCAACAGGAACGCGACATGCGGCATGCCCGGGATCAAGCCCATACCGCCGATGATGCCGGCCGTGATGTACAGTACCTGCGGCTTGGCAAACAATTGGCTGATCAGCTGCCCGCCGATATCCTGGTCGCTAGCGACGCGCGACACCACCACGCCGGCCGCGGTTGATATGATGAGCGATGGAATCTGCGCAACCAGGCCATCGCCAATTGCCAGCAGCGTATAGTTTTTAAGCGCCACCGCAAAATCCAGATCGTGCTGCACCATGCCGACGATCAGACCGCCGATAATGTTGACGATCGTGACGATGATGCCGGCCACCGCATCGCCGCGGACATACTTGCTGGCACCGTCCATCGCGCCATAGAATTCCGCTTCCTGCGCCACTTCCTTGCGCCGCCGGCGCGCCTCGTCTTCGCCGATCATACCGGCGTTCAGGTCAGCGTCGATCGCCATCTGCTTGCCTGGCATCGCGTCCAAGGCAAACCGCGCGCCGACTTCGGCGATCCGTCCCGCGCCCTTGGTGACGACGGTGAAGTTAATAATCGTCAAAATGATAAAGACCACGATACCGACCGTGTAGTTACCACCGATCAGGAAATGGCCGAACGCTTCGATCACTTTGCCCGCCGCGTCCGGGCCGGTGTGTCCTTCGGTCAGCACCACGCGGGTCGACGCGACGTTGAGCGACAGGCGCAGCATGGTGCTGACTAGGAGCACGGTCGGAAACGCGATGAAGTCGAGCGGCTTGATTGTGTACAGGCTGGTCAGCAGGACGATGATCGACAGGGCGATGTTGAAGCTGAAGAAAATGTCGAGCACGAATGCCGGCAGCGGCAGCACCATCATCGACAACATCATGATGATGATGACAGGCGCCGCTACGGCGCGCGAGCCGGGGCCGCGCATCCAAACCGGAAACTTCAGTGCGTTCATGGCTTCCGCCTATCTGGGTTTTTGGCCGCCGGGTTCTGCGGATCAAGTTGCGGCGGCACCGCGAGGTCGGTCGGCATTTCCGGCCGCGCGCCGCCGCGCTGACCGTAGGTACGCAGCTGGAATACATAGGCCAGCACTTCCGCCACCGCGGTGTAGAGCGCTTCCGGAATTTCATCGCCCAATTCGGTATGGCTGTGCAGTGCGCGGGCAAGGGCCGGCGCTTCCAGCAGCGGTACGTGATGCTCGCTCGCCATTTCGCGTATCTTGGCGGCCACTGCATCCGCACCCTTGGCGACCACTTTCGGTGCGCCCTTGCTGCCCGGCGCGTACTTGAGCGCCACCGCATAGTGCGTCGGATTGGTGACCACCACGTCGGCGGTCGGCACCTCGGACATCATGCGGCGGCGCGCCATCTCTCGCTGCTGTGCGCGTATCTTGGCCTTGATTTCAGGATTGCCGTCCGATTCCTTGGCTTCCTGACGCAGTTCCTGGCGCGTCATCTTCAACTTGTTCGCGTATTGCCACATCTGGTAAGGCGCGTCGATCAATGCAATCACCACCAGGCCGCCCACGATCGCAATGAAACTGCTGATCAACAAGTGAACAAGGTGGGCGCTGCCGGTCTTCAGCGGCTCGACGCTCAAGCCGAGTACGGCATCAATCTGGTGCGAGATCACGATCCACGCCACGGTGCCGACGATCACTGTCTTGCCGATCGCCTTGATCAGTTCGACCACGGCGCGCGACGACACCATGTTGCCCAGGCCTGAGAGCGGATTCATGCGCCCAAAATTTGGCTGCAACGCCTTCACGCTGAAAAGCCAGCCGCCAATCAGTAGCGGCGACGCCACGGCGACCAGCATCAGCAGCACGGCCACCGGTGCAGCAGCCAGCACCACGCCGCCAATCCCCGCGGTGGTGCGCGCCAACAGGACATCAAGGTCAAACGCCTGTGCATGGTCGAAGGACAGCATCGACACCAGCATCTCGTTGATGTGACGCACCACATTCTCGCCGGCGACCCAGAGTCCGCCACCGGCCGCCAGCAGCACCGTGCAGGTGGCCAATTCGCGCGAACGCGGCACGTCGCCATCCTCGCGTGCCAGTTCAATCCGGCGCGGCGAGGCTGGTTCTGTTCGTTCGAGGTCGCTATCATCAGCCACTGCCAACTCCTGTCATGCCTCTGGTAAGGCTAGTCAGGTACGATTATTGGTCAGAAGCAACTGAAGTGATCGGAGGAATAAGAGTGGAAACCTCCCACTGCTTCTCCGGTGTATCCGGCGACAGCGGATTCTAAGAGGGAGGCGCCTGGGCAAGCGCGTTGCGCGGGGCGCGCGACGGGACCTGAGACTGTGCTAGAGCTTGAGGTTCTGCGCCCAGGCAAGCGCCGCCAGTTGCGCCTCGTTGACTTGGCGCGGGCTGACAAACAGCGCATCCGCCCGTTCACCGACCTGGCCGTTGCCAATTTCACATGCTTCGGCCAGCGCCAGAAATGGCCCATACATGCCCGTCCGCGACAGCAGCGCCTGCGCCACCGCGTCCGATAGCTGAATGCTCTCCAATACTTCCGGCATCGATACGCCGAGCAGCTTGTCGAGCAACGAGAACATGCCCGCCACGAAAAGGTTCTCCGCCTCGTTTTTCGGCAACGACCCGTGGCCGAGCAATTCCGCGAAACGCCCGCGGATGATCGCCGTCTGCATCAAGACCGGTGACTGACCGGCGTTGCTGGCGGTCGCCAACAACAACGACAGCCAACGGTACAGCGGTGAATAGCCGAGCATCGTCACCGCATGCCGCAGCGACTGGATTTCCGCGCCCAAGCCGAATCCGACCGAATTGATATACCGCAGCAGCTTGTAGGATAATGCGGCGTCGCGTCGCAGGACGCTTTCCAGCTGATGAACGTCGGCGTTCTGCCGGACCATCTCCATCAGCTGCAGAATCATCGCTTGCGCAGGATTGAGCCCTTTGGCTCTGACGCCCGGCCTCGGTGTCAAATAGATATCACCGGCAAAGCCGTCGAGGCCGAGCCCAGCGCAAGCGTCGTATTCCTCCCAGCTGAACAACTCACGCATCACGACCTGCACAGATGCTTGCTTGAGCGCGCCGTAGAACTTGGCGCGGACGGTGAAATCGCTATTATCGAAACGGGCCTGGACGTGCGTAATCAGAGGCAGCAGCGCTTTGTCGTCGATCAATGTTTCGACGTTCCGCAGCGAGATGCCGAACCCCCGCTCACGCAAGGCCTTGACCTCGGTCAGCATTTCCTCATCGGTACTGCTCAGATCAAGCGTGAGCACGACGCCTTTTGGCGCCAACGCACTCAACACGCCGCTCAGCAACACAGCACGCGGCACATCCAGAAAGAGCAATTGCTCGCCCATCAACCAGCCGGATTCCTCGTTATTGAGCTGGTCGGCGACAAATCCGATTAATTCGATCACCTCCTGATCGCCTAACTTGCCGTTCTTGGCACCGCCCTTTTGCCAGGTAAGCTCGAAACCGAGAACCTTCTGTTTTGAATCGAGCAGCGGCTCGCGTACGATAAAACTCATGTCACTCATGTGCAAAGACTACTACGTAGGAGGGCTAATAAAACTGATTGCAGCTGAAGCTCAAACGGCAGGCGGCGATGCGCGCCGCCACATCATGACGCAGTCAAAAACCGAGGCTGTCGAGCAGGTCATCCACCTGCCCCTGATCCGCCACGACTTCGCTATTACCATTCGGACTGATCTGGGGTCCATTCAGGAGTCCGGAGCCGACCTCGCGCCTGACTTCGGGCGGGGCATAGTCGATCAGTAATTGCACCAGTTGCTGCTCAAGGCCATGCGCGAGTTCGGTCACTTTCTTGATCACCTGGCCGGTCAGATCCTGGAAGTCCTGCGCCATCATGATATCCATCAGATGCTGTTTGGTGATATCAGTCGCGCTGCGTGTCTGGTCGAGATAACCCAGTGTCCGTTCCGCCATCTCGCGATAATGTTGCTCGGAGAAAGGCGCGTTCAGGACCGCTTGCCAATTCGTGGCGATGTCGCTCGCGCCGGCATTAATTTTTTCTTGCAACGGACCAGCCGCATCGGTCGCGTTCAACACGCGCTGCGCGGCCTGTTCAGTCATTTTCGCAACGTAGTCGAGACGATCCCGCACGTTGGGAATATCGTGTGCCGCTTTTTCGATCAACTTGTCAAAACCAAGTCCGCGCAGACTATCATGCAAGGTCCGTGTCATCTGTCCGACGCGCACCAGCATTTCTTCTTGCATGCCGTGGTCCGGGCCAGATACGTCTGGCGCCACAGCATCGGAGCCGGAATGCTTCATGTCCACGTCAAGCCCCTGCTTTTTCAAGTTTCTCAAAAATTTTCGCAAGCTTTTCGTCAAGCGTCGCCGCCGTAAATGGCTTCACCACATAGCCGCTGGCGCCAGCCTGCGCCGCAGCGATGATATTTTCTTTTTTTGCCTCGGCCGTCACCATCAACACCGGCAGCTTGGACAGTGCGGCATCGGCCCGGATGGTTTGCAGCATTGTCAATCCGTCCATCACCGGCATGTTCCAGTCGGAGATGACAAAATCGAACTGCTCGCTGCGCAATTTGGCCAATGCCATCGAACCGTCTTCGGCTTCGTCGACATTGACGTAGCCTAATTCCTTGAGAAGATTCCGGACGATGCGGCGCATCGTTGAAAAATCGTCAACCACCAGAAATTTAGTATTCGGACCAGCCATGGAATGCTCCAGAAAATTCTTTAAACTGTTATTGCCCTTAGCGGCATTTCAATCGTCGATTCAAGCGGCAAATCAACTGTAGTTCTCTACTATTATGCACCTAGTCTCGCGGATTTCATGCTGGACTTTTTTAGAACGCTTGTGTGAACACTCATACGCGTAATGCCCTGCTGCCCTGCGCCGCCAGGAAATTCAGCACCATGCCCGGCAAGTCATTCAGTGCACCGACTTCGTCCGTCGCGCCGATCGCGATCGCCTCCCGGGGCATGCCAAACACCACGCAGGTCGATTCGTCCTGCGCAAAATTATAGGCCCCTGCGTTCTTCAGTTCGAGCATGCCGAGCGCGCCGTCCTTCCCCATGCCGGTAAGAATAACACCGACTGCATTCTTGCCAGCGCAGGCCGCAGCGGATTTGAACAGAACATCCACCGAGGGCCGATGCCGATTCACAGGCTCTCCTTGGTCCAACTGCGTCACATAGTTGGCGCCGCTCCGCGCCAACAACAAGTGTGAATGTCCCGGCGCGATATACGCGTGTCCCGGCAGCACGCGCTCGCCATCCTCCGCCTCCTTGACCGATATCTTGCAAATACCGTCCAGGCGACGCGCGAACGAACGCGTAAAACCTTCCGGCATATGTTGCGTAATGAGAATGCCGGGACAGTCGGAAGGCATCTGCACCAGGAATTCCTTGATCGCCTCGGTGCCACCGGTCGAGGCGCCGACGATGATCAACTTTTCGCTACTCGTAAGCGGGTTGCGTATCATCGGCAGCGATCCGTCGGCTCCGTTCCTGGATCGGTCGAGCGGCGTCGTCTGGCGCGGCCTGATGCGTGCCTTGGACGCGGTACGGATTTTGTCCGCGATCAAATCGGTATATTCGAGCATCCCGCTTTGGATCGAGAGCTTGGGCTTCGCCACGAAATCGACCGCGCCGAGTTCCAATGCGCGCAACGTGATTTCGGAGCCGCGTTCGGTCAACGACGACACCATGACGACCGGCATCGGCCGCAAGCGCATCAGCTTTTCAAGAAAATCAAGGCCGTCCATGCGCGGCATCTCGACGTCCAGCGTCAGCACGTCCGGATTGGTTTGCTTGATCAAGTCGCGCGCGACGATCGGATCGGGCGCGACGCCGACGACTTCCATATCATTCTGGCTGCCGATGATTTCCTTCATGACGCTGCGAATCAGCGCCGAATCATCCACAATTAATACCTTGATTTTCATGACACTAGTCCTTGCCCTCGGTGTTGGCCGATTAGAAAAGTTCGATCTCGCCGCTCACGGTACTGGAATGAAGTCGGGTCGCGTAATCCTGCTCCCGGTTTACAACCGTGTTGTTGTTCAATTGCTTCAACTTCTTCACGAGTACTTTACCGGTTCGCGGAAAAAAGTAAACCTTGCGCGGATGGATGTCGTTCAGGTCCTCTGCAATGATCCGAATATTTTCGGCGCGCAAATAGTCGCGCACAAACTGAGCGTTCCGCTCGCCCACATTGATGGCGATGAAGCCGCGCAGCACATTGCCCCCGCCGAATACCTTGGCCTCCAGGTTTTCTCGTTTGGCGCCCGCTTTCTGCAAGTCGTTGATCAAGACTTCCATCGCATAAGCGCCGTAACGCATCGACGCCGAGGCCGGACTATCGGCGTCGCCGCCGCCGTCTGGAAGCATGAAGTGGTTCATGCCGCCGACGCCCGAGACGCGATCACGGATGCAGGCCGCGACGCACGATCCCAGCACGGTCACGATCAGCATATCCTTGCCCGTAAAGTAGTATTCGCCGGGCAGAATTTTTGCGGCGTCGCGATCGAACGTCCGATCGTAATAGATGTTCGTGGCAAACTGCTCTTCCAATACTTTGCTCATGGGTCCTGTCTCATATCCACATCAGGTTCGACGTTGCATGGCGAGTTTCCCCGCGCCGTCGTGCGGATCCAATTCGTACACAGTCTTGCCGCGCAACTTGAACGCGTCTGTCACGTACGAAAAATTCTCGGAGTGACCGGCAAACAGCAGTCCGTCCGGTTTCATCAGTGGCGCAAAGCGCGACAAGATTTTCCCTTGCGTCGATTTGTCGAAATAAATCATCACATTACGGCAGAAGATCGCATCGAACGAACCGGAAATCGGCCACTCGTCCGCCAACAGATTCAATTGTTTGAACGTCACCATCTCGCGCAACTCGGCCCTGACTCGCACCAAGCCGTCCTGCTCTCCTTTCCCTCTCAGGAAGAAGCGCCTGGCCCGCTCCGGCGCCATTTTATCGAGACGGTCAATCGCATACACGCCGTTGGCTCCGGCGTTCAATACGTTGGTGTCGATATCGGTTGCAATAATGCGCGCAGGCGGTGTCAGTGTGCCGAAAACTTCGCATAACGTGATGGCAATCGAATACGGCTCCTCGCCGGTCGAACTCGCCGAACACCATACATCGATCGGCGCCTTGACCTTCTTGATATGCTCGGCGAGGATGGGAAAATGATGCTCCTCGCGAAAGAAAGATGTCAGGTTGGTCGTCAATGCATTGGTAAATGCCTCCCATTCCTGGCCGATTTCTTCTCGGTCCAAGGTGTCAAGATAGGCCGCAAATGAAGTGAGGCCGGTCGCACGCAGACGGCGCGCCAAGCGGCTGTAGACCATTTCCTGCTTACTCTCGGCTAGCGCAATGCCGGCGCGCCGATAGATCATGGCGCGCACGCGTTCAAAGTCTTGAGTCGTGAAATCAAACTCCTTGACGGCATCCAGTTTATTCTGCCGTTCAGGCTTCATGCTGCATTCCCCTTCAGGTGCTTTCTTACCAAATTACTTCGATTTTGGCGCGGGTCGTTCAGTAAGGAGTCTGCTCTTAGCCGGCGCTGGCCCGCTCGCCGGCGTTATGCGGGCCGCCTGTACCGGCGCGCTGGAGCGATAGCCGACTCGGAATGCACCCCAATGCCTGCCCGCCACATAGATCGGCACCGTCAGATCGTGCATCACTTCTCCGGTATCGCGCTTATAGGTCTGCAGCAAAAACGGCTTGGTATTGGCGCCGCATCGCGCTCCGGTGCGGTCGTTGAAAATTCTCTTGGTGCGATTGTTGAGCAGATCGGTATCGTAATTGCCCGTCAAGGGCTTGGAAAACTTCTTGTTATGTGTGGGAAAGTAGCCATTATTATCCACCGCGCCGGCATAAGCGAGTTGCGGCACTGCGGCGAGTATCCCTTCCTGCAATACGGGCAGGACGCGGTCCGTGAAGGCATCGAACTTGGTGGAATGCTTCTGTGGATTGGTGTTCGGAATCGGCTTGTAGCGGCGGTCGAACAGCGCTTCCTGGCTAATCTGACCGGCGGCGATGGCCTCCGTGAAAATTCGCTGGACCGCCTTTGCCGCGTCTTGCGCCACCTTGCGCATTTCATCGTGCGATGTTTCGACATTGGAGCCAGCCAATGCATCATAAATCGCTTCCGCACGCTCGGCCAATACCATCGCAGAACCGGCAGCGCGCGGCAGTTCGGTTTCGGTCGACAACATACTGTCGCGAATCTGCGAGATTGCGTCCGCAATAATATGCGTCGTTGCCACATGTTCGCGCGAGGCGGTGGCGATCTGCTGGATCTCTTCTTCGGAAGTCCCCGCCGAACTCTCGATATTGCCCAGAAAAGTGTGAACGCGTTCGACGTTCTGCGCCGCCTCGCCCACTTTCAGGGTTAACGAAGTCATCCCGTTCGCCGCGCGCTCCGCCTCGTCATTGATTTCACGTACCATGGCGCCGATGTCGTCGGTGGCCGATTTCGTGCGCTGCGCCAGTTGCCGAACTTCGCCGGCAACCACGGCGAAACCACGGCCGTGCTCCCCGGCCCGCGCTGCTTCGATCGCAGCATTGAGCGCCAGCAGATTAGTGCGGGCAGCGATCTCGTTGATCACTTCGGTAATGACATGAATGCGGCGCGACTTCTCTTGCAGAGAGGTCATCATGATCGATGCCGCTTGCGCGTCCTGTCGCGCGTGATTGATTTTGTCCAATCCGCGTTCGACTTCCGCGCGACCCGCTACACTCTCATTGCGCACGTCGGCGGCGACTTTGGAGGCGCGTTCGGCGTTCGCCGCAATCTGCTCCGTGGTGCTGGCATTCTGTTCCGAGCTGGTGACGATACCATTGATGGTATGGACATCCTGCTCGATGTTCTTCTTCACTGAATCGACGAAGAAAGAAGTTTCGGCGGCACCGATCATGATGTGATCGATCTGCTGCCCCACTTGGACGGCAAACTCGGTAGCGCCGCTGCCGTCGGCGCGCGCCACAAAAATGGCGGCCAATGCACCGCCGCCAGCGGCGACAGAGGCCAGCAACACCGGCCCCACGGTGCTGCCCAGCAGCCAGTCACCAACAAAGGCAAGCATGGCGCTCACCGCTATCGCAGCGGCGAGCGCCGCCAGGTAGCAAATTTCCCTGTGCCGAAAGATCTTCATTGCGCCCCTCTCAAGATGTCCGACTCTGCATTCGCCGCAACGGGAAAGCTGGTCCGCGATACGCTGCGAGTCCAGTTCTCATCCGCATTGAGTCCACCACTAGAATTCTTCCCATTCGTCTGTACCGCTGGTGCCGTCAGCGAGGGCAGCATGCCTTGGTCTTGCCGGCGGCGCGGCGCGCATTGCGATCACGCGGGAAGCCGGGATCGCCCTCTGCCCGGGCTGGGGCGCGGCGGCCCGCTGCATCGCAGATCGGTCCACCGATGTGTCGGCGCCGCTTTCCAGCTTGAATACGGACACCGCTTCTGCCAGCATCGCGGCCTGCTCCTGCATGCTT
>DHXL01000234.1:0-1223 GCA_002415335.1 Oxalobacteraceae bacterium UBA5157
CTAATTGACGCACTACACTAGATCGCGTCCTGCGGAAAATGCGTCGCTAGGCGATGCGCGCGCTCGTGGCGCCATCAATTGCAGGTCTGGCTGCAACACAACGGCTTGGTAGTGCGTACCGGATCGTCGGACCGCGGGCCCCATCTACCTGATTAAACAACGACATTTCAACTTTTGGACATGACTATAATTACGAACGCATCTGAATCCGCATCGGCCCCGCAACGGTCGATCAACATCCTCGGCGTGTCATTGGGACACGATTTGGGCGCGTGCTTGATGCGCGATGGCCGGGTCGTCTGCGTGATCGAGGAGGAACGGCTCACGCGTTATCGCCACGGGTTACCGGCCGAGTTCAAGAAACTCTTCAATCAATTCAATTTTTCTTTCGGCTACATTCCATGGGCGTCGATTCAGTATTGCCTCGATGCCGGAGAAATCGGGATCGATGATATCGATGCATTCGTGTTGCCAGGTTACCTGCAGCGCGCGCGTGGCATGCTCCCGATTCGGGATACATCGAAAATCGTTTTTGCCGACGAACCCCTGCATGGGGCACATCACTTTTGGCACGCACTCTCGACATTTCTGGCCAGTCCTTTCGACACTGCTGCGGTCATGATCGTCGACGGCGATGGCGACAGCTCGAATGAGACGTATGAGGCAGAAACGGGCTATTTGTTTAAGAATCGCCAGGGAGACTATGCGCAAATATTCAAGAATCGCTATCCGTGGCGGCGCCACGGCGTATTCAATGCCGGCATTGGTTGGACCTACGAATATGTGAGCATGATGCTCGGATTCGGCAATCGCGATCTCGACATTGCAGATGCGGGTAAAACGATGGGGCTTGCGCCATACGGCGCGCCAAACGAGGATCTCCTTGCGCCATGGATTGGCCGCGATCAATTCGCGCTTGATTTTTGCGGCTTTCATGATTGGCTTGTTCGGTCCGGCAACGGTAGGCGGTTCGAGAAGGGGCGCGAGCGCGACGTCTTGATTCAAAATGAGGAGTGCATCAGCCAATACGCCAAGGATGTGGCATTCAAGGTCCAGAGTGAAGTCGAGAACGCGCTCGTGCACTTGGCACAGGCACTGCAGAGCGCAACGGACGCGGCCAACCTTTGCCTGGCGGGTGGCGTGGCGATGAATTGTGTTGCTAACGGGAAAATACTGGCGCACACCGCCTTCAGTCGCGTGTTCGTCCCGCCGGCGCCGGCCGA
>DHXL01000234.1:1399-3517 GCA_002415335.1 Oxalobacteraceae bacterium UBA5157
TTCGTCCCGCCGGCGCCGGCCGACAACGGCCTGGCGATCGGCCTTGCCTACTACGGACACTTAAAAGTTGCACCGCACGTGCCGGTCCAGCCGATACAAAATGCAAGCAGCGGGAAAGATTATGGCGACGATATCCGTCTTGATTTGCTGCAGCGGGCGGGCCTGCCATATGAGCGGTTCCAACACGACGGCGACCTGGCCGCGGATGCTGCCCTTGCTCTTTCGCAGGGGCGCATCATCGGGTGGTGCCAAGGGGGGAGCGAGTACGGACCGCGCGCATTCGGCCATCGCAGCGTCATCGCCGACCCGCGTTCCGCGGATATCAAAGACGTGCTGAATGCGAAAGTGAAGTTTCGCGAAGGATTCCGGCCCTTCGCGCCCAGCGTGCTGGCCGAGGCTGCGTCGCAGGTCTTCGAGTTCGATGCGCCCAGTCCCTACATGTCGTTCGTGGCGCCCGTGCGCGTGGAATGGCGTGCGCGTGTTCCAGGGATCGTCCATATCGATGGCACGGCGCGAATCCAAACTGTCGACGCCCGGCATGAGCCGCTTTATTACCGTCTCATTGAGGCGTTCCATCAGCACACCGGCATTCCCCTCGTGTTGAATACCTCTTTTAACTTGCGTGGCATGCCGATCGTCGAGTCGCCGTACGATGCGTTGCGCTGCTTTCTCTTTACGGAAATGGACAGGCTCTATCTGGGCCGCTTTCGACTGACGTCTCCCTCGCACGACGCACTTTTCTTTGCGCTCGCGCCCGGCTGGCGATACATCATGGAGTCGCATGGGGGGCGCGGGGGCGCGGGGCCGCATGCTGTTGCGCTTTGCGGGCCCTCAGCCTGACCAGGACATTGTATTTGCCGCCAACGAGCCCTGGATATCACGCCTTCTGGACGCGTTCGACGGCACCGTATCCCTAGATGAGGCGCTGTGCAATGCGCTGACAAAATCGATCGTCAGCGATGACGAAAAGTGCGCCGGTTTGAGCATTGCGCGAATGCTGCTCCGCAAGGGCGCGCTACGACTTCGGTGCGGTACAATTATTATGTAAAACAGCGTCGGTATATTGTCGTGTCACAGTAGTCCTGCGGCGGGATGGTGGGACCTTCGAAATCCCCAATTGGCTCAAAACATAAGGAGAACGCGTTGGTGAATGTAATTGTACGAAGAGCCGAGAAATCCGATCGATTGGCAATCCAAAATCTATTGGAGCTTTATCTCCACGACCTGTCTGAATACTGGCCCTACGAACTCGATGAGCATGGACTGTTTGGTTACTACACCCTCGACTATTACTGGCGCGAATCGACCCATGCCGCGTACGTTTTCACGGTGGACAGCAAATACGTCGGTTTCGCGTTGGTCAATAACGATGTTTGCTTGCCGGAAAACGAGCGCTGGATGGCGCAGTTTTTCGTCGTGAGAAAATATCGGCGGCAAGGCGTGGCGCGTGCAGCGGCGATTGCCATTTTCGACAATATGCCGGGCAAGTGGGAAATCGGACAAATTCCCTTGAACACAGTGGCACGGACATTCTGGCAGGAGGTCATTCGCGACTATACAAAAGGCGCGTTCAACGAGACGTACCTGGAAAACGATGCTTGGCATGGTGCCCTGCAATGGTTTGATAATTCGGTGTAGCCGTGTGACAGGGGCGCGTGGCGTGTCGGGGTCACGCCAGCCGATTTTGCGTCCGGTCAGAGCGTTGCTTCAAGGATCGGCATGAGCTTTCTCAGCAGCGGGTCGGACGCCAATTTCTGTTGGCGTCGAGGGCGATACCGACCGGGCCTCATTTCTGGTCCACCTTGAGCGACTGCCCGGCGTGCAGGTGATCGCAAAGAAGTCCTTGATGATGACGGATGACTTTATGCTCCCTTCTCCCGCTGAAGGGAGCATAGGTATCTACACATCTTTTGACTAAGTTGAGGCCGGTGGCCGTCCAATGCGGGCAGGTCAAAAGCTTCGGCGCGACTACGTTCTGTAGACTGTTTGTTTAACCCGTATCTGCCTAGCCCGTATCGCGCGCAGCTCGATACGTCGCGCTCAGCTTGGCTTCCGCTCAATCAACTCAATTTTGTACCCATCCGGATCCTGCACGAACGCGATCACGGTCGTGCCGCC
>DHXL01000234.1:3716-3892 GCA_002415335.1 Oxalobacteraceae bacterium UBA5157
AACGCGATCACGGTCGTGCCGCCTTTCACCGGTCCGGCTTCGCGCGTGACGTTGCCGCCTTGCGCCTTGACCGCGTCGCACGTCTTGTACACGCCTTCGACTGCGATCGCGATGTGACCGTACGCGTTACCGATTTCGTATTTGTCCACGCCGTAGTTATAGGTCAACTCCAGCTC
>DHXL01000289.1:0-490 GCA_002415335.1 Oxalobacteraceae bacterium UBA5157
ACCCATCAGGGCCGCGGTGCGGAACAGATCCTGTTTCCCGTATTGCGCCGGCGCGTACGCGGCGCCAAGCCGGTGTTTCTGTCCAACTATCATTTCGATACGACGAAAGCACACGTCGAACTGGCCGGTGCCCAGGCCGTCAATCTCTTGACGCCCGAGGCGCTGGACACGACCACATACCATGACTGGAAAGGAAATTTCGATTTGCCCAGGCTGGCCGAAGCCATCGAGGTCAACGGTCCGGAGAATGTCGCCGCGCTCATCATGACGATCACCTGCAACAGTGCGGGCGGACAACCGGTCTCATTGGCGAATATGCGCGCCGCAAGCGCACTGGCGCGCCGCCACGGCATCCCGGTCGTGATCGATGCCGCGCGTTTTGCGGAGAATGCGTGGTTTATCCAGCAGCGCGAACCCGATTATGCGGCGCACACCGTGCGCGCTATCATTCGCGAAATGTTTGCCTGCGCCGATATGTTCACGATGTCGG
>DHXL01000289.1:639-15451 GCA_002415335.1 Oxalobacteraceae bacterium UBA5157
CTCTGCGTGCCGATGGAAGGATTCATCACTTACGGCGGGCTGGCCGGGCGCGATATGGAGGCGCTGGCGATCGGCTTGATGGAAGGCACCGACGAAGACCACCTGCGTTATCGCATCGGACAGGTGGCTTACCTTGGCCAGCGTTTGCGGGAAGCCGGCATACCGATTCAATATCCGACCGGAGGGCATGCCGTCTTTATCGATGCCGCGAAGCTGTTGCCGCACATTCCAGCCCATCAGTTTCCAGCGCACGCGCTGGCCAATGAACTGTATATCGAGGCCGGCGTGCGTGGCGTTGAAATCGGCTCATTGCTGCTCGGCCGCAATCCGCGGACCGGCGAACAGGAACCGTCGTCGCTGGAACTGCTGCGCTTGACGATTCCGCGCCGTGTCTACACCAACGATCACATGGATTATGTTGCCGATGCATTGATTGCGACTGCGGCACGCGCGGCGCGGATTCGTGGGCTGGAGTTCGTGTACGAGCCGCCGATGCTGAGGCATTTCACGGCACGGCTGCGCCCTATGGCTTGACGCGAGGAACTAGCAGCTTGCCGGCTGCGAGAGGGCGGCATGGCACATGCCCTCCATCTGCGCCACCCAGGTCTGGGCCTCGATATCCTGCGGCTGCGCCAGCAGCAGATAACGCCGCCCGCCCCAGACGGCCAGGTAGAGCGCCTTCACCGTGGTCGTGTCGGGCCGGCGCGGCAGGTCGGTGCAGGCATCGAATGCCCGTTGCCATTGCGCCGAGAGTTCCTCATAGACCCGCCGATGATGCTTGGGCGCGGCGATCTGGTGCTCCAGCGCCAGCATGCCGGAATCGAAGTAGGGCAGCTCCGGCACGTCCATGCCGCAGGTCAGCCGAACCAGCCGCTGCACGCGCTGCTGCCAGGTCAAGTCCGGCGCCAGGATCACTTGCCGCTCGATCGCCTCCAGCAACACGTCGATGCAATGCCGCACGTAACCGGACAGCAGCGATTGCTTATTGGGGAAATAGTCATACAGCGTGCCGACCGAGATCCCGGTCTCCAGCGCCACCGCGCGCGTCGTGAGGCCGTCCCAGCCCTTGCTTTGCCAAATCCGAACAAACGCGTCATAGATCGCCTGCACGGTGAATTTCGCGCGAGCCTGCGACGGCCGTTTCAGCGGCTTGCTCACGGGCGTAACGCCGGTCTTGGATTCGGGCGAAGTCATGGCTGGTTTCCGAACCTGACGGCAGAACGGCGCTGGTACATTGGAGGCATCCATTAACGAAAGAGGGCAAGATGACTGACACGCTGACTGACACACTGACTGTAACACGGCTGCTGACCCGCAAAAACGCGCTGAACCAGAGCCGCGTGGAGACCATGCAACTGGCGCTGCCGTTGCCGCCCGGCGACGTGCTGCTGAAGATTGACCGCGCGGCGATCACTACCAACAACATCACGTACGCGGCGTTCGGCGACGCCATGCAATACTGGGATTTCTTTCCGACCCAGGATCCCGAATGGGGCCACATGCCGGTATGGGGCTTCGCCGACGTGGTCGCATCGACCGTGTCGGGCGTCGAAGTCGGCGAGCGCTTCTACGGCTATTTCCCGATCGCCAGCCACATCCGCATGCAGGCAGTGCGCATCACGCCGCGCGGCTTTTACGATGGTTCGGAACACCGGCTGGTGCTGACTTCCGCCTACAACCAGTACATGCGCTGCAGCCAGGATGCCGCCTATTCGCGCGCCGATGAGAACTATCAGATGATCGTGCGGCCGCTGTTCATCACCTCGTTCATGGGCGCCGATTTCTTGCAGGACAACGGCTTCTTCGGCGCCAAGCAAATGGTGATTTCGAGCGCCTCCAGCAAGACCGCTTACGGCACTGCATTTTGCCTGCACGGCAAATACGACATCAAGCTGATCGCGCTCACGTCCAACGGTAACCGAGCATTCGTCGAGGGCCTCGGTTGCTACGACGAGGTCGTCACTTACGACGAGTTGGCGACGATGCCGAGGGATGAAGCCACGCTGTATCTCGACTTCTCCGGCGACGAGGCGCTGCGCGCGCGCATCCATCATCATTTCGGCGACGCCTTGAGGTACGACTGCTTCGCCGGCTCGGCGCAGAACACGGAATTCCTGCGCGACACGGGCCTGCCCGGTCCGCAACCGAAGTTTTACTTCGCGCCCGTGCAAATCAAGAAGCGCAATATCGACTGGGGCCATGACGTCGTCAACCAGCGCTTCAACGAGGTGCAACTGGCATTCATCCGGCGCGTCAGCGCGCCGCAGGATGGCTGGATGGAGGTCGAGCAGCATCGCGGCTTCGAGGCGGCGCAGCAATTGATCGACGACATGCATGGCGGCCGGATCGATCCGCGCAAGGGACATGTGGTCGTGCTCGGGTAGGCGGTGGAGATAAAAGAATGGGCTACGAAAAGCGTAGCCCATCGGATTGTCATCGCTTCCGCATTGGGTCATTCATCTCTGCTCATTCGGCGGGATATTCGCCGGCACGCCGCCAGCGTCGCGGCGTCCGGCCCGAGCGCGGTGACCGCATCCTCCTCTTGTTCAGTCGCTGGGCGGAGGCACCTCTGATTTGCGCGGACGCCGCGGGCGCGCAGCAGGCTTTCGCGCGGCCTTGGGGGCTGTCTTTACTGGTTCTGTGGGCGTCGGCGCGCTCACGACAGTTTCCGGCACGGTAGCGGCCGCCGGTATCACAGCCATTGCCACGGCTGTTTGCGTCTTCTTTTGCACCGGTTTGCGGCCTCCGCGCCCCTGCCGATGCGGTTCATTGCCGGCCGTGATTTCCGCCGCTGCGGTTGGCACCGGCTGCGGAATCGCCATGGGCGATTCCGGCGCAACCGTGGCCGATGGCGCCATCGACGCCGTCGCGTCGCTTGGCTTCGGCTTGCGTCCGCCGCGCGCGTTGCGCCGCGTTTCATGCTTGCCGCCGCCCCCGTCCGGTGCTGCTGCGCTGAGGTCGAGCGACACCGGCGCCGGCGCCGCTGCCGCTGCCGCTGCGTCGCTGCCGCCAGTGGTGCGGCCGCTGCGATACACGTAGGCGCCCGATTTGTCGTCGCGGCCGATTTCCAGCAAGCCGCGCGACTGCGCCTCTTCGAGCAGGTTGCCGAAGGTGCGGAAGCCGAAGTACACCTCGTTGAAATCGGGCTTGCGGCGCTTGATCGCCTGTTTCAGCGCCGAGGCCCAAATCTTGCCGCTGTCGCCACGCTCTGCCATCAGTGCGTCGAACGTCTCCGCCGCCATGTCGATGCCGCGACTCCTGCGTGTTTCGAGCTCTTCCTTCGGGCGATGTTCGTCATCGGGCGCGCGCCGGGCCGCTGGCGGCGCCTGCCGCACCGCGCGCGTGGCCGCCGTGCGCCGGCTTTCGCGTACCAGGTCATCGATGAAAATGAATTCATCGCAGTTGGCAATCAGCAGGTCGGACGTGGAATTCTTGACGCCCACGCCGATGACGTACTTGGCGTTTTCGCGCAGCTTCGAGACCAGCGGCGAAAAGTCCGAGTCGCCGCTGATGATCACGAAGGTATTGACGTGCGCCTTCGTGTAACAGAGATCGAGCGCGTCCACCACCATGCGGATGTCGGCCGAGTTCTTGCCGGACTGCCGCACGTGCGGTATTTCGATCAGCTCGAACGATGCCTCATGCATCTGCGCCTTGAACTCCTTGTAGCGGTCCCAGTCGCAATACGCTTTCTTGACGACGATGCTGCCCTTTAGCAGCAGCCGCTCCAGCACCGGTTTGATATCGAACTTGTCGTATTTCGCGTCGCGCACGCCGAGTGCGACATTCTCGAAATCGCAGTACAAGGCCATGCTGATGGTGTCGTTGGGTGAAGCCATAAAATTGAGTGCTCTCCGATGAGGGGTAGTGAGAGTTCGTCCCGCGAACTTGGTCGCACACCACGGAACCTTAAAACTGCTACTGGACAATTACAACGCGCCATTGTAATTCACCCACCTGGCCTATGTGGGCGAGGTGGGTGAATTATAGTGCGCAATCCTGGCAGGTAAATTCATCCGGAATCGAGCTTGCGGCGTAGCAGGCCTGATGGCGTTGGCGCGTTTGCTTGATTTAAGTCAAAACCAGGAAACGCGCGTATTTGTATCATGTACTTGTCTGGAATACACGCAACCGATATGCGTGATTGCGGCGGGTGTGCAGGGCAATTCGCCCGCACACCACTTTCCCGTGCTGTCTCCGAGCTTCCCCGCCGTGTCCGAGCCATCTGCGCGGGGTATTGCCGCCAGTGATTCAACCTTAGGCCGCAGTTCTGCCATACTATTTGTTGAACCTGCACTGCCCATTGGCATCTATCCCTTGTGCAAACGCACACGCGTTCGACCCGGCCCATAGATGTTAGCCGGCCGATGCCCACCCACTATTGCACGCTGCATAGGATTTCTTATGTTCAAGTACCGGCGACACGTTTTATCGTGTCTGTTCTTATTCTCCATCGCGTTCATGAATGGCTGCTCGACCACCGCGGATGTCGCCAATCAACAAGAAGAATTTGGTTCAACCGGCGTGTTCGCGCGCAGCGTGCCCGGAACCGGAAAAACCGGTTGCGAGGCGGCGCGGCGCGCACTGCTCAGCCAAGGTTATGTCATCAGCGAATCGAACGATGCGGCGGTAAGAGGGCGCAGGAAATTCCAGCCGAACGGCGAAAGCCACGTCGAAATCGAGTTCAACGTGGTTTGTGCGCCGAACAGCAAGGGCAGCAACAGCACCACCATATTCGCGAATGCCGTGCGCGATCGCTACTCGTTGAAGAAAAGCAGCACCAGCGCCAGCCTTGGCGTCGGCGTCCTGGGCTCGGTTTCATTGCCGATTGGGGCCACCAATGATTCGCTCGTCAAAGTCGCCAGCGAAACCATCTCCAGTGGACGACTATATAAACGCTTTTTTGAATTGGTCGAACGCTATCTTGACGATACGCCCGCCAAGGAAGGCGGTACCGGCGACAGCAAAGACCGCAACACTGACGCCGCGGACCAGTAACCACGGTGCGGCCACAGCGCAATTTCTCCGCTCCAGCCCCGTTTTTGTACTCGTGGCGATGATTGACGTCAGGAAGTTTGACGAACGTCAATGGCGTAGCGGGTTGATGAGTTAAAGTGGAAGCTCGATTTCTCTCAATGAAATCGAGAGGAACATTGGAAGCCCGAGGAACTATCCAATACGGCATTATCGGAAAATCGGGACGGCAGTCCTCGCCAAGCGGCATACGCAATGACAGGTCGAGGATCCAATGATCAACAACCGCTGTTCAAACAAGAATGAAGGATTCAAAATGAAACGCTTGCGAGTAATGTCTCTTCTCCTTGCTGGCCTATTCGTGGCATCCACCGCCGGCGTGGTCACAGCGCAGAATACTGGCGACAAGCCCGCTACGTCCGTGACGCGTGAGCAGGTCAAGATGGAGCGAGACGAATTTCTCAGGACCCACGAATATGATCCCGACATCGATAATTGGGTCCTGAAGCCGGGCATCGACGCGCCGACTGGCATGAAGCCGCGGGCCGACGTGAAGGCCGAGCGCAACGACTTCCTGCGCAACAACCGCTGGGACGACGCCACCTCAAGTTGGGTGTCGTTGAAGGGTAAGCCGCGCAAGATGAGCACACTATCGCGCGAGCAAGTGCGCAACGAGACTCGGCAGTTCAATCGCACGCATCGCTATGACGAGATCAATAGCACGTGGGTCGCGAAGCCGGTGCGCACGAAGAAGAAATAAGCTGGTTCGACGCCCCGAGGCCAAAGGTCTTGGGTGATATGTGGGAACGTGCGGTGAACGGTGATCCACTCTGCGCGCGCGGCTATGCAAGCCGGCGCGCGCACGCGTTCTTCGCGATCACGTCCTGGCATCGCTGAAGCAGTGCGATTAAATAGGATGCTAATCGGCGAGCCCTCGCAGACCACCTCAATCAGTCTGCGGACTAGACAAACTACACGCGCCTCTATTTGTTTTTGTTATACACATCGACAAACACAGCGGCCAGCAGCACCAGTCCTTTGATCACTTGCTGATAATCGATGCCGATCCCCATGATCGACATGCCATTGTTCATCACGCCCATCACGAAGGCGCCGATCACCGCCCCCATCACCTTGCCGACGCCTCCCGAGGCCGATGCGCCGCCGATGAAGCAGGCCGCGATCACATCCAGTTCAAAACCGGTGCCTGCTTTCGGGGTCGCGGTATTCAGCCGCGCCGCGAAAATCAGGCCGGCCAGTGCCGCCAGCATGCCCATGTTGACGAAGGTGTAGAACGATACTCTCTCAGTCTTGATGCCCGACAGCCTAGCCGCCTTTTCGTTGCCGCCGACCGCATAGACCCGGCGCCCCAGCACGGTCCTGTTCGTCACAAAGGTGTAGGCGACCATCAGCACGAACATGATGATCAACACATTCGGCATGCCTTTGTAGGTCGCCAGCAGATAACTGAAGTAAACGATGACCGCCGCAAATACCAGATTTTTGAATATGAAGAATGGGTACGGCTCATCTTCCATGCCGTGCCGGGATTGGTTGACACGCGCGCGAATTTTCACAAACAGCAGCGCACAGGCGACCACGATGCCCACTGCGAGTGAGGTAAGGCGCAAGTCGACGCCGCCAAACGGATCGGGTATGAAACCCGAACTCAACTTCTGGAACGATTCCGGAAACGGCCCCACCGACTGGCCCTGCAGCAAGGCAAGCGTCATGCCCTTGAACACCAGCATGCCCGCAAGCGTCACGATGAATGAAGGCATCCTGAAAAAAGCCACCCAATAACCTTGTGCTGCGCCGATGACCGCACCTGCCGCGAGGCAAATCACGGTCGCGATGAGGAAGTGCACATGGAAATTTACCATCAGCACCGCAGCCAGTGCCCCGATGAAACCGACCACCGAGCCGACCGACAGATCGATATGCCCGGCGACAATGACCATCAACATGCCGAGCGCCATGATCGCGATGTAGCTGTTTTGCAGAAGCAGGTTGGTCAGATTGAGCGGCTTCATCAAGGTGCCGTCGGTCATCACCTGGAAAAACGCCATGATCGCGATCAGCGATAGCAGCATGCCGTATTCACGTATATTGCTTTTGATAAAACCGGCGTAGTGCTTCCCGGTTTGTCCTGCCGATTTGTCGGCCGTTTCGGCAGCCGCGAGTTTGTTCGTCATTTCAGTTGTCTCCGTTCTTTACTATCGCGCGCATGATTTTTTCCTGCGTCGCTTCCGCGGCCAAAAATTCACCGACAAAACGTCCTTCGTTCATCACATAAGTGCGATCGCACATGCCCAGCAGTTCCGGCATTTCCGATGAAATCATGATGATGCATTTTCCCTCGCCGGCCAGTTGGCTGATGATGGTATAGATCTCGTACTTGGCGCCGACATCGATCCCGCGCGTCGGCTCATCCAGGATCAAGACATCGGGATTGGAAAACAGCCACTTGCTGAGCACCACTTTCTGCTGGTTGCCGCCCGACAGGTTCAGCACTTTCTGGAACACGGTCGAGCAGCGGATGTTCAGCTTGCGTTTGTAATCGGCGGCGACGGTAAATTCCCGCCCTTCATCGATCACCAGCGCTTTCGACACCGCCGCCAGATTGGCCAGGCTGATATTCTTTTTGATGTCTTCCTCGAGCAGCAGGCCGTAGCCCTTCCTGTCTTCGGTGACATAGGCGATGCCGTTGGCGATCGCCTTCTCGATCGTGCCGACGTCGATTTCCGTGCCGCGCAAATAGACGCGTCCGCTGATGCGCTGGCCGTAGGAGCGGCCGAAAATACTCATCGCCAGTTCGGTGCGGCCCGCACCCATCAAACCGGCAATGCCGACAATCTCGCCTTTCCTGACGTGGAAATCGAGGCCCTTGATCACCTCCCGGTCGGCATGAAGCGGGTGATGCACCCGCCAGTCCTTCACTTCGAAAATGGTCTCGCCGATCGCGGGCGTCCGCCGCGGATAACGGTCGGCCATTTCGCGCCCGACCATGTTCTGGATGATGCGGTCTTCGCTGATGAGTTCCTGCTTGCAATCGAGTCTATCGACCGTGGCGCCGTCGCGCAAAATCGTGATGGAATCGGCAACCTTGGAAATCTCGTTGAGTTTGTGCGAGATCAGGATCGAGGAAATTCCCTGCGCTTTCAACTCCAGCAGCAGTTCAAGCAGAGCACCGCTGTCGCTCTCGTTCAGGCTTGCAGTCGGCTCGTCCAGGATCAGCAGTTTGACTTCCTTGGAGAGCGCCTTCGCAATTTCGATCAACTGCTGCTTGCCCACGCCCAGATCGGTGATCAGCGTGTTGGGAGATTCCTTGAGGCCGACCTTTTCGAGCAACTCCTGGGTCTTCCTGAACGAGGCAGCCCAGTCGATCACGCCATGCCTGGCCTGCTCGTTACCGAGAAAAATATTCTCCGCGATCGACAGCAGCGGCACCAGCGCCAGTTCCTGATGAATGATGATGATGCCGACTTTTTCGCTGTCGGCGATGTCCTTGAATTGGCGCTCCTGCGTCTGATAGACAATCTCGCCGGAGTAGGTACCGTAAGGATAGACGCCGCTCAAGACTTTCATCAGCGTCGATTTGCCGGCGCCATTTTCACCGACCACCGCGTGAATCTCGCCGCTGCGCACCACGAGATTGACATTGTCCAGTGCCTTGACTCCCGGGAAGGTCTTCTTGATCCCACGCATCTCCAGGATGTTGTTCATATTCTGACCTCATATTGTCGCCCGCAATTCATGAGCTGTGCGCAGCTCGGCACGGGCGATCGGATTGTCGTTTGAGAATGGACTACGATCGGCATCGGTCCGGCGCAAGCATCGCACAGGACCGAGCCGTGTGCGGACTTATTTGATCTGGCTTTCGGTATAGTAACCACTACCGCTGACCAGCACTTGCTTCCAGTTCGATGCGTCAACGCTGACCGGTTTCAACAGATAGGACGGCACCACCTTGACGCCATTGTTGTAGGTTTTGGTGTCGTTGACGGTCGGTGTTTTTCCGCTCAGCATGGCGTCGACCATGGCGACCGTGACCTTGGCCAGTTCGCGGGTGTCCTTGAATACGGTTGCTCTCTGCTCACCGCGCAGGATCGACTTGACCGAAGGAATTTCAGCATCCTGCCCCGTCACGATCGGCATCGGCAGTTTCGGCGTGCCGTAGCCGACGCCCTTCAGCGAGGAGAGAATGCCGATGCTCAGGCCATCATACGGCGACAGGACTGCGTCAATCCGGCTGTTGCTGTAATACGCGCTGAGCAGGTTGTCCATCCGCGCCTGGGCGACCGCGCCATCCCAACGCAAGGTCGCCACTTTATCCATCCCCATCTGCTTGCTGCCGACGACGAGTTTGCCCTTGTCGATATAGGGTTTCAGGATCGACATCGCGCCGTCGTAGAAGAAGAACGCATTGTTGTCATCGGCCGAGCCGCCGAACAATTCGATGTTGAACGGTCCCTTGCCAGCTTTCAGATTGAGCGCTTTTTCGATATAGCCGGCTTGCAGCACGCCGACCTGGAAGTTGTCGAAGGTCGCATAGTAATCGACATTCTTGGTGCCGCGAATCAGGCGGTCGTACGCGATGACCTTGATGCCGCTGTCGGCTGCCTTCTGCAGTACATTCGTGAGCGTGGTGCCGTCGATCGCCGCGATCACCAGCACCTTGGCGCCCTTCGTGATCATGTTCTCGATTTGCGCCAACTGATTCGGGATGTCGTCTTCGGCGTATTGCAGATCGGTCTTGTAACCCTTCGCCTTGAAGGCCTTGACCATGCTGTCGCCGTCGGAGATCCAGCGTGACGAAGACTTGGTCGGCATCGAAATTCCGATCGGCCCCTTTTCCTGCGCGCCTGCCTGCGGCACAATTCCGGCCATCCCCAGCGCCAATCCGGCGATCAATAGTTTCAACATTTTCACAGCTTGTCTCCTTTGGTCAATATTATGTTGTCATAAAAATCATTGTGCGGAATGTTTTGGTTCCCCGCATCTTCAGACCTGCACCAGCCCATCGCAGAGAGGTGTCGATGCATTTCAGTCTTTAAGCATGCTACCCAGATTGCATATCCCGTTCCAATGATCTTTTTTGTATTAGCCATACCAAAATCGATATCGCGGGTGGGGTGCCGGGATTGCTTCGATTGCCCGATAAATTCCAAACGGTCGCAAGTCTAATCGATCATCGAACTTTCGGCAGAGCCGATTGATACCAATTCCGATATTGCGAGGGCTCAAAAAGTCATTGGATAGATATTTCCTAATTACCTAACATGGGTGCCTATTCGATCCCAGCCGCGCAGGCTATCGAGGTCCGGCGGCTTCATCGCCGGCGCTGCTGCGGATCCTGGCGATCACGCTATCGAAATCCACCAATAGGAAGACGTCAATGTCTGAATCAAAAAAGCGTCCGTTGCGATCTGCCGAGTGGTTCGGCAGCGCCGATAAGAATGGCTTCATGTATCGCAGCTGGATGAAGAACCAGGGTATTCCCGATCACGAATTTCAGGGCAAGCCGATCATCGGGATCTGCAATACCTGGTCCGAGCTGACTCCCTGCAACGCGCATTTCCGCAAGATTGCCGAACACGTCAAGCGCGGCATCTTCGAGGCGGGCGGCTTTCCGGTCGAGTTTCCGGTATTTTCCAACGGCGAATCCAACCTGCGTCCGACCGCGATGCTGACGCGTAACCTGGCGAGCATCGATGTCGAAGAATCGATCCGCGGCAATCCGATGGATGCGGTGGTGCTGCTGGTCGGCTGCGACAAAACTACGCCGGCACTATTGATGGGCGCGGCCAGTTGCGACATTCCGACGATCGTCGTCACCGGCGGCCCGATGCTGAACGGTAAGCACGAGGGCAAGGATATCGGGTCCGGCACGGCGGTCTGGCAATTGCACGAAGCGGTCAAGGCGGGGCAGATCACCCTGCATCAATTCATGTCGGCCGAGTCCGGCATGTCGCGCTCGGCCGGCACCTGCAACACGATGGGCACCGCCTCGACCATGGCCTGCATGGCTGAAGCGCTGGGAACATCGCTGCCGCACAACGCAGCGATTCCGGCTGTCGATGCGCGCCGTTATGTATTGGCGCATATGTCCGGCATGCGCATTGTCGATATGGTTTGGGAGGATTTGCGGCTGTCGAAAATTCTGACCCGCGACGCGTTCGAAAATGCGATCAAAGTCAATGCCGCGATCGGTGGCTCGACCAATGCGGTGATTCATTTGAAAGCGATCGCCGGACGCATCGGCGTGCCGCTCGAACTGGAGGATTGGACCACGATTGGGCGCGGCACGCCGACCATCGTCGATTTGATGCCATCGGGCCGCTTTCTGATGGAAGATTTTTATTACGCGGGCGGTTTGCCGGCGGTATTGCGGCGCATGGGTGAGGGCGGATTATTGCCGCACAAGGGTGCGTTGACCGTCAACGGAAAATCAATTTGGGACAACACATGGGACGCACCGGTCCATAACGATGAAGTGATTCGTCCGCTGGGAAATCCGCTGGTCGCCGATGGCGGCATCTGCATCCTGCGCGGCAATCTGGCACCGCGCGGCGCGGTGCTGAAACCGTCCGCCGCTTCGCCGGAGCTGATGCGGCACCGCGGGCAAGCCGTCGTGTTCGAAGACCTGGATCACTACAAGTCGCGCATTAACGATCCTGAGCTGGCGGTCGATGCCAATTCGGTGCTGGTCCTGAAAAACTGCGGTCCGAAGGGCTATCCCGGCATGGCCGAAGTCGGCAACATGGGCCTGCCGCCGAAATTGCTGGCACAGGGCGTGACCGACATGGTGCGCATTTCCGATGCCCGCATGAGCGGTACCGCGTATGGCACGGTGGTGTTGCATGTTGCACCGGAAGCGGCTGCCGGCGGGCCACTGGCGATCGTGCAAGACGGCGATTGGATCGAGCTCGATTGCGTCGCAGGACGTTTGCATCTCGATATCAGCGACGTGGAAATCGCCCGGCGCATGGAAAACCCTGGCGCCAGACCGGCATCGGGCGAACGCGGCGGCTACCAAAAACTGTATCTCGAGCATGTGCTGCAGGCCGACGAAGGATGCGATTTCGATTTCCTGGTCGGCAGCCGCGGCTCTGCGGTTCCACGGCATTCGCATTGAGCATTTCAATCATCCACTCTACGATCGGAACATCGCATGTTATTGCTTCAATTTAAAGACAGCCAAGGCGAGCGCCGTATCGGCATACTTGAATCGGATGGCAACAGGATCCGCGTGATCGATGGACATCGATCGACCTACGAACTGGCCTCTGCGGCGATCCGGCAAAAGCGCGCGTTGAAGGAAGTCGCGCTGGAAATGCTGGGCGAAAGCGTGATCGATTTTGAATCGCTGGTGCAGGAAGGACGCCTGCTGCCGCCGCTTGATCATCCCGACGCGGCGCACTGCACCGTGACCGGGACCGGCCTCACGCATCTGGGTAGCGCGGATACGCGCGATGCGATGCACAAGAAACTGGAAGCGGAGGTCGAGACGCTCAGCGACAGTATGAAGATGTT
Organism: Oxalobacteraceae bacterium UBA5157; assembly: GCA_002415335.1. Lineage (GTDB taxonomy): Bacteria > Pseudomonadota > Gammaproteobacteria > Burkholderiales > Burkholderiaceae_D > UBA5157. The sequence goes on from DHXL01000289.1 coordinate 13,150, forward strand.
CCGCCTGGGGCTGGAGGGCGGCAAGCCTGCGCAGGGACAAACCGGCGTGCAGCCGGAATGGTTTTACAAAGGCGACGGTTCGATCGTGCGCGCGAGTGAACAGGACTTGACGATGCCTGGCTTTTCTCTGGACGGCGGCGAAGAAAGCGAGATTGCGGGGCTCTATCTGATCGGCCCGGACGGCGTGCCCTATCGTCTCGGCTACGCGCTCGGCAATGAGTTCTCGGATCACGTCACCGAGCGCATGAATTACCTGTATCTGGCGCATTCCAAACTGCGCGAATGCAGCGTCGGCCCGGCCTTGTTGCTGGGTGAATTGCCGGGCCACGTGGCGGGAGTATCACGCGTGCGCAAGGCGGATGGAAAAGTGCGCTGGGAAAAAGCTTTCTTGAGCGGCGAAGACAACATGTCGCACACGATCGCCAATCTCGAACAGCATCATTTCAAATATCCATTGTTTTGCCGGCCCGGCGACGTGCATGTGCATTTTTTCGGCGCTGCGGCACTCAGTTTCGCCGATGGCGTTCGGGTGGCAGAGGGCGAGACATTTGAAATTGAAGCAGCGCTGTTCGGCCCGCCCTTGCGCAATCGCCTAGCGATCGCGCCGGCAACGATGCCGCATGTCGTCGCTCTATGAGAGACACAGGGGAAGTATTGAATATTACAGGCGAATCATTGATCGGCTTCGCCTCGGTGCAAGCGACCGGCGCAACTTTTCATGCATTCGATCCGGAGCAGGGCATCCATCTTGAGCCGGTGTTTCATAGCGCCGGCAAGATGGAAATCAATCGCGCATGCGCACTCGCGCAAGCCGCTTTCGATCTCTATCGCGAGACAGCTCCGCAGCGGCGTGCACACTTTCTGGAAGCCATCGCGCAAAACATTCTGGATCTGGGCGACGCGCTGATCGAGCGCGCCATGGCGGAGACCGGTCTGCCGAAAGCGCGGCTGGAAGGCGAGCGCGGCCGCACCATCGGCCAGTTGCGACTGTTTGCGGAAGGCTTGCGCGAGGGTTCATGGATCGATGCGCGTTGCGATTCCGCGCTGCCGGCCCGCCAGCCGCCGCGCCCGGATTTGCGGATGCGTCTGATCGCGTTGGGACCGGTCGCGGTGTTCGGCGCGAGTAATTTTCCTCTGGCCTTCTCGGTGGCCGGCGGCGATACCGTCTCGGCGCTGGCGGCCGGATGTCCTGTGATCGTCAAGGGGCATCCGGCACATCCCGGGACCGGCGAACTGGTTGGGCGCGCAATTCAGCGCGCAGTCGCAGTCTGCGCATTGCCGGAAGGCGTATTCTCTCTTCTCGCAGGAATCGGCAACGAATTGGGCACCGATCTGATTGCGCATCCGGCGATTCAGGCGGTCGGCTTTACCGGTTCCGGGCACGGCGGACTGGCGTTGATGGCGGTCGCCGCCGGGCGGCCGCAGCCGATTCCGGTCTATGCCGAAATGAGCAGCATCAACCCGATGTTCCTGTTACCGCATGCCTTGAACGCAAGGGCCGAATCGCTGGCAACCGGACTGGTCGAGTCTCTCAGCATGGGCGTCGGCCAGTTTTGCACCAGTCCAGGCCTGGTGTTGGCGATCGAGGGCGAGGATCTGGAACGCTTTCGCGGCGCAGTGACGCACGCCTTGTCCGAGCGTGCCGGCGCCACCATGCTGACGCCGGGCATTCACGGTGCCTATGAGCATGGCATGATGAGACTCGCCGCCCATCCGCAGGTGGATAAGCTCGGCAACGGCGTCGCCGTGCAGGGCGTCTGCAAAGGCGTACCGGCGATGTTCGCGACCTCGGCCGCCAGCTTCATGCAAGACACGACGCTGGCGAAGGAAGTGTTCGGGCCGGTATCCCTGCTGATCAGCTGTGCAGACTTCGAGCAAATGAAACAGGTGGCCGAGCATCTTGAAGGCCAGTTGACAGCAACATTGCAAATGGATGAGGGCGATCATGAAGCGGCGCGCAGCTTGCTGCCGATACTGGAACGCAAGGCCGGGCGCGTTCTTGCCAATGGCTTTCCGACCGGCGTCGAGGTGTCGTACGCGATGGTGCACGGCGGACCGTTTCCGGCTACGTCGGACGGCCGCAGCAGTTCGGTCGGTACCATGGCGATCCAGCGTTTCATGCGGCCGGTTTGTTATCAAAATATTGCGCAGGCGCTGCTGCCCGCGGCTTTGCAGGATGGTAATCCGTTGGACATCTGGCAGCGCCGCGACGGCCAGTTGACGAAATGACGCGGCATGCTTTGAACCCGCATACCCGTTTGCAACCAATCGAATTTTCCGGAGATGAACAGGGTATCAAATA
>DHXL01000328.1:0-12362 GCA_002415335.1 Oxalobacteraceae bacterium UBA5157
TTATAGGGCAGCGCTTCGATCGCCTGTTTTGCCTCGGACCAGGTGGTATAGCCGGTTGCCATTTCGTGTACCGGGTGGACGCTCTTGGCGCCTGCGGCAAACTGGATTTCGGCCATCGATAACAGCGCCCGCTTGACGCCATTCCATACAAAATCGGTCATCTGATAATCGAGCACCGGCGAGCCGTCATCACGCAAGTGAACTGCGCCGCCAACGGAATTTTCGTGGAAGCCGTCGCGCAACAATGCAAGCAGCGCGTGAGTATGCGCGAATTGCCTCATCATGGCAGCATGCTGTTCGCCGAATCCGTGCATCGTGGTCGAGAACAGTAGCGGATGCAGCGGCGGTGCCTCCAGCTTGTAACCGATCGGGCCGTCGATCGCTTGCGTTTCCATGAAGTGGTCGGAATAAATGGTTTGCGGCGCACCGGCAAAGCCTTCCACTTTTTGCTCAAACAAGCCGGACGAAATGACAGTCGGATGCAGGAACGTGCGCTTGCCGAGCAAGCCGTTCGGATCGGGTGCGTTGGAGCGCATCAGCAGGGCCGGCGAATTGATCGCGCCACCCGCGACGACGTAGTGCTTCGCGCGTACCGTGACAGTCTTGCCGGATGGCATGAGCCCGCTGGTGTCCAATGCGACACAGTTCAGGGCAGCGACGGTATCGCCCTTGAATACCAGTTTTTCCGCGCGCGTTCGCGTCAGCAAGGTTGCGCCATGGGACAGTGCGGAGGGAATGGTGGTGACCAGCATCGATTGCTTGGCGTTGGTTGGGCAACCCATGCCGCAATAGCCGAGGTTCCAGCAACCCTTGACGTTGCGCAAGATGGTGGCAACGGGAATCCCCAGCTTGACCGCACCACGCCTGAGCAAGTCGTTATTTTCATTCGGTGGCGCAGCCCAGACGCTGACGTTGAGACGTTGCTCCATCATCGCGAACCAGGGAGCCATCGATTCACGCGAATAGCCCGTCAAGCCAAAGTTTTTTTGCCAGTACTCCAAGGTGGAAGTCGGTGTGCGGAAGCTGGAAGTCCAGTTGATCGTGGTCGAGCCGCCAACGGTGCGGCCCTGCAGAATATTGATCGATTTATCCCGGGTCTTGCGCGCGGCGGATTCCTGATACAGCGCGGGGTAAGCTTGCGCTTCTCGCATCTTGAAGTCCCTGGAAGACTTGAGCGCGCCCTCTTCGATCATTACCACGTTCAAACCGGCCAACGTCAATATCTCCGCAGTGACACCACCGCCGGCGCCCGTGCCGATAATGGCGACATCGGCGTCGATGGTGCGTTTCCCGGTCAGGCTCGATCCGTCGATCACTTTCCAGCCGGCAGCGAGGCCGGTTTCTATTGGATCCGGAATCCGACGCGTAGTACTGCTGCTCATGACTATTCCTTAACTTAATTCTTTGATCGGGCCGGGATAGTCGATGGAGGTCCATGTCGATTCATCCGCGTACCAGGGGCCGATAATCAAGTCATGCAGCGCGAGATAGGCACTCTGCAGCATCGAGATGCGGTGGAAGCGCCAGTTCTGCAGGAAGGCCGCGATATCGTCGGGTTTGGCATTGCTCCAGTTGTCCGGTATACCGGCCAGGAAACGCCGGGTCGGCCCGAGTGTCAATAAGGCAAACAAGTCCTGGATCTCTTTTTGCGTGATGAGCGGCAGCCCCGCAATGGCGCCTTGGACCCGTACGATGGCGGCCTCGGTGTCTTGCCTGGAAACGGGCAGGGCGCCTTTCAGTACGACTGCAACGATCGCCGCCAGCGCCGATTTGGCGTCGCCGTCCAACGTGAACTTGCGCAGTGGCGATGGTGTCCTCAGTGCGCGATACAGGCCGCCCGCAAGTGCAAGCGCGACTGCGCCGGCGAGACCGACTTTCAAGAAGGAACGGCGGGATGGCGTGATGGACATGTCTCATGTGATATGTTTTTTTTGCAGTGTAACCCAAGTCTTCCGACGCTTGCGGCGACAAAATAGAGCGTTGCCACTAGCTCCGTTTCGAGCAAATTGCCCGCAATGGGTGGACTAAACACACGATAATAGGAAATCGGCATATGTCTTTCAAGTGCGTTCCGGCCATGAAAAAACAAGATATCGTCGCCGCGCTCCGGCGTAACCTGCAAGCCGTGACAGTTCACCGTCAATTGGCCAGAGTCAACGCGCCCGCGCGCGCAGCGATCGCTGCAGTCAAGCGTTTCCAATCGCAGCGAATGGCATCAACGCACGGCGATTTGCTGGCTGCCCCGGCGACCCACAAGGCGGCGCAATTCTTCTTGGACGACTTGTATGGCGAAGGAGACCTGACACAGCGCGACGCCGATATCGGACGCATCGTGCCGATGATGGAACGCCTATTGCCGGCGGCAGCACTGCAGACGGTCGCCGAGGCGATTGAACTCGACGCTTTGTCCGAGATGATGGACGGCGCGATGGCTGCTCGTCTGGGTCAGACGTTTGGCGAGGCAGATTATTGCGTGGCATATCGTGAGGTGACTCGGCGCACGGATCGCGAGCGGCAACTTGCACATGTGCGATCGGTTGGTACTTCCTTGTGCGAACTGGTACGGTTCCCCCTGATCGGAAGCACAATGGTCATGATGCGTGCCCCGGCCAGGCTCGCACATCTGTCGGAATTGCACAGTTTTCTCGAGCGCGGCTTTGCCGCGTTTAAAGGAATGCCGCAGCCGGAGCATTTCGTCGCCACGATACTCGCGCGCGAAACGGCAATACTCGAAAATCTATATGCCGGCCGGACTCAGCCCTTTCTACTTATCGACCAGGTAACGCTATAGGCTGCCGGATCTCTTTGGTGTCGGGTCAATCGCACTGGCAGGAAAGTTGATTAGCCGTGTCCCGGCTAATTGATCGTGCAGGAACTGGCGCTCCTTATTGAACATGATGGCGGCGGCCCACAGGATCATGCCGATCGCGATGAGGCCGAGGCTTGGCCAGTTCTTGAGCTTAAACGCGTAATCGAGCACCATGGCCGGCAAGAACCACATCCAGGCCAGCAAATAGCGCGCGACGGCCTTGCTCAAAGGAAGTGTCGGAGAACCGGGCGCCACCAATTTGATCCGCCAGGTCTTCATCGGCAGCGTCTGCCCGCCGCTGCACCAGAAGACGACGAAATATGCACCGAGAACCACGAACAACCAAAACTGCCGCATGTGCCGCAACGCCAGTGCGTGCCAGCTCTGCGCCAGGGTCTCGAATAATAGATCGGCCACGAATAGGACGCCGAATAGCAGCAATCCTTCGTAGAGCATGCTCGCCAAGCGGCGCTTCAAGGTCGGTGCGGCGGTATTCAAGGCAAGTTATTTGGGGCTAGGCAGTGATGATGCCGGCTGTGAGGCCGGTTGCGGTGGTGAAGGGGGTTTTGCGGCATGCGGAGTGACTGAATGCTCCAGGATCGGTTTCGGTGTGGATCTTATCGGTGGCACGGTCCTGTTCCCGCCGTGCGCGGTCGGAAGATTGGCCACGCGTTTTTTTGCCGCATGATCGGCGGCGAGTTTCTTCTTTTGCTCTTCCGGCAACTGCTGATATTGGCGCCACTGAGCGGATTTTTGCGCCGCATCCAGCCGCTTCGAGCGCGCAAAGCTTTCGCGTGCGACGCGACGCTGTTCCGGCGTGAGTTTGATCCATTCGCGCATGCGTTGCTGGATTCGCTGCTGTTCGTCCGGCTTCATCGACGCAAATTTGTTGCCGATTTCCAGCCATTTTCTCTTGCGCAGCGGATCGACTTTATCCCATTCGACGGCTAACGGCGCCAGCGCTTGTTGCTGCGCTGGCGTCAATTCCACCCATAAGGGTTTCGTGCCAGGTTTTGATGGCGGCTTGGCGACATTGGCGGTCACTGGCGGGCGGGGCGGGTTGCCGATTACAGATGCGGCCTCCGCTGCGTAAGCAGGTGAGGCCAGCGCAACCATGAATGCTGAAAAGCATATCGCCCGCAAGCTGCGAGCGGTGCCGCTGATGATGCGCGCCACGCTAGTCCGCTCGCTTGGCGAGATAGGCATTGAATCCCTGATCCAAGTATGCGGTTAACGGCAATTCGTCAGCCAAAACAGCCGCATCGATGTCTGCGGTTTCGCTAATCCGTTGTTGTCGTTCTGATTGGTAAATGCCGACCAAGCCAAACACAAGTACAATCATCGGGATCGCGACCGCTACGCGGCGCATCCACGGAGACTGGCCGTCAAGCAAACTGCCGGCATGTCCCGCAAGCATTTTTCCGATCGCCAATCTGCGGAGCGGCGAAGTGTTTTTCTTGTGAGATAGCGCCAAATGGTGCGCAGATGCCAGCCGTTCGATGGTCGATGCCGACAGCCCATCGAGATTCTCATTAAGCGCGTTGCGGACTTTGTAGCCGAAACTAAATTCTGTGAGGTTCATAAGTGTATTCCCTTGGCTTTTAGCGCATGGGCCAAAGCATGTGTTGCCCTGGAGCAATGTGTCTTCACGCTGCCCTCGGAGCAACCCATCGCTGCAGCCGTTTCAGCCACGTCCATATCTTCCCAATAACGCATTAGGAACGCTTCTCGTTGACGAGCCGGAAGTTTTCGCACCTCCTCTTCTATTGCCGCGAGAACTTGTTGACGTTCGACCTTGTCTTGCCCGGATTCAGAAGCTTGCGTGCCTTCCTGAGCCTCATAGGTTTCCAGCAAGTCGAAATCGTCCTGATCTTCCGTGTTACCCCTGAGACTGGAAAAGAGGCTGACCCAGGTATTGCGTACCTTTTCGCGGCGAAAGTAATCGTGGATCGTGTTTTGAAGTATGCGCTGAAAGAGTAAGGGCAGCTCTGCGGCCGGCTTGTCACCATATTTTTCGGCCAGCTTGATCATCGCATCCTGCACGATATCAAGCGCCGCCTCGTCCTTGCGGACGGCGTACACGGCTTGTTTGAATGCGCGACGTTCCACGTTTTCGAGGAAGCCGGATAGTTCTTTGTCGGTTGCCATGCAATGCGGCGCGTCGACTGGGACGACGCCCTTGGGATTCGAGGGTTAAGTGCCGGAGAACTGCCTGTTTTGTGTTCATGAACAGTGCGCATGCTAGCAAGAAAGGCCCCGCTTGTGCGGAGATTATGTCGAAAATCCTCGGTTTCAAAAGGATTTGATCGAATTTGACTTGACCAGAATGTTGCGACGCAGTACCGTGTCAGTCCCTTCGTCATTCCGAAGGGCACCCATGGTCTTTCGTGTGTGGCGCACAATGCCTCTTCGCGAACAGACGTGCTTCAAAAATTTGAAAGCTGTTTGCTCTAACCCACGCCACAAGCGTGAGAGATTTGCATTGATACTTCAGAACCTCTGGCTGAACGAGTAGCGTTTAGTGTCATGTTGAACCGCAGCTACGGATGCGCGACGAAATGATGTGACCGCACAAAGAAGGGACGCCTCAGCACTGCAGTACCGCGCGATTTCGCCAGGAATGAGCATCCGATCAATTTCCCATGGACCTTGAAAGGAACTTAGCATGAGTTTAGAAATCACCGGCGCGGAAATTGTCGTGCGCTGCCTGGCCGAGGAGGGTGTTGAACACGTGTTCGGTTATCCCGGCGGCGCAGTGCTCTACATCTACGACGCCATCTTCAATCAAGACAAATTCCAGCATATCCTGGTCCGCCATGAACAGGCAGCCGTCCATGCAGCCGATGCGTATTCGCGCAGCTCGCAAAAGGTTGGCGTGGCTCTCGTTACGTCCGGCCCCGGCGTCACCAATGCAGTGACCGGTCTGGCCACGGCCTATATGGATTCGATCCCGATGGTGGTCATTACCGGCCAGGTGCCATCTTACGCGATCGGGCAGGACGCGTTTCAGGAATGCGATACGGTCGGTATTACGCGCCCGTGCGTCAAGCACAACTTTCTCGTCAAGGACGTCAAGGACCTGGCGCTGACAATGAAGAAAGCGTTCTTTATCGCCACTACAGGCCGGCCCGGCCCGGTACTGGTCGATATTCCCAAAGACATCAGCATGCACAAGTGCGCGTACGAGTATCCGAAAGAGCTCGAAATGCGCTCGTACAAGCCGGTTGATAAGGGCCATTCCGGTCAGATTCGCAAGGCGGTGCAATTGCTGCTGCATGCGGAGCGTCCGATGATTTACACCGGCGGTGGCGTGATCCTGGCGAATGCGGCTGCGGAGCTGAACAAGTTGGTCGATCGGCTCGGTTTCCCGTGCACCAATACCCTGATGGGTTTAGGCGGATACAAGGCATCCAGCGAGAATTTCGTCGGTATGCCCGGTATGCACGGAACTTACGAAGCCAACATGGCGATGCAGCATTCCGACGTGTTGATCGCGATCGGCGCGCGCTTCGACGACCGGGTGATCGGCAACCCTAAACATTTTTCATCCAATCCGCGCAAGATTATTCACATCGACATCGATCCGTCGTCGATTTCAAAGCGCGTCAAGGTCGATATCCCGATTGTCGGCAACGTCAAGGACGTGCTGCAGGAATTGCTGGCGCAGCTTGAGGCCGCCGACGCCAAGCCGAATAGCGGCGCGTTGTCCGATTGGTGGAAACAGATCAATCAATGGCGCGCACGCAACTGCCTGGCTTACCCGACTTCGAACAAAGCCATCAAGCCCCAGGCGGTGGTCGAAAAAGTCTGGGACATCACGAAGGGCGATGCGTTCATCACCTCCGACGTCGGCCAGCATCAGATGTGGGCTGCGCAATATTACAAGTTCGACAAGCCACGCCGCTGGATTAATTCCGGCGGTTTGGGGACGATGGGTGTCGGTCTGCCGTATGCGATGGGGGTACAGATGGCGAACCCCGGTGCGACCGTAGCCTGCATCACCGGCGAAGGATCGATCCAGATGTGTATCCAGGAATTGGCGACCTGCAAGCAGTATCACCTGACGCCGAAGATCATCCTGTTGAACAACCGTTTTCTCGGGATGGTGCGCCAGTGGCAGGAAATCGATTACGGTTCGCGCTATTCCGAGTCGTACATGGATTCGCTGCCGGACTTCACCAAACTGGCGGAATCGTTCGGCCATGTCGGCATGAAAATCGAGAATCCGAAGGATGTCGACGGCGCGTTGAAAGAAGCGTTTGCGATGAAAGACAAGCTGGTGTTCATGAATTTCATCACGGATCAAACCGAAAACGTCTGGCCCATGGTCAAGGCAGGAAAAGGCTTGACTGAAATGCTTTTGGGTTCGGAGGATCTGTAGCCATGCGACATATCGTTTCTGTATTGCTGGAAAATGAGGCCGGCGCGTTGTCGCGTGTGGTTGGTTTGTTCTCGGCGCGCGGCTATAACATCGAGACTTTGACGGTAGCGCCGACGGAAGATGCGACGCTGTCGCGCATGACCATCGTCACCAGCGGTTCGGACGACGTGATTGAACAAATCACCAAGCATCTGAATCGCCTGATCGAGGTCGTCAAGGTGGTCGACTTGACCGAGGGCGCACATATCGAACGCGAGTTGATGCTGATCAAGGTCCGTGCGGTCGGCAAGGAACGTGAAGAAATGAAGCGTACCGCGGATATTTTCCGTGGTCGCATCATCGACGTCACGGAAAAGACTTATACGATCGAACTGACCGGGAACAAGACGAAGCTCGACGCGTTCATCGACTCGATCGACCGCACTGCGATCCTGGAAACCGTCCGTACCGGCGGCTCCGGCATTGGCCGTGGCGAACGCATACTCAAAGTTTGATAGTTAACAGATAGTGCTGGGGACAGCGGAGGGCGTCGAGCCGACCGCATCAATTATCTTGCATCCCTTCGTCCCGAAACAATAACGATTTCAACCTAGGAATAATCATGAAAGTTTATTACGATAAAGACTGCGACTTGTCGCTAATCAAAGGCAAGAACGTGACCATCATCGGCTACGGTTCCCAGGGTCACGCGCACGCACAGAACCTGAACGACTCCGGCTGCAAAGTCACTGTCGCTTTGCGCAAAGACGGCGCATCCTGGAGCAAAGCAAAGAACGCAGGCCTGAACGTGATGGAAGTCAACGAAGCGGTCAAGGCGGCCGACGTCATCATGATCTTGCTGCCGGATGAAAACATCGCCCAGGTCTACAATGAAAACGTCGCGCCATACGCCAAGCAAGGCGCAGTACTAGCTTTCGCGCACGGTTTCAACGTCCATTACGGTCAAGTCGTACCGCGCGCAGATCTCGACGTGATCATGATCGCGCCGAAAGCGCCGGGCCATACGGTGCGTAGTACCTACACGCAAGGTGGCGGCGTGCCGCATTTGATCGCGATCTATCAAGACAAGTCGGGCAACGCGCGCGATATCGCCTTGTCGTATGCGATGGCCAATGGCGGCGGCCGTGCCGGCATCATCGAGACCAACTTCCGTGAAGAAACCGAAACCGATCTGTTCGGCGAGCAAGCGGTACTGTGCGGCGGTACGGTCGAATTGATCAAGGCCGGTTTCGAGACTCTGGTGGAAGGCGGTTATGCCCCTGAGATGGCCTACTTCGAATGTCTACATGAACTGAAACTGATCGTCGACTTGATTTATGAAGGCGGGATCGCCAACATGAATTATTCGATCTCAAATAACGCCGAGTACGGCGAATACGTGACCGGGCCGCGCATCGTAACCGAAGACACAAAAAATGCAATGCGCCAATGCCTGAAAGACATTCAAACGGGTGAATACGCGAAGAGCTTCATCCTGGAAAACAAGGCTGGCGCACCGACCCTGATTTCCCGCCGTCGTTTAACGGCCGAACATCAGATCGAAGAGGTCGGCAGCAAGCTGCGGGCGATGATGCCTTGGATTGCAAAGAACAAGCTGGTCGATCAGTCCAAGAACTAAGTCCTGGCTTTGCAACGAATGGGGCTACACTATGTAGCCCCATTTTTATTGGAGAAGTGCCATGCGTCGCTTGAGGATCGTGTTACTGCCAGCTCTTTTGCTTGCGTACGTCGGCGCGGCGCAGGCGCAGATGCAAACTTCCGGCACTCTGGTTGTCGTCCCCGCTTATGGCGAAGTCAAACACGTCAACGACGAAGCTCATGTGACACTGATGATTGAGGAACAAGACAAGGACAAGGCCGCAGCGGCATCACGAGTCAATCAAAAAATGAGGCAGGGTGTCGAGATAATCAAACGGGAAGATCCGCAGGCAATCCTCAAGACGCGCGGTTATTACACCTATCCGGTCTATCCGGAAGATCAGTCGCGCCCAAACAACAAACTGCCGCAACCGGCAGGCTGGCGAGTCGGGCAGTACCTGGAAGTGACCACGACCAACCTTGGAATTCTGCCCAAAACGGTCGCTGCGGCGCAGAAAATATTGACATTCAATGGCTTACAATTCGATTTGACAGACGCGACCGCCAGACAGCTGGATCAGAGGCGCATCGATGCAACGTACAAGAACCTGAGCGAGCGTATCGCGGCGATCGCCAAGACGATGGGGCGCAATGTGGCGGATGCGGTACTGGATACAGTCGACTTCGAAGGCTCCGGCGCATATGCGCATAACGAGGCTGCACCGCAGATGAAGATGATGGGTGCGGCCTCGTCGCAGAAACCCACGCCGGTGGAAGAACCGAGTTTCGAGCCGGGTGAGACTACCTTGCAATTGCACGTCGTCGGTAGAGTCAAATTCAGGTGAGGAAACGCATTTATAGCCCGATATCGCCATCGCCATGTCTGCCCGTGATGACCGGCAACGCCGGAGGTTACATTTGTCCGCCGCTCGTCTAGAATAGCCACGCTTTTACCCTTGAATCCAATTACAATCCGGAGCACTGTTGAATAATTATCCGCACCCAATCATTGCCCGCGAGGGCTGGCCCTTCCTCGGCATCGCGATCGTACTCGCCGCATTGGTGACTTATTTTTCGGCCGTCTGGTCGATTCCGCTCTGGATCATCGCGCTGTTCGTGCTGCAGTTCTTCCGCGATCCGGCGCGCACGATCCCGCAGCATCCGAACGCAGTACTGTCCCCAGCCGATGGCCGCATCGTTGTCGTCGAAAAAACACAAGATCCGTACGCGAATCGCGAGGCGTTGAAAATCAGCGTTTTCATGAATGTGTTCAACGTCCATTCGAATCGGGCGCCGGTCGATGGGAAAATTCAAGATGTACGGTATTTCCCCGGTAAGTTCGTCAACGCCGATCTCGACAAGGCGTCGGTCGAAAACGAGCGTAACGCGCTGATAATCACCGCGGCCAACGGCCAGACCGTGACCTGCGTACAAGTGGCGGGTCTGATCGCGCGCCGCATCCTGTGCTACGTGCGGAGCGGCGAGACCCTCGCGCGCGGACAGCGTTACGGCTTTATTCGTTTCGGTTCGCGGGTCGACGTGTATTTGCCGCTGACGGCGACGCCAAAGGTCACGGTGGGCGATAAGGTGTCGGCGACCGAAACGATTCTGGCCGAGTTCTGATAGTCAACGAGCAGCAGAGAACGGAATCCGCATGGCAAGCTTTAATCGTCGCAAAGCCAAGAGCAGGCTGGCCTTCCCCAAAATGCGGCGGGGCGCCGGGCGGTCCCAGCTAGAGGCAGGGGCAGGCGGTGCGACTCACCCCACGTTGCGGCGGCGCGGCATCTACCTGCTGCCCAATGCGTTTACGACGGCCGCGCTGTTTTGCGGGTTCTATGCGATCGTGATGGCGATGAATCTCAAGTTCGATCACGCATCGATTGCGATTTTTGCCGCCATGTTGCTGGACGGGATAGATGGTCGCGTGGCGCGCCTGACCAATACCCAGAGCGAATTCGGCGCCCAGTACGATAGCCTGTCGGATATGGTGTCGTTCGGCGCTGCGCCGGCCCTGGTGGTTTACGAGTGGTCATTGCGCGGCTTGGGCAAGCTGGGCTGGCTGGCGGCGTTTGTCTATTGCGCCGGTGCCGCATTGCGACTGGCGCGTTTCAATACGAATATCGCCGTGGTCGACAAACGGTATTTCCAGGGATTGCCGAGTCCGGCCGCCGCGGCGCTGGTTGCCGGCTTCATCTGGTTAATGGATGACCTGCGCTTTGCCGGTACCGACCTGAGCTGGATATCATGGGCAATCACGGTATTCGGCGGACTGACGATGGTGACGAACGTACCGTTTTACAGTTTCAAGGACATTAATTTCCGTAAGTCGGTGCCGTTTATTGCCATCTTTCTGATCGTGCTTGGATTCGTCGCCATATCGAGCGACCCGCCCAAGGTGTTCTTCGGTTTGTTTGTCACCTACGGCCTGTCGGGCTATGTGATTTTCTTCTGGCGTCTGTTCAAGGGCAAGCCGGTCAGTATCATACAAACCGAGATCGAATCAGCGGATGACGAGGATCTGCACTAAACAATTCGGGTGCTCGTTCGCGATCGGATCGGCAACGAACCATTCAAAACCGACGCATCGATAGAATTTTCCAAGGAGTACAGCATGACCACCAACGCATCAAACAAGCTCATTATTTTCGACACCACACTACGCGATGGCGAGCAGTCTCCCGGAGCATCGATGACGAAGGATGAAAAAATCCGGATCGCGAGACAATTGGAGCGGATGAAGGTGGACGTGATCGAAGCGGGATTTGCGGCGGCATCGCAAGGCGATTTCGAGTCGATCAAGGCGATTGCCGGCTTGATCAAGGATTCCACCGTGTGCTCGCTGTCACGCGCCAACGACCGCGACATTTCGCGTGCGGTAGAAGCGCTTGCGCCTGCGTCCAGGAAGCGTATCCACACTTTCATCGCAACGTCGGCTTTGCATATGGAAAAGAAGCTGCGCATGACGCCGGATCAGGTGTTCGAGCAGGCCAGGCAGGCCGTCCGCTTTGCGCGCAAGTTCACCGACGACATCGAGTTCAGCCCGGAAGACGGCAGCCGTTCCGACATGGACTTTCTTTGCCGCGTAATCGAAGCGGTGATCACCGAGGGCGCGACCACGATCAATTTTGCCGACACGGTCGGCTATGCCGTGCCTGAAATGTACGGCAACATGATCAAGACCTTGCGTCAGCGCATTCCGAATGCCGACAAGGCGGTCTGGTCCGTGCATTGCCATAACGATCTCGGCATGGCAGTCGCCAACTCGCTGGCCGGTGTCATGATCGGCGGCGCGCGTCAGATCGAATGCACGATCAACGGCTTAGGCGAGCGCGCCGGCAACACCGCGTTGGAAGAAATCGTGATGGCAGTGCGTACCCGTAAGGATTATTTCAATCTGGAACTCTCCATCGATACGACGCAGATCGTGCCGGCCTCCAAGCTGGTATCGCAAATTACCGGTTTCGCGGTCCAGCCGAACAAGGCGGTGGTGGGCGCAAACGCGTTCGCGCATGCTTCCGGCATCCATCAGGATGGCGTGTTGAAAGCGCGCGATACCTACGAAATCATGCGTGCCGAAGACGTGGGCTGGAGCGC
>DHXL01000328.1:12566-13315 GCA_002415335.1 Oxalobacteraceae bacterium UBA5157
TCCGAGACCGAGGTGAACGCGGCGTTCTCGCGCTTCAAGGAACTGGCCGACCGCAAGTCCGATATCTTCGATGAAGACATTATGGCGTTGGTCTCGGACGAACAGCACTCGCACGATAATGAATTCTATCGATTCGTGTCCTTGTCGCAGCATTCCGAAACCGGCGAAAAGCCGGCTGCCAGGATCGTCTTTTCGATCGACGGCACGGAAGCGACGTGCGAAGCGCAAGGCAATGGACCGGTCGACGCGATCGTCAATGCGATCGAGTCCAAAACGAAAAGCGGCGCGGAACTACTGCTTTTCTCGGTCAACGCGATTACCACCGGGACTCAGTCGCAGGGCGAGGTGACGATGCGCTTGTCACGAGCGGGCCGTATCGTCAACGGCGTCGGCGCCGATCTCGATATCGTGGTGGCGTCAGCCAAGGCCTACTTGTCGGCGTTGAACAAGCTGCATTCGAAGTCCGAGAAATTGAATCCGCAATTGTAATTTCCCGGCGCAGGAATCGGCGTTAACAATTTCAAAACGGCCAGTGCGCGTCCGGATCTCGTCGCGGATCCGGGCCGTTCTGCATCTTGCGGACGATGCCCTTCCTGTCGAAGTGCACGTGCATTTCCGAATCCCACACGCCGTTTTCCTTGTATGGGTAAGACCATACCTCCAGATCGACGCGCGACAGGTAGGAAGTCTCGCTCGGCGTGCCAATCGTGCGCAGCACGTCCGTCTTGGTCGCGCTGTTGACCTTAATC
>DHXL01000057.1:0-598 GCA_002415335.1 Oxalobacteraceae bacterium UBA5157
GCCAGAAGCGGACATCGCCAGATTCGCCGGGTAATCACCAAACTATCCGTGCGCCACCCATGCGCTTTTGTTTTGGTGCTTCTTCAACCACATGGCGCGCAACGCCACACGGTCATCCACCGCTACGGATACGGCGAATAGTAATGACCACGTCGGAGAGCACAACTGACTGCCTCGCTCGAACCAGGCGAAGCGCGTGCGGCAGATAATGGACTTAAGCCACCTTCCCTAGTTCTTGCCGTGGACCGAAGAACTCAAAATGAACCTGCGAGGCAGGCAAGCCCCATTTCAGCAGGTCGTGATAGACGCCGACCATAAATGCTTGCGGACCACAGAAGTAATAATCGGCGTTGCGTTCCGGCACTAAGGATTCGATCAGCTCTGCGGTCACAAAGCCGGTGCTGGCATTGCCAGTGCGGGTACCGGCATCGCTGTAGCGGTGATACGCTCTCAGGTTCGGGTGCCTCACTTCTAGTCCATCAACGGTAGACTTAAAGGCTTGCACATTTTCGTTCAGACTCGCATGGATGAAAATGATCCTTCGGTTACCCATGGCATCCAGTGCAGCCAGCAAAATGCTCATGATCGGGGTGATGCC
>DHXL01000057.1:797-1501 GCA_002415335.1 Oxalobacteraceae bacterium UBA5157
ATGCTCATGATCGGGGTGATGCCTACACCTGCCGCCAGCAGGACAAGCGGACGGTCATGCTTCTCGGTCACATCGAGAAAGAACTCGCCGCAGGGCGGCGCAATCTCAATGGTGTCGCCCACTTCTACTTTGTCATGCAGCCAGTTGGAGACATAACCCCCGGGCGTATTCGCTTCGGGCGGCACTTCGCGCTTCACGCTGATGCGGAACCATTCCTGACCGGGCTTATCCGATAGGCTGTAGTTTCGCATGGTGGTCGAACCCTGCGGAATCATGGCGCGCACAGTGATGTACTGACCCGGTTTGAACGTCGGGAGCGGGGCACCATCAGCC
The DNA here is from genome assembly GCA_002415335.1 of Oxalobacteraceae bacterium UBA5157. Classification (GTDB taxonomy): domain Bacteria; phylum Pseudomonadota; class Gammaproteobacteria; order Burkholderiales; family Burkholderiaceae_D; genus UBA5157. Next base: position 1,131 of record DHXL01000057.1, read on the forward strand.
GCCGCCAAATAGAACGACGTGATATTGCTGCTTTCCTTTTCCTTGCGAACGATGCGGAAATCCTTAAAGCCCTCCCAGCCCCCCGGCTTTCTGGCGTTCTCGTTGTAAATCTGCTTCTCACGTCCGATCATGATGTCCGCCAGGAAGCCATAAGCTTCCGCCCATGCTCCGATAATTTCATCCGTTGCGCCTTCGCCCAGTACCTCCTGGATGGAAGCGAGCAGGTTCTGGCCCACGATGGGGTAATGCTCAGGTTTTATCATGAGGGAAGCGTGTTTTTGAGCAATCAGCTCAACCGCGCCGCCCAACACTTCTAGATTGTCGATATTGGCGGCATAGGCGGCGATCGCGCCCGCCAAGGCGCGCTGTTG
>DHXL01000057.1:1658-1878 GCA_002415335.1 Oxalobacteraceae bacterium UBA5157
CGCCAAGGCGCGCTGTTGTTTGCCCGCCGTCTGGTTCGCTGGGTTAAAAAAGGGCGCTACTTCTGGGTTATGCGTGAACATCCGTTGGTAGAAATGACGCGTCAGCGTCTCACCATGCTCCTGCAGAATCGGTGCCGTCGATTTGACGATAGCCATGGTTTTGTCGCTCAGCATCCAGCTCTCCATAATATGTACAAACAATACATATTATGCTTATACA
>DHXL01000057.1:2089-3365 GCA_002415335.1 Oxalobacteraceae bacterium UBA5157
CAATACATATTATGCTTATACTGCACTTTCCGCGATCTGCAAGGCGACATGCAACTCACCTTTTTTACCGACTACGGCCTGCGCAGCCTGATGTATCTGGCCGTCAATGAGGGGCGTTTATGTAATGTGCGCGAGATCGCCGAGCACTATGACATTTCACGAAACCACCTCGTGAAGGTCGTCCACCGTCTTGCGCAGCTCAATTACATCACCAGCAGCAAGGGCAAGGGCGGCGGCATCCGACTGACGCACAAGCCCGACACGTTGCTTTTGGGCGAACTTGTCCGGGCGTTAGAACCCAACATGGATCTGGTCGAATGCTTCAATCGGCAGACCAATAAATGCAGCGTAGTGCATGGCTGCACGCTGAAACATTTCCTCGCCGACGCGAACAAAGCGTTCCTCGACAGTCTCAACCAGCACACTTTAGCCGACACCGTGAATAATAAGAGCTTCTTTCTGAAATTGGTTGGTTGACACTCAGTCGGTTAGTAAATGTTCGGCCTCACAGCCGCCACACATCTTCGCCTATCAGACCGACGTTGGGCCGCAGCTAGCAGGTTGGCGACACCGGCGCGCTGCAGCATCGTGAACTGCCAAGGTCCGCTTAGGGCCAACTGCAGACATCAGGCTCAGTTTAGTTTCCCGGCTTCCCGGTAGAATCGCGCTGCACCGGGATGCAGCGGCGCGGGCGGGTTTTCGGCGGCATGCTCCAGCGTGATCTCGCGGGCGCTGGGATGGCTGGCGGACAGGACGCCGCGATTGGCCGGATTGAACAGCGCCCGCGTCAGGCCATAGATCAGCGAATCCGGTTCGCTGTCGCGCGTCACCCAGTAGCTGCGGGTGGCCACGGTTTCCACCGGGCCGATGCGCGGATAGGCGCCGGCGGCGATGACGGCGGGGGAAAGCTGCGGCATGGCGCGGACCAGGCGATCGCGACCCTCGCCGTCCAGCGGCACCAGCAGCGCCAGGCCGCGGGCCGTCAGGTCGCGCACGCCTTCGATGGGCACGCCGGCGGTGGCAAAGAAGGCGTCGATCTTGCCGTCGCGCAGAAGCTGCACGGGATTGCCGGCATCCTGCCGCACGATCCGCAGCCTTTGTTCGGGCACGCGGTAGGCGGCCAGGATGGCGCGGGTGCGGAAGATGGCGCCGGTATTCTCGGCCCCGCCCAGCATCACGCGCTTGCCGCGCAGGTCGGCGACGCTGCGGATATTGGATTTCACCGACACCACCAGGTGCGCCGGTTCGGTGAAGAGCGAGGCGATGCCCCGCAGAT
>DHXL01000047.1:0-3310 GCA_002415335.1 Oxalobacteraceae bacterium UBA5157
TGCCTAAGCGCTCCGTATGGCTGTGGACGGTGTCGATCGCGGTGTACGCATTCCTGTATGTGCCGCTCATGATCGTCGTCGTATATTCGTTCAACGATTCGAAGCTGAATGCCGAGTGGGTCGGCTTCACCTTCGACTGGTATCGCCTGCTGTTCCACGACGACGGCATGCTGCAAGCGGCCGGCAATTCGCTCGGCATCGCGCTGGTCGCCAGCGCCGTGTCGACCGTGCTCGGCACCATGGCCGGCTTCGCGATGTACCGCTACCACCACCGCTTGCTGCAAGTGCTGGTTCTGACGCCGATCGCGATTCCGGAAATCCTGGTGGGGGTGTCGCTCCTGATTTTCTTCGTGATGCTGAACATGACGCTCGGTCTGCTGTCAATTACACTGGCCCACATCGCGTTCTGCATCGGCTTCGTCGCCATCGTGGTGCGTTCGCGCCTGTCGGGCATGGATGAGAGCTTGACCGAGGCCGCGCGCGACTGCGGCGCCACGCCGTGGCTGGCGTTCCGGCTGGTGACCTTGCCGCTGATCATGCCGGGCGTGGTGGCGGGCGCGTTGATGGCGTTCACCCTGTCGATCGATGATTTCGTCATCACTTTTTTTACCGCCGGCGCCAATGCGTCGACGCTGCCGCTGCAGATTTATTCGATGATCAAGATAGCCGTGACGCCGGAAGTCAATGCCGTATCGACGCTATTGATGGGGCTCACGCTGCTGTTGATCGTCATTGCGTCGAAGTTGTCGCCGAGCGCTCTCCGCTCTTGATATCGATAAGGATTACCATGAAAAAACTGCTCGCCTTCTGTTGGCTCTTCCTGTTGACCGCCATGTCGGCGCAAGCCGCCGATGAACTGCATCTTTACAACTGGAACAACTACATCGCGCCGGAAACGGTGCAGCGCTTCGAGGCCTCCTGCAAGTGCAAAGTGGTGCAGACTTACTACGGCGATAACGAGGAAATGCTGGCCAAGCTGGCCGCTGGCGCCACCGGTTACGACATCATCATCCCGACCGGCAACGCACTGGACGCTCTGATCAAGCAAAAGGCCCTGCTTCCGATCGACAAGTCACAGCTGCCGAACCTGAAAAATATCAATCCGGCCTATCTCGATCAGGATTTCGACAAGGGTAACAAGTACTCGGTGCCCTATGCATACACCATCACGCTGCTCGGCTACAACGAACAGAAGATCAAGGAGCTGGGCATCAAGGTCGATAGCTGGGCAGCGATCTTCGATCCAAGGATTCTCGAAAAGCTGAAAGGCAAGATCACCGTGCTCGATTCGGCAAACGAGTTGATGGCCGCCGCCCTGAAGTACCTCGGTTACTCCGCCAACGACACCGACGAAAAGCACTGGCAACAGGCGAAGGACGTGATCGTCAAGGCCATGCCGTATTGGGCCGCATTTAACGGCACCAGCTACATCAAGGAACTGACGATCGGCAACATCTGGCTGGTACAGGGATATTCGAACGACATTTTTCAGGCCGATCTCGATGCCCAGAAAGCCGGCCGCAAGTTCCGTATCCGCCACGCGATGCCGAAGGAGGGAGCGGTGCTGGCGCTGGACAGCATGGTGATCCACAAGGCGGCACCGCGCCCGGATCTGGCCCACAAATTCATCAATTTCATGCTGGACGGAAAAAACGCAGCCGAGCTGACCAACCTGATCGGGTCCGGCAATCCGAATGCCGCCGCACTGAAATGGATCAAGCCGGAAATCGCCAGGAACATTGCGATTTTTCCCGATCGGGCCACGCTCTCGAAGCTGGAGATGCTGAAGGATCTCGACAGCCGGAAACGGCGTGTGCGCAACCGGATCTGGACTGAAATTCGGGCGCAGTGACGGCCAGCGCGCCATACTCGGCGACAGGGACCCGGAACTTCCCTCGGGAGTGGCCGTCACTAAAGTCGCGATCAACGGTTGGGACCGCCAAAAACCTTTATAATTCAGGGTTTTGTATGATTTTTGCGGGAGTTTCTCATGCCGATTTACGCTTATCGCTGCGATGCGTGTGGTTTTGCCAAGGACGCGCTCCAGAAAGTGTCGGACGCGCCGCTGACGGATTGCCCGTCCTGCGGCCAGCCCGCTTTTAAGAAACAACTGACGGCCGCCGGTTTTCAACTGAAAGGTACCGGCTGGTACGTGACCGATTTCCGCGGCGGCAACAAACCGGCCGCACCCGTCAACGCACCGGCAGCGAACGCCGACGCTGTGCCCGCATCCGGCGCAACGGCTGCAACGCCGGCCGACAGCAAGGCGGGTAGTAGCGACAGCGCCGCCGCGACGCCTGCCGCCACCACGCCGACCACCAGCCCCACCTGAGTCACGCCAGACGACGATGCGCAAATATTTCATTACCGGCTTGCTGATCCTGGTTCCGCTGGCGATCACGCTGTGGGTGCTCAACCTCATCATCGGCACGATGGACCAGTCGTTGCTGCTGCTGCCGCCGCGCTGGCGGCCGGAAGCGCTATTCGGCTTTCACATTCCCGGCATCGGCACGATCCTGACTTTGCTGATCATCTTCTTCACCGGCCTGGCGGCGCGCAACTTCATCGGCAACCAGGTGGTGCGCGTGTGGGAAGGCATCCTGATCCGGATCCCGGTTGTGAATTCGATTTACTCCAGCGTCAAGCAGGTATCGGACACCCTGTTTTCGTCAACCGGCAACGCGTTCCGCAAAGCCTTGCTGGTGCAATACCCGCGTCAAGGTTCATGGACGATCGCTTTCCTGACCGGCGTGCCGGGCGGCGACGTGAAGAATCATCTGGTGGGCGACTACATCAGCATTTATGTTCCCACCACACCGAACCCGACCTCCGGATTTTTCCTGATGATCCCGCGTGCCGATGCAATCGAACTCGATATGAACGTCGATGAAGCGTTGAAGTACATCGTGTCGATGGGCGTGGTGTCACCTGAATCCCTGCAAAAAAAACGTGCCGCAGTGCCGAATCAATCCAGAACCTGACTCGCCTGCCAAAAACCTGAAACTGGAAATTGAACATGTCTATGCGAACACATTATTGCGGCCTCACCTCTGAGGCATTGCTCGGTCAAACCGTCAGCCTGTGCGGCTGGGTCCATCGCCGGCGCGATCACGGCGGCGTCATCTTCATCGACCTGCGCGACCGCGAAGGCCTGGTGCAAATCGTCTGCGACCCGGATCGCGCCGAAGTATTCAAGGCGGCCGAAGCGGTGCGCAACGAGTTTTGCCTGCGCATCACCGGCATCGTGCGCCATCGCCCGGAAGGCACGGCCAACGCACATCTGACCTCGGGCAAGATCGAAGTCCTGTGC
>DHXL01000047.1:3544-15801 GCA_002415335.1 Oxalobacteraceae bacterium UBA5157
CGCAAATTCCTCGACGCCAACGGCTTCATCGACATCGAAACACCGATGCTGACCAAGTCGACGCCGGAAGGCGCGCGCGATTATCTGGTGCCGTCGCGCGTCAACGCCGGTCACTTTTTCGCGCTGCCGCAATCGCCGCAATTGTTCAAGCAATTGCTGATGGTCGCCAACTTCGACCGCTATTACCAGATCGTCAAATGCTTCCGCGACGAAGACCTGCGCGCCGATCGCCAGCCCGAATTTACCCAGATCGACTGTGAAACTTCCTTCATGTCCGAGCAGGAAATTCGCGACATGTTCGAGGGCATGATTCGCCTGGTGTTCAAGAACACGCTGGACATCGATTTGCCGAACCCTTTCCCGGTAATGGATTACGCAACCGCGATGGGGACGTACGGTTCCGACAAGCCCGACATGCGCGTCCAGCTCGAATTCACCGACCTGACGGCCGTGATGAAGGATGTCGACTTCAAGGTTTTTTCCGGCGCGGCCAACATGGAAGGCGGCCGGGTGGTCGGCCTGCGCGTGCCGGGCGGCGCCAAGGAAGGCAGCGGCATGCCGCGCTCCGAGATCGATGCCTACACCCAGTTCGTCGCGATCTACGGCGCCAAGGGTCTGGCCTACATCAAGGTCAATCAGAAGGACAAGGGCCGTGAAGGCCTGCAATCGCCGATCGTCAAGAACCTGCACGACGCCGCGCTGGCACAAATCGTCGCGCAAACCGGCGCGCAGGATGGCGACCTGATTTTCTTCGGCGCCGACAAGGCGAAAGTCGTCAATGATGCGCTCGGCGCCTTGCGCGTGAAGATCGGTCATTCCGAGTTCGGCAAGAAGGCCGGTCTGTTCGACGACGCGTGGAAGCCGCTGTGGGTGGTGGATTTCCCGATGTTCGAATACGACGAGGAGGGCCAACGCTGGAATGCAAGTCACCACCCGTTTACGGCGCCGAAGGACGGCCACGAGGACTACCTGGAGACCAATCCGGGCAAGTGCATCGCGAAAGCCTACGACATGGTGCTGAACGGCTGGGAACTGGGCGGCGGCTCGGTGCGTATCCATCGCGCCGAGGTGCAAAGCAAGGTATTCCGCGCACTCAAGATCGATGCCGAAGAAGCGCAACTCAAGTTCGGCTTCCTGCTCGACGCGCTGCAATACGGCGCGCCGCCGCACGGCGGTCTCGCATTCGGTCTCGACCGGATCGTCACCATGATGACCGGCGCCGAGTCGATCCGCGACGTGATCGCTTTCCCGAAAACCCAACGCGCACAATGTCTGCTGACGCATGCGCCGTCCGAGGTCGACGAGAAGCAGTTGCGCGAGTTGCATATTCGCTTGCGCAATGTCGAGCCGGTACTGAAAGCGTAAATGCGTTATCGTCGAGACATCAGCGCGGCATAATCAAAGGCGCGGATTTTTCCGCGCCTTTTTTTAACCGGTCGAGGCCAGCATACCGCTTCGCTCAACCGGTCCCGCAAGAACGAGATGGATACACAACATAAAATTCCCGAATCGGTGCTGGTGGTGATCCACAGCGCCGAACTCGACGTCCTGCTGATCGAACGCGCCGACCGGCCGGGATATTGGCAATCGGTGACCGGTTCGAAAGATGCGCGCGATGAGCCCCTGATCGACACGGCAGTGCGCGAGGTGTGGGAGGAAACCGGGATACGGATTGTCGACGTGACAACGGATTCCTGCGATCTCCGGAATGACGTTTCGGCCGGCAACTTGCGTGACTGGCATCTCTCCAACGTCTACGAAATCTACCCGGTCTGGCGTCACCGCTACGCGCCGGGAATTACCACGAATACCGAGCACGTCTTCAACCTGCTGGTTCCGCGCACGATTCCCATCACGCTCAGTCCACGCGAGCATGTGAATCATCTTTGGTTGCCTTATCGCGAGGCGGCCGACAAATGTTTTTCGCCATCGAATGCCGAGGCGATTTTGCAATTGCCGCAACACGTCGGGTGAGGTAATGACAAGGCGCTGCGGCGCGAATGCCAACCCGTCAAAAGCCATCCCCAAACGCGACAGCAGGACTAGAATAGAGTCATGAAACTTCGCATCGCCACGTATAACATCCACAAGGGCATATCGTCGTTCGGCAATCGACCGAGCATCCACGCGCTCAAGAAGGCATTGACCGCGATGGAGGCCGACGTCGTCTTCCTGCAAGAGGTGCAGGGCCAGCACGATCATCATGCCGAACGCCACGCCGAACGCTGGCCAGAGGGATCGCAGCACGATTTCCTGGCGGGCGACTCGCACCATGCGGTCTACGGCATGAACGCGGTGTACGACCACGGCCACCATGGCAATGCGCTGCTCAGCAGTTTTCCGATTGCCTCCTCGCGCAATCAGGACGTCTCCGATCATGCTTATGAGGCGCGCGGCATCTTGCATTGCGTCGTGCAGACTCCGAAAGGCGAGGTGCATTGCTACGTCGTGCATCTAGGCCTATTTGCCGGCAGCCGCCGGCGCCAGAATCAGGCCTTGATCGAGGCGGTCGAGAGCTCGGCGGGAAGCGAAGCGCCGATCATCATCGCCGGGGATTTTAACGATTGGGGTGATCAACTAAGCGCTGACCTGCGCACCCGGCTGAACGTGACTGAAGTATTCGAGGCACAGGCCAAGCCGTTTAGCCTTAGCGCGTTGATGCGCCGATTGAGCGGGCGCAAGTTCAAACTGCAACCGGCGCGCACCTTTCCGGCGGCCTTGCCCTGGCTCAGGCTGGACCGGATATATGTGCGCGGCTTCAGCGTCGAATCGGCGCAAGTCCTGCACGGCCCGACATGGGCCAAACTATCCGATCACGCACCGATCCTCGCCACGCTGCAGCTCATTTCCCGTCAAGAAAGCAACGCCTAGTCATTTCGCCGGGATATCCCAGCGCCGGGGCACACGTCCGTTTGAATGTAAAATCGATGGAAACGCCTTTACCCTACCGCTGACAGGTCACCATGCGCACGGTGAATTTCACCGCACACAACACCGTCACTCTCCTCCATTGCGGCGCCGAATTCTTTCCCGCGCTGATTGCCGCGATCGACGCCGCACAAGCTGAAATTCATCTCGAAACTTACATCTTTGCCGACGATAAAACGGCTGATATGGTCAAGGACGCGCTCAAGCGCGCCGCCGGCCGTGGCGTAACCGTCAAGGTGATTACCGACTGGATCGGCACCGGTCACGCGTTTTCGAAGAAGCTCAAGCAGGAACTACAGGCCGCCGGCGTTCATCATCGCAGCTTCAATCCATGGTTCCGGCGCGGCGTCGTGCGGACCCACCGCAAGCTCTGCGTGATCGACCGCAGCGTCGCCTTTCTCGGCGGCTTGAATATCAACGACGACTTGCTGTCGGACGACGATTCGCACATGGTTCTGGCCGCGCCACGCTGGGACTTTGCGATCGGACTGCGCGGGCCGGTGACGACAGCCATCCATTTGGAGGCCGAGACCCAATGGGGGCGACTCGGCCACCTGGCGCTGAAAACGCGGCTGGACCTGTTTCGCAAAGTGCGCGTCGAGCAGCCGGCAGCGGCTGGCGGCGCGGTGCTGGCGGCGCTCGTGATACGCGATAATTTGCGCAACCGCCATACCATCCAGCGCGCCTACCTGCGCGCGCTCGGCCACGCGCATAAGAGTGCGTGGCTGGCCAATCCGTATTTCGCGCCGGGCCGAAAGCTGAGGCGCGCGCTGGAGTCAGCCGCCGGGCGCGGAGTCGACGTGACGCTGTTGCTTGGCGTCGGACAATTCCGCATGCAGGATGCGGTGGCGCGCTCGTTCTATCCCAAGCTGCTGAAGAGTGGCGTGCATATCGTCGAATACCACAAGACGCAATTGCATGCGAAGGTGGCGGTGATCGACGATGAGTGGGCTACGGTCGGTTCAAGCAACTATGACGGCCTCAGCCTGTTCGTCAATCAGGAAGCGAATGTGATCATCAAGGACAGCGGATTTGCGCATCGTTTGCGGCTGCATATCGAACGCGCGGTCAGCGAAGGCGTGCGCATCAACCCCGATGATTTCGCCAACATCCGCTGGTATGAAAGTGCCTGGTATGGCATCGCGTACCTGATTTACAAGAATGTTCTGCGCCTCATCACGCTGGGCCGCTATTCGGAATGAGTGCCCAGGCACCGAGACCGGCACCCACGCCCGCATGCGCGAGTCCCCTTGTGGGACAATGTCATCTTTCTGGCTTCGCGCCCCGCATTTCCGGTATTCGATGAGCGACACGGTACGCATAGATAAATGGCTCTGGGCGACGCGGCTTTTCAAGACCCGTTCGCTCGCCACCGACGCGGTCGGAAGCGGCAAGGTGCGCCTCAACGGCGAGCATACCAAGCCTGCGCACAGCGTGAAGCCCGGCGATGTGCTTGCGGTCGATAATGGCGTCACGGTATGGGAAGTGATTGTCATGGGGCTATCGGATGTGCGTGGCCCGGCGCCGATGGCGCAGGCGCTGTATGCGGAAACCGAAAAGAGCATTGCCAAGCGGCAGCAGGTGGCCGAGCAAAATCGATTCTTCCGCGAGCCGGGAGCCGCTCTCAAAGGGCGCCCGACCAAGAAAAACCGGCGCCTTCTCGACAAGTCAAATACCTAGACGGCAGCTGATGCGAGGCCGGCGGACAGCCGGTCGACCAGCGGAAAAAGCGCTATTGCTGCCCTGGCACTAGACAGCATCCTCTAAGTTCCTGTTTGACATTTACCCATGGGTGCATAATAGTACGGACGTTCGATTCAGCTTGATTTGGTTCGGTAATCGCGGCTGCGCAAGCAGCATTTTCAAGAGGTGAGAGTGGTGGCATTCAATGTGACTGATACGACGCAAAAGTTCATGCGCAAAGGTGAATTGACGCGTGCGGCGATTCTAGACGTGGCGCTCAATCTCGCCAGCCGCGATGGACTGGAAGGACTGACCATCGGCTTGCTGGCAGACAAGATGAACATGAGCAAATCCGGCGTGTTTGCCCATTTCGGCTCACGCGAGGATCTGCAAATCGAAGTGTTGAAGCTGTACCACCATCACTTCGAACAGGAAGTGTTCTACCCGAGCATGAAAGAACCGCGCGGGCTGTTGCGCCTGCAATCGATGTTTTCGCGCTGGATCAAACGCGTCTCGGTCGAAATCGCGTCCGGCTGCATTTATATCAGCGGCGCCACCGAGTACGACGATCGGCCCGGCGCGATCCGCGAAGAACTGGTCGGGATGGTGCGCGCATGGCAGGACGCGCTGCATCGCTGCGTCCAGCAGGCAGTCGAAATGGGCCATCTGCGCGCCGATACCGATCCGCAGCAATTGGTCTTCGAAATGTATGGCTTGATCCTGGCGTTGCATCACGATGCCCGCTTCATCAAGCGCCCCGGTAGCATCGATCGCGCGCATCTCGGCTTCGAGCGTCTGATGCAGAGTTACGACGCCAAGTTGCCGGACGCCAATGGCACGCCGGCTGCAAACCAACACATAAAACCAGCTGCAAAAAAATCAGCTCAATCCGTTTAGTCGTCAGGAGAAAAAATCATGGGTCAATACACCGCTCCCTTGCGTGATATTCAGTTCGTTTTGCACGAGTTGCTGCATGTCGAAGATGAGTTGAAACAGATGCCGAAGCACGCGGAAGTCGACGCCGACATCATCAACCAGGTGCTGGAAGAGGGCGCCAAGTTCACTTCCGGGATCCTGTTTCCGCTGAATCACTCCGGCGATCGCGAAGGCTGTCACCGCGACAACACGACGCACGAAGTGACGACGCCGAAGGGCTTCAAGGAAGCGTACAAGCAATACGTGGAAGCCGGCTGGCCGTCACTGTCCTGCGATCCTGAGTACGGCGGCCAAGGCTTGCCTTTCGTGCTCAACAATTCCTTCCTCGAGATGATGAATTCCGCCAACCAGGCGTGGAGCATGTATCCCGGTTTGTCGCACGGCGCTTACGAGTGTCTGCACGAGCATGGGACCGCTGAACAAAAGGGCTTGTACCTGCCGAAGCTGGTGTCGGGCGAGTGGACCGGCACCATGTGCCTGACCGAAGCGCATTGCGGCACCGACCTCGGCATGCTGCGCTCGAAAGCGGAACCACAAGCCGACGGCACATACAAAATCACGGGCAGCAAGATTTTCATCTCGGCTGGCGAACACGACATGTCGGCCAATATCATCCATCTGGTGCTGGCGCGTCTGCCCGGTGCACCGGAAGGATCGAAAGGCATTTCGCTGTTCCTGGTGCCGAAGTTCCTGCCGAACGCGGATGGCACGCCGGGCGCGCGCAACCCGATCACCTGCGGCGCAATCGAAGAAAAGATGGGCATCCACGGCAATTCGACCTGCCAGATGAACCTGGACGGCGCGATCGGAACGCTGATCGGCGAACCGAACAAGGGCTTGAACGCGATGTTCGTGTTCATGAACGCTGCGCGTATCGGGGTCGGCATGCAGTCGCTCGGCCTGACCGAGGTCGCCTATCAAAATGCCCTGGCGTACGCGAAAGATCGTATCCAGATGCGCAGCCTGTCGGGCCCGAAGGCGCCGGACAAGCCGGCTGATCCGATCATCGTGCATCCCGATGTGCGCCGCATGCTGCTGACCGCGAAAGCGTACGCCGAAGGCGCCCGCGCATTCGCTTCGTATGTCGCCTTGCAGATCGATAAGGAATTCGCCCACCCCGACGAGGAAGTGCGCAAGGATGCGGCCGACGAAGTCGCGCTGCTGACGCCGATCATCAAGGCCTTCATCACCGACAACGGCTGGATCGCGACCTCGGAAGCGATGCAGGTTTTCGGCGGCCACGGCTTCATCGCCGAATCGGGCATGGAACAGTATGTGCGCGATGCGCGCATCAACATGATTTACGAAGGCACGAACACGGTTCAGTCGCTCGATTTGCTGGGCCGTAAGGTGTTGATGGATAACGGCGCCAAGTTGCGCAAGTTCGGCGCGAAGGTCCAGGCCTTCGTCGAGGAAAACGGCAGCGACGAGGCGATGAGCGAATTCATCACGCCGCTCGGCGATCTGGGCGACAAGGTCACGAAGCTGACCATGGAAATCGGCATGAAGGCGTTCCAGAATCCCGATGAAGTCGGTGCCGCCGCAGTGCCGTACCTGCGCGTGGTCGGGCATCTGGTGTATGCCTATTTCTTCGCGCAAATGGCCAAGATCGCACTCGCCAAGCAGGATTCCGGCGACACCTTTTACAAGGCAAAACTGGCGACTGCACGCTTCTATTTTGCGCGTCTGCTGCCGGAGACCGCGATGTTGATTCGCCAGGCGCGCTCCGGTTCGGCGAGCCTGATGGCGCTCGACGCTGATTTGTTTTAAACGCAAGCATCGGTAGCGGAAGGGTGCGCCCTGCGCACCCTTCACCCGCGTTCGTAATGCCGGCCATGGTGTGCAATAGCGCATCCTGCGACCGACGAACGTCCCACTGGGACATTTAAAGGATTAATTCATGTCTAATTTCATCGTCAAAAAAGTCGCCGTGCTCGGCGCCGGCGTGATGGGCGCGCAAATCGCGGCCCACTGCGTCAATGCCAAAGTGCCGGTCGTGCTGTTCGACTTGCCGGCCAAGGAAGGCCCGAAAAATGGCATCGTGCTGCGCGCCATCGAGAACCTGAAAAAACTCAGTCCGGCGCCACTGGGCAACAAGGACGACGCTGCGCTGATCGAAGTCGCCAACTACGAAGACAACCTTGACGTGCTGCTCGGCTGCGATTTGATCATCGAAGCGATCGCGGAGCGCATGGACTGGAAGCATGACCTATACAAGAAGGTCGCGCCGCACATCGCCCCGAACGCGATCTTCGCCTCCAACACCTCCGGCCTGTCGATCACCGCGCTGTCTGAAGGCTTCGAAGCCGAATTGAAATCGCGTTTCTGCGGCGTGCACTTCTTTAACCCGCCGCGCTACATGCACCTGGTCGAATTGATCCCGACCGTGTCGACCAAGCCGGAAATCCTCGATCAGCTGGAAGGCTTCCTCGCTTCCACATTGGGCAAAGGCGTGGTCCGCGCCAAAGACACACCAAACTTCATCGCCAACCGCGTCGGCATCTTCGGCATGCTGGCCACGATCCACGAAGCGGAGAAATTCGGCCTGTCCGTCGACGTGGTCGATGACCTGACCGGCACCAAGCTGGGACGTGCCAGCTCAGGCACCTTCCGCACCGCTGACGTAGTCGGCTTGGACACGATGGGCCACGTCATCAAGACCATGCAGGACAACCTGAAGGACGATCCGTTCTACAGCGCCTACACCACGCCGCCGCTGCTCGCCAAACTGGTTGTGCAGGGCGCACTGGGCCAGAAAGCCGGCGCCGGTTTCTACAAAAAAGTGGGCAAGGACATCCTGCGTATCGACCCTGTCAAAGGTGAATACGTTACCGGCGGCGCGAAGGCAGACGATCTGGTCGCGCGCATCCTGAAGGAAAAGGATCCGGTCAAGCGCATGAAAGCGCTGCACGATTCGACCAACCCGCAAGCCCAATTCCTGTGGGCGATTTTCCGCGACGCGTTCCACTACATCTCGGTGCATCTGGAATCGATCGCCGACAATGCGCGCGACGTCGACTTTGCATTGCGTTGGGGCTTCGGCTGGAAACTCGGGCCATTCGAGACTTGGCAAGCCGCAGGCTGGCAGCAGATCGCGACCTGGGTCAAGGAAGACATCGACGCCGGCAAGGCACTCTCCACCGCACCGTTGCCGGCCTGGGTATTCGATGGCCAGGTTCACGAAAATTCGGGCGTGCACGCCGCCGACGGCGCTTATTCGCCGGCCAAGAAGGCCAATGAACCGCGTTCCGAACTGGCAGTCTACCAGCGCCAGGCATTCCGCGCGCCGGTGTTGGGCGAAGGCGCGGCCGATGGCAAGACCGCCGGCACCACCGTATTCGAAGACGAGTCGGTCCGCATCTGGCACCAGAACGACGACGTGCTGATCCTGTCGCTCAAGACCAAGATGCACGTGATCGGGCAAGGCGTGATCAACGGCTTGTCGAAGGCGATCGAAGAAGCCGAAAAGAACTACAAAGGCCTGGTGATCTGGAGCCCGGATGCAGCCGATGGCGGCGCGTTCTCGGCCGGCGCCGATCTGCAGTCGATGCTGCCGGTCTTCATGTCGGGCGGCATCAAGGCGATCGAGCCGGAAGTCGCGCGCCTGCAGCAAGCGCACCAGGCATTGAAATACGCCAGCGTGCCGGTGGTCGCAGCCGTGTCCGGTCTGGCCCTGGGCGGCGGTTGCGAACTGATGCTGCACGCCGCAAAACGCGTGGCGTCGATCGAATCCTATATCGGCCTGGTTGAAGTCGGCGTCGGTTTGATTCCAGCCGGCGGCGGCTTGAAAGAAGCAGCCGTGCGCGCAGCCAACGATGCCAAGGGCAACGACATCCTGCAATTTCTGAAAAACTACTTCACGCATGCGGCCACCGCCGCGGTATCGAAGTCGGCGCTCGAAGCACAGAAGATGGGCTACCTGTCGGCCGATGACGTCATCGTGTTCAACGCTTACGAATTGCTGCACGTCGCCAAAGTCGAAGCGCGCGCGATGTTCGATGCGGGCTATCGCGCACCGTTGAAGAGACTGTTCCCGGTCACCGGTCGCTACGGCATGGCGACCATCATGGCGCAGCTGGTCAATATGCGCGACGGCGGCTTCATCTCGGCGCACGACTACAAGCTCGGTTCGATGATCGCGGAAATCGTCAGTGGCGGCGATATCGAGCCGGGCAGCGTGGTCAACGAACAATGGCTGCTGGACCTGGAGCGCAAGGGGTTCATGGAACTGCTGAACCACCCGAAAACGCAAGAGCGAATCATGGGCATGATGCAAACCGGCAAGCCGGTTCGAAACTAATGAATTGCGGGACAGAGGGGGGCCTCCATCGGCTTTACGAGGCGCGCCAAATTAGGCTGGGCGCCCCCCTCTGTCCCCAACTGACTAGAAGCCCATATCCGACAAGGAGCAATCAAATGAAACAACTTCAAGACGCATACATCGTCGCCGCTACCCGCACTCCGATCGGCAAGGCGCCGCGCGGCATGTTCAAGAATGTCCGGCCCGACGACCTCTTGGTGCGCGTGCTGCAATCGGCATTGGCGCAAGTGCCGAATCTCGACCCGAAACTGATCGAGGACGCGATCGTCGGCTGCTCGTTCCCGGAAGCCGAACAAGGCAGCAACCTGGCGCGGATGGCCGTGCTGCTGGCCGGCTTGCCGCAATCGGTCGGCGGTGTCACCGTCAACCGTTTCTGCGCCTCCGGCATCACCGCCGTCGCGATGGCCGCTGACCGCATCCGCGTCGGCCAGGCCGACGTGATGATCGCCGCCGGCGCCGAATCGATGTCGATGGTGCCCATGATGGGCCACCACCCATCGATGAACATGGGCATGTTCAAGGATGAAAACATCGGCATGGCCTACGGCATGGGTCTCACAGCCGAGAAGGTTGCGCAGCAATGGAAAGTGTCGCGCGAAGCACAAGATCAGTTTGCGCTCGATTCGCACCTGAAAGCGCTGGCCGCGCAGCAAGCAGGTTACTTCGATGCTGAAACCACCTCGGTCGAGATCATCGAAAAATTCCCTAACCTGGCCACCGGTCAAATCGATATCAAGACCCGCACCGTCAATCGCGATGAAGGCGCGCGTGCCGATTCCAGCCTGGCTGGATTGGGCAAGCTGAAGCCGGTGTTTGCGGCCAAGGGCTCGGTCACTGCAGGCAACAGCTCGCAAACTTCAGACGGCGCCGGTGCGTTGATCCTGGTCAGCGAAAAAATCCTGAAGCAATTCAATCTGACTCCGCTCGCGCGTTTCGTATCGTTCGCGGTGCGCGGCGTGCCGCCGGAAATCATGGGCATCGGCCCGAAGGAAGCGATCCCTGCGGCGTGCCGAGCGGGTGGCATCACGCAAGACCAGATCGACTGGTTTGAGTTGAACGAAGCGTTTGCCGCACAATCGCTGGCAGTGATCCAGGACCTCGGCCTCGATCCGTCGAAGGTTAATCCGATGGGTGGCGCGATTGCATTGGGTCACCCGCTCGGCGCGACCGGTGCGATTCGCTCCGCTACCGTGATTCATGCGATGCGTCGCAAGAACCTGAAGTACGGCATGGTCACGATGTGCGTCGGCACCGGCATGGGCGCGGCCGGCATCTTCGAGCGCATGTAAGGTGCAATTGGGTTGAACTGAAAAGCCGCATGGTAATACGCTGTGCGGCTTTTTTCTATTGGAGGCGACGATGGAAACAATAAGACTCGCGACTAGCGACGGTGTGTCGCTGGCTTGCACGCGCTTTACTCCTTCAGGCACAGCCAGCGCGGTGGTCGTGATGCCGGCCGCGATGGGCGTCAAGCAGGATTTCTATGCACCGTTCGCGCAATTTTTGGCCGAGCAAGGCGTGGCCGTGCTGACCTTTGATTATCGCGGCATGGGGCAATCGGCCCCGCCCGATTTTCAACGCTCGCTGCGCGGCTTCAAGGCCGATCTGTTTGACTGGGCCGAACGCGACTACAACGCCGCGCTGCTCGCGGCAAAGGCATGGCAGCCGACCGTGCCGCTGCTGGTAATCGGTCACTCGCTGGGCGGCCAGCTACCGGGTCTGCTGCCTGACAACCACTTGATCGATGGCATCCTGACCATCGCGGCCGGCAGCGGCTACTGGCACGACAATGCCCCGCAATTGAAGCGCGTCGTGTGGTTCATGTGGTACTTCGTGGTGCCGGTCTGCACGCGCATCTTCGGCTACTTCCCCGGTAAGAAGCTGAGGATGGTCGGCGACTTGCCAAAGGGTGTGATTTACCAGTGGGCGCGGTGGTGCAAGAGCCCGCATTACGTCGTCGACGCCGCGGGGAATCCGATCCGTGCCGGCTTTGAAAAGATTCGCGTGCCGCTGCTCAGCATGAGCTTTACCGATGACGAGTTAATGAGCAAGCGCAGCATCGACAGCCTGCACGATTTTTACGCGAATGCCGAGCACGAAAGACGTTATATTACGCCGCGCGAAATCGGCGTCAAGCATATCGGCCATTTCGGGTTTTTTCGTCCGCAATTTCGTACGACGCTATGGCAGCAGGTATTGACTTGGCTTGAGCAGCGCATGATCGATAAGCCGGCTGTACAAGTCAAGCACCGGCGTACATGAGCCGGCGTTGGGCCGATGTCGCATGACTGTGCCAGCTTAAACCGTCGGGGATGGAGTCGCGTAGTGACTACATTGCGCTTGGCTCCGCCCCCCCATTTCAATAAAATCAATCGATTTCACCAGGAGA
>DHXL01000196.1:0-3064 GCA_002415335.1 Oxalobacteraceae bacterium UBA5157
AAAGCAGCAGCAGCCAAGCCGGTAGCGAAGAAAGCCGCCGCTCCCAAGAAAGCGGCAGCCAAGAAGCCGGCCGCAAAGCCGGCAGCTGCAGCGCCTGCGGCAGTGAAGACAGTGTTGAATCCGGCAGCGGCCTGGCCGTTTCCGACCGGCGCTCGTCCGTAATATCCAAGTCCTCTTGGAAGCCTGATTAAGTTCAGGCACAATGCCCGCTGATGGACTTCGCGTCTCACAGCGGGCATTTTTGCATGCGGCCAACATGAGCTCGCGGATGGCAGCAACAGGCAAGTCGGCGTCCCGTTGCGCGATTTGTCTTCGGAAAGAGCGCCATCAAGGCCGAGCGGAGCATATGAGACGGGTCCGCGTTATGCTGTCTCCAACCAACTAGAGAATGCGCCGTGCTATATAGTATTTTTACGCTGATCATCGATACCGTCGCGAGTGTTTTGGCCGGCGTGCTGTTGTTGCGATTCTGGATGCAGGTGGTGCGCGTGCGCCCACCGACGTCAATCGCGCAGTTCACCTTTCAATTAAGCGACTGGCTGGTGCGGCCATTGCGGCGGGTATTGCCGGGCGTCGGTGGCTACGATTGGGCAAGTCTGATCGGCGCTTTCCTGGTGATTACGCTGGCCATCGCGATCAGCTTGATGATCAGCCTTAATTTTTCATTCGATACGATGCTATTGTTGGCGGTGTTGCGCCTGTTCAAATGGATTATCTACGGCTTCATGGGACTTCTGATCGTTGAAGTCATCTTCAGCTGGGTCAACCCACACGCGCCCCTGGCGCCTTTCGTGCGGGCGTTGAATGATCCGTTCATGCGGCCTTTTCGCCGCGTCATCCCGCCAATCGGCAATATCGACGTGACGCCGATGGTCGTGTTCATCCTGTTCCAGATCGTGCTGCAATATGTCTTGCCGAATATTGCGCTGCAGCTGGTGGGTCCGCAGCTTTTTCAATTCGTATGAGCCGGGAGTGGTGTTGTATGGTGGCCGGCTGTATCCGGCTCACAGTGCAAATCACGCCGAACGCGAAACGAAGCGAAGTGATTGGATTACTGGCGGATGTCTTGAAGATACGGCTGCACGCGCAGCCGATCGAGGGCAAGGCGAATGACGCGTTGATTCGCTACGTCGCCGATACCTTGCATGTGCCCAAGAGCGCCGTTCATATCACGCATGGCCACACCAATAAGCGCAAAGTGCTCGAAATCAAGGCGTCCGATCTGACGCCGGCACAGGTGCAACTTGCGTTTCTCCCGGCCGCGCCGGCATCGCCTAGTGCGTGATCCTGACCTCGCCCTTATGTGAACTCACCTTCACGTGGTCGCCGACATGGAACAGGCCCGGCTCGGACTGGAACACCCGCAGCTCGCCATCCTCCAGGCGTACCGTTAGCTGCGACTCGTTGACGGCGGTCACTTCGCCGGTCCTGACCAGCGTGCTGCCTTCGGTGGACGACACCGTCGCCCGGTCCGGGTCATGCGCGCAGGCGGCCATGGTTGCGGACAAGAGTGCCAATACAAAGATGGGGAAGCTGCGCATCGCGACTCCTTGAATCTCCAGACTACAGGCGGTAGCCGAAAGCCCGATGAAATCGGTCATCGATTTCCGCGCGCACGGGCGCGTGATTCTGTCCGCCCTGATGGCCAATCTTGATTGCACCCATCAAGCTGGCCAGGCGGCCTATCGTGGTCCAATCCATTCCTTCGTTCAAGCCATGCAGCACGCCGGCCCGGAACGCGTCGCCGCAACCGGTCGGATCGACCACCAGATCGACTGCGACGCACGGGATATCGATACGCTCTGCGGCAGTGTAAATTTCAGCGCCTTGTTCGCCACGCGTCACGATCAGGGCCGACACCCGTTGTGCGATCGCGTCCAGCGTCAAACCGGTGCGTTCGGTCAACAGCTCGGCTTCATAATCATTGACTGCGACATAGGTCGCGAGTTCAATGAAGTGTTCCAGTTCCGTGCCGTTGAACATTGGCAAGCCCTGGCCCGGGTCGAAGATGAACGGCAGGTCCAGCCCGACGCAATCCTGTGCGTGCTGCAGCATGCCGTCGCGCCCATCCGGTGCAACGATGGCAAACTTCACTGCTCCGGCGTCGGCGACCTTGTTCTGGTGCGAGAGCGTCATCGCACCCGGATGAAAAGCGGTGATTTGGTTGCCGTCGACATCGGTCGTGATGAATGCTTGTGCGGTGTAGGACGACTCGACGGTACGGATGCAGTGGCGGGAGATGCCGAGCAGCTCCAGTCGTCCCAGGTAAGGCGCGCCATCCTGTCCGATGGTGGCCATGATCAGCGGATCGCCGCCCAGCAGTTTCAGATTGTAGGCGATATTGCCGGCGCAGCCGCCGTATTCCCGGCGCATCTCGGGCACCAGGAAAGCGACATTGATCTTGTGCAACTGGTCGGGCAATAGCGCTTCCGAAAAGCGGCCGCCGAAGGACATGATGGTATCGAAGGCGAGCGAGCCGCAAATGAGTGAAGTCATGAGAAATGTATGCCCTGGAATCGGTTGAATGGAAATTTTGATCGGCTGCGCAGTGGCCGAAGGACTACGGATAAAACAGGCCGACGCGATAGCCGGCCGCCTTCAGTTGCGCGACTTCGAAGAACAGTTTGACCGCTCGTTCCGAGCGCGCTGCGAAGCCTTTCGTCGCCTCCTGCGGCGCGGGCAAGTATTCGCGTGGCGCAAAAACTCGGCGTGCCAGCGCCTGATCGTTGGCGTCGGTCAGTGTCAGCTCGATGCTGGGCCAGGCCTGGACCGTTCGGCTGCCATTGCGCAGCAGGGTAGTGAGTACGAACGTATCCTTGTTGTCCGGGACCGCTTGCAGCTCACTCGATTCAATCGTCAGCGCGTCGATCCGCATCGGCAAACCGAGCTGGCAACCGAGCGTCGCGCAGGCGCGTGCGAGAACAGGTTCGGCTTGCGGCCAACGCGCCGCGATCTCGTTGCGGAAGCTGTAGACCGCCTGCGCTAGCAAGCCGATCAGCAGCACGCACGATCCGACGGCCATTGAAACGCGCAGCGCGCGCCCGATTTTTTGCCGGCGCTTGCC
>DHXL01000196.1:3159-4407 GCA_002415335.1 Oxalobacteraceae bacterium UBA5157
GCAAGGGCTTGCGCTGCAAGTCATCGATGACCCGGTCCAGCGGGTCATCGATGTCCGCCGTCGCGGCCGGGTCCGCTGCGGCGCCGTCTCCCGTATCTTGGTCGAGGTCGCTGAATTCCATCAGCGTCATGCGTTGCAGCGGATCCTCGGTCTGGTCCAGCGGCGTCGATGGCCATTCGGGTGTGCCGGCAGCCGGGTCCTCGTGCCGCAGCATGCCGGACAAATCCTGCGTCGCTTCCGGTTCGATCGCTTCATCCGTTGCGCTGGGTGCAAGCGTCGGCTGCGAGTCGTCGACCAGGAAATCGAGCGATGCAGACAGCGCAGCCGATCTGCTCGCCGATTCCGCGTCGGGCTCAAGGCCGGCGGAATTTTCCGCAGCCGCAGCCGTCTCGCGCGGCGGAATAGCGGGCACCGTTGCCGCAGCCGTATCGAGCGGCGGACTTACGGGCGCCGCTGCCGAGGCGGATCCGAGCAAGTGTTCGATGCCGTTGAAGATTTCCTTGCAGGCACCACAGCGGACCAGTCCGGCACGCAACTTCAACTGGTCATTCGCGACGCGGAAGGTCGTGTGACAGTATGGGCATTGGGTTGCGAGCGCCATCGCTATGGATTCGGGGTATTCAACCGTCCCGACAAGGCGACCCAACCTTCGCGCTCGGCCCACACGGTCAATCGGATGAACGGTGCGTACGCCGCCGCGACGTCGTCAGCCTGCCTTGCCAGCACGCCGGACAGCGCCAGCGCGCCGCCCGGCGCGATGCGCGGACACAGCATCGGCGCCATCAGTTTGAGCGGACCGGACAGGATATTTGCCACCACGATATCGAACGATTGTGTTGGCATCGCACGGCTGAATTCCTGCGGCAGGTAGTAGTCGATCTGGCAGCGATTGCGTTCGCTGTTGAAGCGCGCCGATTCCAGCGCTTGGGGATCGATATCGACCCCCAGCACGCAGTCCGCGCCCAGTTTCTTCGCCACCAGCGCCAGAATGCCCGAGCCGCAACCATAGTCGAGTACCGACAAGTCTCGTGGTGCATTTTCCTCCAGCCATTCCATGCAAAGGCGGGTGGTCGGATGGCTGCCGGTCCCGAACGCCAGGCCGGGATCCAGTTCCAGCACGAGCGCACTCGGGTCGGGTGCGTCGTGCCAGCTCGGCACCACCCAGATATTCTTGCCGATATGGATCGGCTCAAACTGCGATTGCGTCAGGCGCACCCAATCCTGTTCGGCCACGTTGCGCAAGGCATA
>DHXL01000151.1 GCA_002415335.1 Oxalobacteraceae bacterium UBA5157
ATGGACCGGTGCCACCGTCCCGGTGCACCCGGCCCCGGCCGCGCGGCACATCCGGCACGACGCCGGGTTCCGGTCCTTTCCGCAAGCCTTTGCGATGGCGCGGTCCCGGATCAGCAAGCCATTCGGCAACGCGTGACCCGGGACCTGCGCGGCCCGCTCTTCGCGGCGCTTATCGCGCCTGGCCGACCAGCTTCCATTTGCCGTCAACAACTTTTACCATTTCGCGCGAACGCTGGTCCAGACCGTTATGATCGGTCTTGCTCATGTTGAAGATGCCGTGCGCACCGGGGAGATTCTTGGTATTTTCAAGCGCGTCGCGCAACGCCTTCTTGAATTCCTTGGTGCCGGGCTGCGCCGTTTTCAGCGCAACCGGTACGGCGGTCGCAAATAGCAAGCCTGCATCCCAGGCATGGCCGCCGAAGGCCGATACCGAGCCTGGACCATAGACCTTTTCGTAGGCGACTTTGTAGCGCATCGACGATTGCTTGACCAGGTTATAGACCGGCAGCTGATCCGCGACCACCAACGGGCCGGCCGGCAGCCAAAGGCCTTCGCAATCCTTGCCGCACACGCGCAGGAAGTCATTGTTTGCGACGCCGTGCGTCTGGTAGATCTGGCCTTTGTAGCCACGTTCCTTGAGGACCTTTTGCGGCAAGGCCGCGGGCGTGCCCGAGCCAGCGATCAAGACGGCGTCCGGATTGGCAGCCATGATTTTCAGCACCTGGCCGGTGACCGATGTGTCGCCCCGGGTGAAACGCTCATTGGCAACGAGCTTCAGCTTCCGTGCGTCTGCGAGCTTGGAGAATTCGCGAAACCAGCCCTCGCCGTAGGCGTCCGAGAAGCCGATGAAGGCCACGGTCTTGATACCCGCACCGGCCATGTGCGCGGTAATCGCGGTCGCCATTTGCGCGTCGTTTTGCGGCGTCTTGAAAATCCAGTGCCGTCTGGCATCGACCGGTTCGACGATGGAGGAAGATGCCGCCATCGAAATCATCGGGGTTTCCGATTCGGCCGCGACATCGATCATGGCCAGCGAGTTGGGCGTGACGGTGGAACCAATGATGAGGTCCACCTTGTCGTCAAAAATCAGCTTGCGAATATCCTTGACGGCGGTCGTCGTATCCGACGCATCGTCGAGAATGATGTATTCAACCGTCTTGCCGCCGACTTCCCTGGGCATCAGCGAAAACGTGTTTTTCTCGGGAATGCCGAGCGATGCAGCCGGCCCGGTCGCGCTCACGACAACGCCGACCTTGATTTGTGCCCATGTACTGGCGCTGCAAAACAATGCAGCAACTGCAACCAGCTGAAATGATAGTTTGCCGATCTTCCGTGTCATTTGTCTTCTCCTTGAATGAACCATTTGATTTTATTTCCGACTTCTTGCCGCTTCTTTGAGCGCTCCGCTTCCGTATTACGCCTGCATCGCGTGCGCCTCGGCATACTGAAACTGAAATATAATGCATTTTTTAATTTATCGATACACTTATTCAACATGAATTTATACGAACGATCGTTCTGTTTGTGACGCCAGCATTTCCAGGTGCCTGCATCGGAGCGAACCAGCGGAAGGCTGAAACAAGCGGAGCGGGCGGCAAGTTGGTTATCAAAATTAGACGTTCTCACTCTTATATAGTGAAGCCATCGGTAGCCGGTCGCTTGCGCGGCAGCAATTGCCACGTCGCGACCCGGAATTTTAGTTCAAGTGTTGACAGTCCTATCGGTGCAATATAGAATCCCTCTCAATGCATTATATTTCCTATTCATTTGCATGAAACTGTACTATCGTACATTCTGCAAACCCAGGCAAAGGATGGCCGGCACAGATTGAGGCTACCCGACACGCAGGCTGAAACCGGCCACAGGCGAGGTTATGGACACAGCAGCAAAAGCAATCACATGGTGGAAATCCGGCAAGCCGGCAGCCGCTGCGTCTTATGGCCCGCTGGTTGATATCACCATCGACGGCAAGACTGTGTCGGCACCCGCCGGCAGTTCAGTGCTGTCGGCCGCCACGGCGGCCAGCATCTATATCCCGGCGTTGTGCGCGCATCCAGACCTCCCGCCCTCCTGCCAGCGCGGCGGCAGCGACGGCGCGTGCGGCTTGTGCTCGGTCGAGGTCGCAGGAGAACCCGGCCTGCAGCATTCCTGCTCGATCCCGGTTGTTGCCGGCCAGGTCATCACCAGCACGACGCCGGAGATCCAGCGTCTGCGGCAGGACAGCATTTCCTGGACGCTCGGCACCCATCCGCATGTCTGCCTGACCTGCCCGCAACGCGACGGCTGCAGCCGCACCACCTGCTCCTACGGCAATCCGGTCGAGACGCGCTGCTGCTCGATCTTCAATAGCTGCGAACTGCGCAAGGTCGCCGATTTTGTCGGCATCCCGAATACCACCCCGCCATACAAGCCGATCCGGCTGCCGGTCGTGCTGGACGAACCGTTTTATGACCGCGACTACAACCTGTGCATCGACTGCCGGCGCTGCCTGGTCGCGTGCAACGACGTGCGCGGCGTTGGCTGCCTCGAAATCAAGGTAACCGACGGCCGCATGTGGGTAGGCACGATCGCGCCGACCCTGATCGAATCGGGCTGCAAATTCTGCAGCGCCTGCGTCGAGGTGTGCCCGACCGGCGCGCTGATGGACCGCACGCTGGATGTCTCGCGCAAGAAGGAAACCCAGGTGCCATGCAAGGCCGCCTGCCCGGCCGGCATCGACGTGCCGCGCTACGTGCAACTGGTCGGCCTCGGAAAATATGGCGAAGCGACCGCGGTCGTGCGCGAAAAACTGCCGTTCCCCGGTATCCTCGGCCGTGCCTGCTTCAGCCCTTGCGAGACGGCCTGCCGCCGCAAGCACCTGGACGATCCGCTGTCGATCCGCAGCCTGAAACGGATCGCCGCCGACAACGACACCGGCCTGTGGCGACAGCTATCGAAACAATTGCCGCCCAGCGGACACCGCGTCGCGATCATCGGCGCCGGCCCGGCCGGCCTGACCGCGGCCTATTACCTGGCCAAGAAGGGCCATGCGGCAACGGTGTTCGAAGCCCTGCCCGCGGCCGGCGGCATGGTGCGCTACGGCATACCGTCCTACCGCGTGCCGGTCCACATCATCGACGAGGAAGTGGCCGAGGTCGAAAAGCTGGGCGTTGAGTTCCGCTTCAACACGCGCGTCGAGAACATCGACGCGCTGATGCAGCAGGGCTTCGAGTCGGTCTTCATCGGTATCGGTGCGCAAGGCGGCGACAAGCTCGGCATTCCCGGCGACGATTTGCCGAACGTGGTCGACAGCCCGACCTTCCTCAGCGCATCCGCGCAGGGCAAGGTCGGCACGCCGGAATCGGACATCATGGT
>DHXL01000092.1 GCA_002415335.1 Oxalobacteraceae bacterium UBA5157
AGCTATGTACAAAGGTGTCCTATTGAGTGTGATCAGCTAATTCGATGGGCTGATGTTCACGTTCGGCGATGGCCGTTTTTGCGGATAATTTCAATAGAAACGGCGTCAGGTTTTTCCTGACGCCGTTTTTCGTTGAGCGATGGGGATGATCAGAATGGCGGATCGTCGGTGGTTGAGGATGGCGTGTACTGGACGATGTTGTGTTGGGAAATACTTTCGTAGTAGCGGTGAATCTGATGGGCGTAACGCGTTTCAAATATCTGGAACGTCACCTCCAGGAAGTGAAGAATCTCGACGGCGGCTTCGTCGGAAAGCATTGGCAACGGGATGCCATGATCAGGCTGGTCAGTGTTCATGATGGTCTCGGTGAATGATCAGCGGGCAGCAACGCGGCGCTGTGTGGGCTGAGTGGGCGGCGCAAAGACATCCAGATAGAGCTTCTCGTCGAGCACCGGCAAGTCGCGTTGCGCAGCAGCGGCAAGCAGTTCGGCAGCCAGCGTCGTGAGGATGCGGTAATTGCCGGCGGCGTGATCACACAAGGTATGGCGCAATTGCGGCGTCATCAGGCTGGCGTTGCCGGCACCGGCCAGCAGATGATCAAGGCACGCCCGCAGATCGTCGCGGCTGGCGAATTCGGTGGCGAGCCGGGTACGGATGCGGCTGCCAAGTGGAATCAGTTCCTCGCGGCGCAGCTTCTCGATCAGCCTTGCATCGCCGGCCATGACGATGCACAGCAGCGGCTGCGAATCGAAGCGGGCACTGGCCAGAAGACGCAACTCGGAGAGCACTTGCGGCGTCATTTCCTGCGCTTCATCGATCAGCAACACCGGCCGGCAACGACTCGACTCGAGATGGTTGAGCCAGCGCTCGCGCAAGGCCTTGAAACCGCCCCAGCGATTGCTTGGCCGCAGCGGGACGCCAAAGATGTCGCCTAGCTCGCGATAGAAATCAGCCATGTTGCTCTGCGGATGATTGATGGCGCCGACGGTAATGTCGGGCAGTTTCTTAAGGCGTTCGGCCAAGAGGCGCAAGACGATGCTCTTGCCGCTGCCCGGATCGCCGTGGATCATGGCGAAGCCGCCTTCCCTGATCTGCGCGTGCTCGATGCGCCAGCAGAAGTTCTCGATCTTGGCCGGGACATAGATCGCCTCGCTCGGCAATTCCGGCGAGAAGGGATTCCATTTGAGCCCGTACAGGGCGAGTAGTTTCTGATTCATGCGTCACTTTCGCAATGGCTGGGGAGATAGGCTGGCGGCACGCCTGTAGCGGCGTAGTCGGCCAGCAGTTCGGTCATCAAGGCGGGCAGACCTTTGGGCTGCAGCGGCGACAGATCGGTCGTGACCGGGGACAGACGCCGGCGCTGGCCGTTGGCATTGGCTGATTTGTCGAGCGGCTTGACCGGACACAGAATGGCACCGGTACGCGCATCGACCAGATCGACCCGCGACAGATCCCAGCGGGCATAATGCAGATGGACGCGTTCAAAGTGCCGGTAGCGTGACGGGATCTCGAAGCGCGCACCATGAAGGCTGACGGTGCCGTCGGAGCGGCGCTGTCGTCGTACCACCTCGATGCGAAAGCTGTCGGCGAGTACGGCGGCGGCAGGACATGGACGTGCCACGTTCGGACCGGCAAGATAGTGAGCCAGCGGCGTGGCGTCGATTTCCGAATGGCGCGTGCGGTGATACTCCTGTTCGACCCACGCTTGCGTTGCCAGATTGAGTGCATCGATGGTGAGGTTGGCTTCGCCTTCGAGCATGGCCATCAGGCGGCCTTCGACGCGGCCCCAGAACGATTCCTGCTTCGCATTCTGATACGGTGAATAAGGCAGCGTGGTCTGGTGCAACACGCTCAATTTGACAAGGCCGGCGGTGGTCTCCTCGGCCAGCATGGCCGCGCCATTGTCGGTCATCAGGGCGCGCGGTAAACCGCGTTTCATGAAGGCCTGACAGAGGCCATGAATCAGGCTCTCGGCGGTTTCATCGAGATACCACTGCAGATGGCAGACCAGACGCGAGCGATCGTCGATCACACCCAGCAGCATCGGCGTCACCCACACGCCACTGCGCGTGAGTACCTTGCGTGAGCCATGATGGAAATCGAGATGCCATAAAGCGCACACATGATCGACTTCGAAACTGCGCACTTCAAGGCGTTCCAGTCGGTCGCGTGCGGCAAGCGCGCCAGGGGTGGCGCGCTTGGGTTGCGCCTGACGGAACATGCCCTGTGCTTTGAGATAGCGCCGAATCGAGGGATAGGAGGCAATTGCGGTGTCACTATCCTTGAGTGCGGCGCGCAGATTGTCGACATGCAGCTGGACGGTCCAACCCGGATGCTCGCGATACTGGATCGTCAAGGTATCGATGACCAGTGGCGTCATGCTTGGAAAGCGGCCGACATCGCCGCGTACGCGATCCTTGAGCATCGCCACCGGATCGCCGGCACGGCGGGCTGCGTAGAACCATCGTTCCAAGGTCGATACGCCGAACGCGACATCGAGTCCGGTGATTGGATGGCGCCAGGTCTTGGCCGCGAGCAGTCGCACTGCGCTGTGTAGCGCGCCAGGCGCCGGCGGCGCGGCCAGCAAGGGCCCAATGATCGCAAAGCGCAGCCGCGCCCAACGATCGCGTTTGATCGGATCGGTTATACCATTCAAAGAACTCTCCCCATTGCGACACCGGCGGTATCGCTAATGGGAGGCAAGCTTACGAACCGTCACAAAGCTTGGCTATCGGCATCCTCTGCGGGTCATGCGCGGCCCTTCAATAACGCGATCATCGTCGGACCGTCAAGGGGGTGAGAAACGTCAGGAGCCGGTGCATGGATTCTGCTGCGCAGCCGACAAAGCGGGCGATCAAACTGGCCGGAAGTGCGGCCGTTGCCACGGGTGGCATGAAGCGGGCGCAGGCGGCCTGCCAGAGCGGCGTTACCGGAAAGAGCTGCGTCCACCACTCTCGCCAGCGGTGCAGCGTACGCACCGGGACCGCCAAGGTCGCGCACAGCCGCGCCGCCGTTGCTGTCGGCCCGGCTAGCCGGGCCGACAGCAACACCACCGCCAGCGATAAATACACGCGTCGACCTAAGAACCGCACTGACATGGCGGTCGCGCGTTTGCGGCACTGACTGCAGCAGAAGCTGAAACGCGATGCAAAATCAACACGCGCTTCGCTGAGGCAGCCACGGGGCTTGCGCGGATAATCGGCACGGTGGAGAACGCCGCCACACGGACATTTCCCGGCGCGCGTTTGCTCAGCCAAATCAATGTCGATTTGCAGCAGCAGTTGAAAAAACTTGGGGTCTTGCAGGAGAATCTGGCACACTTGAGTCGTCTCGAGTCTTGGTAAACGAGAGACTCCCCCAAAAGGTTCGTTTGTTCAAGTTCCTTGAGGGGGACCTTCTACTTCCCATCACGCTACTTGATCAACTGCGGCGTAATCACCCTCGAGATCGCTGACCGTACTCACTATACGCTCTGTTGGCTGCCGT
>DHXL01000382.1:0-913 GCA_002415335.1 Oxalobacteraceae bacterium UBA5157
ACTGCGAACGCCAGCACCGCGATGCCGATCACGCCCGGCACGAACCAGCCTGAAACCTGGTCCGCCAGCTTCTGGATCGGTGCGCGCGAGCGTCCGGCTTCATTGACCATCTGGATGATGCGTGCCAGCAGGGTTTCCGAACCGACCTTGTCGGCGCGCAACACAAAGGAGCCGGTTTGATTCACAGTGCCGGCGGTGACCGCGCTGCCGGCCTGCTTTTCGACCGGAACCGGTTCGCCGCTGATCATCGATTCGTCGATCCAGGAATGGCCATCCAGCACTTCGCCGTCGACCGGCACTTTGCCGCCTGGTTTGACGCGCAGGCGATCACCGCTGTGAATCATATCGAGATGAACTTCTTCCTCGCTGCCGTCGGCCTTGATGCGCGTCGCGCTATTCGGCGCCAGCTCAAGCAGCGACTTGATCGCGTTGTTGGTGCGCGAGCGGGCGCGTAACTCGAGCACCTGGCCCATCAATACCAGCGTCACGATCACGGCCGCCGCTTCGAAGTAGAGCGGCGCCATGCCGTTCATCTTGAACGCTTCGGGCAAGGACGACGGCAGCAACAGCGCAAAGACGCTGAACAGGAAGGCGGCGGCGGTGCCCAATCCGATCAGGCTGAACATGTTCAGGTTCCATGTCTTGAACGAAGCCCATGCGCGCACGAAGAACGGCCAGCCGCCCCATAGAACGACCGGCGTCGCCAGCAGCGCCTGCAGCCAGTTGAAGGTGCCGGCGCCGATGCGGTGCTGCAAGTTCAGGCCCGGGATGAATTCGCTCATCGTGATAAACAATAATGGCAGGCTGAGCGCGAGGCTGGCCCAGAAGCGCCGGCTCATGTCGTTCAGCTCGCTCGTGTCTTCGCTCGCGGCAGCGTCCATCGGCTCCAACGCCATGCCGCATTTTGGGCAAG
>DHXL01000382.1:1121-8430 GCA_002415335.1 Oxalobacteraceae bacterium UBA5157
GGGCCCGGCCGGTGTTTTGGGCGCGAGGTATTGCTCGGGGTCGGCGCGAAATTTTTCCACGCAGCGCTGGCCGCAGAAATAATAGGTGATACCGGCATGTTGCACCGACTTGGCCGGGTCAGCGGCAGCTTTCATGCCGCATACGGGATCGGTGAACGGCTTGTCCGGCAACGCGGGGGACGTCACGACCTGTTCGTGGCCGCCTTCGGAATCCATTGCGTGGGCGCCGTGCGACGCGGTCTCAGCTGGCTTGCTCATCCGGATTTCCCTTCCCACAAAGTTATCTTCAGTATAAGCCCCGTGCCGCGGTAAAAAGCGAGGTATAGGGCGGATTTTGCAGCGGGTGGAACTGATTGCAGAGAAATTTGGCAACGCATTGGGGGCAACGGGTGTCGCTTACGTGCCGGAAGGAAGAATCGATCCGCCGAGCGCGCATATGCGCTTCCCCGGCACGATCACCGTACCGGATGATGTCTTCGAGAAACTGCTCGAATCCGCCGCGCAGAGTTTCAAGCTTCACGGCTCTCGATACCGGCGGCTATCGAGAGGATCCGCGAGCGCTCCGGCGCTGGTGGAATCCACCCTGCCGGAAATGCCGCCAGTGGTCACCGCTCGAATTTATATAGCGAGGCGAGCGCCATCCGCTTCAGTCCCGCAGTCAGCGGCGCATTGTCGCGTGTCTATGTGCCGAATCACTCATCGGGCGATGTCTACGTGATCAGATCCGGCAACCTTCAAGGTAGTCGATCGTTTCAAGGTCGGCCGCAATCCAGTGCATGTGGTGCCTTCGTGGGATTCGCAGACGCTGTGGGTCGGCAACAATTTCGAGGGGGGCGGTGACGGCAGCCAGACGCCGATCAATCCCAAGAGGGGGCAAACCGGGCCGTTATTCGCTCGGGCATACCGGAAACATGCGATAGTCGATCTGGCGGATGTGGCAGGATCGCAGATCGGACAATTCTGCCTTGCGATTTATCGGGAAAAAGGAAGCAGCAATGAAAAACACCATGCTCATGTTGGCGCTTGCAGTGGCCGCGAATCTCTCGCTTGCCGAGGAAATCGGCTCGGTCGATACCGCATTCAAGTTAATCGGACCCGATCACAAGGTCGTGGTCGAAGCCTTCGACGACCCGTCGGTGCAAGGCATCGCGTGTTATGTGTCGATGGCCAAGACCGGAGGTCTCAAGGGTGCGTTCGGATTTGCAAAGGATCCATCGCGCTATTCGATCGCGTGCCGCCAGGTCGGCCCTTTGCACTTTTCGAAACCGCTGCCGCGCCAAGAGGAAGTTTTCAAGGAGAGCGCGTCATTCATTTTCAAGCACGTCCGCGTGGTGCGCATCGTGGACAAGAAACGAAATGCCCTGGCCTATCTCACCTATTCGGACAAGCTGATCGAAGGCAGTCCGGACAATGCCATCACGGCGGTACCCGTGCTGGATCAGACTATCCCCAGCAGGTAACCGCCGCACGAGTGCGACGTTTAGCCGGCGCTAAGCGCCCTAGAAGCCCGTGCACTGGAAGAAGCCGTGATGACCGAAACAAGTGGTCATCGATGGCTGGCTGGCATAGCGCTCATAGCTGTCTTTCGTACTCAGCTTCACGACGCAATCGCGCCAAGGATCCGTGTCGCGCTTGTAGCCTAACTTGTCACATGCCGGGCCATAGGCCTGAACCATCTGGTCAACTTCCCGCTGGGCCCGGGCCTCACGCTCCGCGGGTGTGGTCGCACATCCTGCGAGCAGGGCAATCAAGAAAAATGGGATGAGCTTGGACATTTGAACCTCCTGTTTTGCTATTAAAGTATAAGCCGCCGCGTACCGTAGCCTGGTGTGAAATGGTAACAACTTGTTAGCCCGTTCGGGCGGCGTAATCGTCGTACCGCCATCGTGGCGCCCGCCAGAACGCGAAGGCTTGCCCGCCGATGCCTTCGGCGCAGCGAGCGGCGTGATTAGCGTTGTGAAGTGGCCACGCTTCCAAAAAAGCCGATCTGCAAGCTTGCGGCGATTCTGTGCGCAACGGTGATGAATTCAGTGGCGTCCCGATCATCAAACAGTGCATCCACCGTTTTCTCGAATAGCGCCAGCCAACGGCTGAAGTATTCAGGTTCAATGCCAGCCAGAGCCATATGCTTGCCGTACACATTCCCCTGAAACTCGCGGGTTCCCAGCATCACGGTTGACCAGAAATCCACCATGCGCTCGAGATGCGGCGTCCAATTGTCACCGATCACCTTGGCGAAAATCGGCTGCAGTAGCGGGTCGCTACGAACCTCGGAATAAAACTGATCAACAAGTAATGTGATCGACTCTCTTGTAATGCTTTGATCAGACATGGATGCCCCGCAGAGATGCTGATGGAAGACGGATCTTATTTCGCCGCCGCCGCCATCATATTGGAAAACAGCCGAATTTAGAATTACAGAAGGTATATTGTATTGACATATAATATGTAATTATATATAATGTGTTCATCGTAATGAATGATGAAGAGCCATGACCGCACCTGATCTTAACGTTGAGCAAATGCGCAAAGCCGCTGGTGAAGCCACCGCGATGCTGCGGGTGCTGGCGAACGAAGATCGCCTTCTGCTCCTGTGTCAGCTTACCCAAGGCGAGGCGTGTGTCAGCGAGCTGGAGCAACTGCTCGCGATTCGTCAACCGACACTGTCGCAGCAATTGGGCATTTTGCGTACCGAGGACCTCGTTTCGACGAGGCGCGAGGGCAAGAAAATTTATTATCAGGTCAGTGACGCACGTGCTGTCTCGGTCCTGGCCACGCTCTACGGGCTGTATTGCCCCGCACCCACGCCAAAGTGGGCAGGCGCGCGATGACGACACGCCGATTCTTTCTGAATACCACAAGCGTGCTGCCAATGAGTGCGTCTGGATCAAGGCAGGCAGAAAGATATTTTTTTCTGCGGCAGCCGGAAATCTATACTGATATTTAACGAGGAGAACACAAATGAATCAGAACGTAGGTGGCATCGATCGTGTGGTGCGCATGATTGCAGGTCTCATGATCTTGAGCCTGTTCTTTGTGGTCAGCGAAGACTATCGATGGTGGGCACTGGTCGGACTGGTGCCGTTATTAACCGGTGCGCTCGGGTGGTGTCCTGCCTATCTTCCGTTCGGTATCCGCACCTGCAAGATACGGGGCAAGTAATGAAAAATCGCCATCGGCACCCGCGGTCTGATCGCGCTCGCTCGTCAGCCGACAAGGCTCCGCGCTTGGGTATTCTGGCGGCAGCTCCTCTGCTTGCCGCCGTCTTGCTCTGGTCCATGCCGCTGCATGCGCGTGCGGCTGCACCGGTCGCCGCAGCACCGGCCGCAGCTTATGCGGTCGGCTATCGCGAGGTGCCCGACGTTGTCAGCTCCGAAGGTGTGGTGGAAGCCGTTCGTCAATCGACGCTGGCGGCGCAGATAGCGGGCCAGATTGTCGAACTCAGGGTCAAGGTGGGTGATAGCGTGAAGCCCGGCCAGATACTGGTGCGCATCGATCCGCGCGCGGCCGAACAGGTTGTGGCCGGCAGCCGGAGTCAGCTGGCCGAGGCGCAAGCGGGCCTTGCCAATGCCTTGCGCAGCCATGAGCGCAACCAGCAACTGTTCGCGCAGAAATTCATCAGCAAGGCCGCCCTCGATCAGGCCGAGCTCGAGTACAAGGCGGCCCAGGCGCGCGTCGGTGCCTTGCAGGCCAATGCGGGGCAGGCGTCGACCGCCAAGACCTTCACCGTCATTACCGCGCCCTACGCCGGCGTGGTCGCGGCGACACCGATCGAAGTCGGCGACATGGCCACGCCCGGGCTTCCGCTCATCACCGTGTTTGATCCCGCCAGCATGCGCGTCGTTGCCACGCTGTCTCAGTCCAGTCTGCGCGATGTGAAGCTGCAGCTGCCGGTCCGGGTCGAGGTACCTGCCTTGAAGCGCAGCCTGACTGCGAGACAGGTCACGCTGGTGCCGGTCGCGGATAGCCGCACGCATACCGCCAAGCTGCGACTTGAATTGGGTGACGCCGCTGGATTGTTGCCGGGGCAGTTTGCGCGCGCCTATTTCGTCACCGGCGTGGCGCGTAAGCTGGTCATTCCCGAGCGCGCGGTCTTGCGCCGCAGCGAGGTAACGGCGGCGTATGTGCAAGGGGCAGGCGGCCATGAACAATTGCGACAAATTCGCGTCGGTGAGACATCGGCCGACGGTTATGTGGAAGTGTTGGCCGGATTGCGCGAGGGCGAGCGCATCGCACTAGACCCGGTCAGGGCAGGCCTTTTGTCGGGCGGCATCGCGAGTGACCAGACGCCCACCGAGAAGTAGTCGACATGCATTCTTACGTTCAACATCGGAGGTGATATGGCGCATATCGTTATCTTGGGTGCGGGCCTCGGCGGCATGCCGATGGCCTACGAATTGAAGCCCTTGCTCGGTGCGGGTGACCGCATCACGGTGGTATCGAATACCAGTACATTTCATTTTGTTCCTTCCAATCCCTGGGTCGCCGTGAACTGGCGCAAGCGCGATGCGATCGAACTCGAGGTGGGGCCCTGCCTCGAGCGCAAGGGCATCGCGTTCGACGGCACGGGTGCGAAGCGGCTCCATCCCGAGCGCAATCAGGTTGAGCTGGGCGATGGCAGGATGCTCGACTACGATTTTCTGGTTATCGCGACGGGTCCGAAACTCGCCTTCGATGAAATCGAAGGCCTGGGGCCGACCGGGTACACCCAATCGGTCTGCCATGTCGATCATGCGATCACCGCCGGCCAGGCCTGGGACAAATTCGTCTCGGCTCCCGGACCAATCGTGGTGGGTGCGGCGCAAGGCGCATCATGCTTTGGCCCGGCCTACGAGTTTGCGTTCATCATGGACACCGACTTGCGCAGGCGCAAAATCCGCGACCGCGTGCCGATGACTTTCGTCACGCCCGAACCCTACATCGGCCATCTTGGTCTCTCCGGCGTCGGCGACTCAAAGACGATGATCGAATCGGCGCTGCGCAATCGCCACATCAAATGGATCTGCAACGCCAAGATACTCAAGGTCGAAGACGGCACGATGCACGTTGCCGAGCATGATGAGAACGGTGCGATTAAAAAACAGCATGAATTACCGTTCGCGTATTCGATGGTGTTACCCGCATTCAAGGGCATTGATGCGGTGTACGGCATCGAAGGCCTGACTAATCCGCGCGGTTTCATCCTGATCGACGAGCATCAGCGTAATCCGAAATTCAAGAATGTCTATGCGATCGGCGTATGCGTCGCAATACCGCCGGTTGAGGTCACCCCGGTACCGACGGGCGCGCCTAAAACCGGGTACATGATCGAATCGATGGTGAACGCGACGGCGCACAATATCAAGGAGCAATTGCTGGGACGTGAACCGAGCGCCAAGGCGACCTGGAACGCGATCTGCCTGGCCGACTTTGGCGACAGCGGGATTGCGTTCGTCGCATTGCCGCAGATTCCGCCGCGCAATGTCAACTGGTTTGCCGAAGGAAAATGGGTGCACCTGGCGAAGATCGCGTTTGAAAAGTATTTCATGCGCAAGATGAAGAAGGGCACGTCCGAGCCGATTTATGAAAAGTACATATTGAAGACGCTCGGGATCATGAAACTCAAGGGTAAATAAGAATATGGGTATTGCCGGTCGCCTCGCGAAGTTTTTCCTGCACTCGCAACTGACGCCATTGATCGCTCTGGTGGCGCTACTGCTCGGGCTGTTCGCCGTCCTTGTTACGCCGCGCGAGGAAGAGCCGCAGATCAACGTCACGATGGCCAATGTGCTGATTCCGTTTCCCGGCGCATCGGCCAAGGACGTCGAGACGATGGTGGCGACGCCGGCGGAACAGGTCATCTCGCAGATTCAGGGTCTCGATCACGTTTTTTCGGTATCCAAGCCGGGCATGGCGATCATTACTGCCCAATTCAAGGTTGGCATACCGCGTACCGAAGCGTTGGTGCGTCTATACGACACGGTCAATTCCAACCGCGACTGGCTGCCGCCGGAACTGAACGTGGGCGAGCCGCTGATCAAGCCCAAGGGTATCGACGACGTCCCGGTGGTGTCCCTGACGCTATGGACCAAGGAGGGCGACAGCGGCGCGTATGAACTCGAGCGCGTCGCGCATGCCATGGAAGCCGAACTGAAGCGGGTGCCCGGCACGCGCGAGGTGACGACGCTGGGCGGCCCAGGGCGCGTGGTCCGCGTACTGCTGGACATCGATAAGCTGAATGCCTACCACCTGGCGATCAACGATATTCGTCAGACACTGTTAGGCGTGAATGCCGCCTTGCCGTCCGGCCAACTGGCTGCCGACAACACCACGGTCGANNGTCGCGCATGCCATGGAAGCCGAGCTGAAGCGGGTGCCCGGCACGCGCGAGGTGACGACGCTGGGCGGCCCAGGGCGCGTGGTCCGCGTACTGCTGGACATCGACAAGCTGAATGCCTATCACCTGGCGATCAACGATATTCGTCAGACACTGTTAGGCGTGAATGCCGCCTTGCCGTCCGGCCAACTGGCTGCCGACAACACCACGGTCGAAGTCCAGACGGGAAACTTCCTGGCGAACGCGAAGGAAGTGGCGCAACTGGTAGTCGGCGTAAGCGACGGCAATCCGGTCACCCTGTCGGATGTGGCACGCATTGTCGACGGTCCCGCGCAACCGTCGAAATATGTTTGGTTCGGTATGGGCAAGGCGTCCGCGACACCGGCCACCGCGATGGGCAGCGAATTTCCGGCGGTGACCATCTCGATCACCAAGAAGCCCGGTGAAAACGCGGTGCAGGTGGCAGACCTGATCGTTCGCCGCGTCGCCGAATTGCACAATACTGTCGTGCCGGCCGGCGTGCAAGTCAGCGTCACGCGTAATTACGGCGTGACTGCCAACGACAAGGCGCTGAAGCTGATCGAGAAGCTGATTTTCGCGACCTCCGCCGTCGTGCTGCTGGTATTTTTTGCATTAGGCTGGCGCGAGGCCGCGATCGTCGGCCTGGCCGTGATCCTGACGCTGGCGGCGACCCTGTTCGCCTCGTGGGCCTGGGGCTTCACGCTGAATCGGGTGAGCTTGTTCGCGCTGATTTTTTCGATCGGCATCCTGGTCGATGATGCGATCGTGGTGGTCGAAAACATCCACCGTCATCGCGAACTGACGCCCGACAAGTCGCTGGCCGAGATCATCCCGGCGGCAGTCGATGAAGTCGGCGGCCCGACCATCCTCGCCACGTTTACCGTGATCGCGGCACTGCTGCCGATGGCATTTGTGACCGGCCTGATGGGACCGTACATGAGTCCGATTCCGATCAATGCCAGCATGGGCATG
>DHXL01000009.1:0-829 GCA_002415335.1 Oxalobacteraceae bacterium UBA5157
CTGACCGGGCGCGAGCTCGACGTGCTGCAGCTGCTGGCCAAAGGTTTCGGCAACCAGACCATCGCCGAGAAGCTATTTGTGTCCGTCACCACGGTCAAGACACACTTGCGGAATATCAATCTCAAGCTCGATGCGCACAATCGCACCGAAGCCATCTCGATCGCGCGCAAGC
Organism: Oxalobacteraceae bacterium UBA5157; assembly: GCA_002415335.1. Classification (GTDB taxonomy): domain Bacteria; phylum Pseudomonadota; class Gammaproteobacteria; order Burkholderiales; family Burkholderiaceae_D; genus UBA5157. The sequence goes on from DHXL01000009.1 coordinate 173, forward strand.
TATACATCATTGCCTGAGTTCCCGGCTTCACCAGCCAAGCGCGGACGGACTCTCGATCCGTCCGCCGGAAAATTTCAATGCAATGCATGCGCAGATTAATGCGTATCAGCAACTTCCGCGGAACGTACTTGCGCCGATTATTTCCGCCGATTAATTAAGCTCCGTGTCGTGCGTCCGCACGGCAACTATCTTTGCTCTCAATTGATAATTCGCAAGCAGATATCGTCCGATCGGACGAGTTGCCCACCCCAACTTCCCTCGTACATTAAGCCATCTTCGCGGCATCGGATTCGCGATTGACATTCACGCGTCAAAGTCTGCCGGCACGGCAAGCTGATTGGACCGATCGCGAGGCATATCGCGACGCCAGACATCAATAGTATCAAGGAGACAGAATGAAACGGACCAACCCATGTTCATGATCTTGCTCGGCGTGTTGGCGATCGCGATCTCGGGCGCCGGGGTGTGGTCGCAGCACGAACCGATGGATCGTCCGCAAGGGCAGTTCGAGCTGCCGCAACCGATGGTCGGCGGCGGCCCGATCACGCAGACCGTGCGCATCGAACCCTATTCCGAATTGAAATACAAGCATGTCGTGCGGCAGGCGTACGACTTCAGCTGCGGCTCGGCGGCGCTGGTCACGATCCTGAACTATCA
>DHXL01000009.1:897-2576 GCA_002415335.1 Oxalobacteraceae bacterium UBA5157
ATCCTGAACTATCACCTCGGATTGAAGGTGACCGAGCAGCAGGCCATGGAAGGCATGCTCGAACGCGGCGAGAAAGAAAAAATCATCGAGCGGCGCGGATTCTCGCTGCTGGACATGAAGCGTTACGTCGCATCGCTCGGCGCCGACAGCGCCGGATTCCGTGCCGAGGTCAAGGATCTGATGACGCTCGATCAGCCTGCCATCGTGCCGATCACTTACGCAGGCGCCAAGCATTTTGTGGTGTTCCGCGGCATCCGCGATGGCCTGGTGTATATCGCCGATCCATCGACCGGCAACATCGTGTTCTCGGTGCATGAGTTCTCGACGCTATGGGATCGCAACACGCTGTTCATCGTGTACCCGCCGAAGGGCCGGCCCGCGCTCGATCAACTTGCACTATCCGACCAGGAACTGGGCGTGTTCGACATGGACCGCGTCAAGGATCGCACCGATCTCCAAGCTTTGGGAAACGCGCACTTATTGGAGCGCGCCATCAACTCAGGCTTCAGCGGCGTGTACTTGCGCAAGCAATAAGCTTGCTGACACGCGCGCTGCGATTACATCTAATTATAAAAGGGAGTCATCATGAAAATTCATACACTGCTCGTGTCGATTACTGCTGCGCTGGCATTGCCGGTCTATGCACAGCAAAGTCCCACTCCGGCGCCCGACGACACGACGTCAGCCGGAGTGCCGAACGCCGCCGCCGCGCGCGATGCGTTGAAGAAAAAGGAAGGCGACACCGACCAAACCACCCTGCTCAAGCAGACGCTCACCGCGGTCGACAAGCAGTACTCGCTGATCAAGCGCGACAAGCTGCAGGTGACGTATGACTTGAGCTACACCTACATCGGCCAGGAGAAGATCAACGCGAACTTCAGCTCCGGCACGCTGACGTTGTTCAATCTGGAAAACGACAGCTCGCACACCATCACGAATACGCTGTCGGCCGACTACGGCCTGCTCGACAACCTGACGGGAAGCCTGAGCGTACCGGTCGTCAGCAAGTATTCGGAAAACCCGTCCTACAACGGCGTGTCGAACTCGCTCGGCGACGTCGGTCTCGGCGCCCGCTGGCAGCCGATGGAAGTCGAGCGCGACCATCCGTCGATGACCTTGGTCGGCACCATGCATCTACCGACCGGACGCAGTCCGTTCAAGGTCGACGCCACCAAGGGATTGGCAACCGGCGCCGGCGTCACTTCGTTTACGGCCGGCATGAACGTGAACCAAATTGTCGATCCGGTTGCCCTGTTCGGTTCCGTCAATTTGACCGCGAGCGTGCCGGCCAAACACCTGTCACAGGTTCTCAATGGACAGACCTTGAACAAGGTCGCCCCCGGCGCCGGCTTCGGTTTCGGCATGGGTTTCGCGTACGCCCTTTCCTATAATATTTCGACCTCATTCTCGGTCCAGGAAATGATCTCGGCCGGCAGCAAGCTGACGTTCGCGGACGGCACCACCTACAAGACCAAGACCCAGACGTCCGGCGTGCTGAACCTCGGCCTCGGCTATCGCGTGTCGCCGAAAACGACGGTGAATATGACGGTCGGCATCGGCTTGACCGTTGATTCGCCGAATCTGACCATCGACATGACGATCCCGTTGGAGTTCTAAGTGAACGCCGTCGCGACCGACAAGCATCTGGCCAGGCATCCGCGGCGCCGCTGGACACAGCT
>DHXL01000195.1 GCA_002415335.1 Oxalobacteraceae bacterium UBA5157
GCGCGGAAGCCAGGTCAGCTTCGCCCATCCGCACGGCTACCCGGTGATGCAGGCGCTGATTGCGCGCGGCATCATCGGCGATTATCGCGCACCGGAAATCATGCGTTTCGGTTTCACGCCGCTATACACGCGCCACGTCGACGTGTGGGACGCGGTGGTGGCCCTGGCCGACATCCTCGACAACCAGCACTATGACCGCGCGCCGCAGAGCCGTGCGATCACTTCCGTCACCTGAGAGCGCGCGAATATGGACGTCAATAAAGACACAACACAGACATGGCATGGCGCCCAGATGGATTTCAGCCGGGACATGAGCTATGGCGATTACCTGGCGCTCGATAATATCCTGACCGCCCAGCATCCGCGCTCGCCGAATCACAACGAGATGTTGTTCATCATCCAGCATCAAACCAGCGAACTATGGATGAAACTGATGCTGCATGAGCTGCACGCAGTGCGCACGCTGATTCATGACGGCGATTTGCCGCCGGCCTTCAAGATGCTGGCGCGGGTGGCGCGCATCATGGATCAATTGGTGCATGCGTGGGACGTATTGGCGACCATGACGCCGCCCGAGTACACGGCGATTCGACCCTTCCTTGGCAATTCGTCCGGCTTTCAATCATGCCAGTATCGCGAAATCGAATTCATCCTCGGTAACAAGAACGCCGCACTGCTCGACGTGCATCGCAAGACGCCCGATGTCTATGCACGCTTGGACACGACGCTACGCGCACCGTCGATTTACGATGAAGCGATCGCGTTGATGGCGCGCCACGGTTTCCCGATCGACGCCGATCGCCTTGCGCCCGACTGGACGCTGGCGACCAGCAGCAATGAATCGGTCAAGGCAGCCTGGTTGTCGGTGTATCAAGCGCCCTCCGCGCACTGGGCCTTGTATGAATTGGCGGAGAAACTGGTCGATCTGGAAACCGCATTCCGCTACTGGCGCTTTCGCCATGTCACGACGGTCGAGCGCATCATCGGCTTCAAGACCGGCACCGGCGGCACTGCCGGTGTCAGCTATCTCAGAAAGATGCTGGACGTGGTGCTGTTCCCGGAATTGTTTGCGCTGCGCACCGCACTTTGATTTGCACGCTGTGCGACTGCAGCAACACGACGCAATTCGCAGGTATTTTTGAGCCGTGATGGTTCCGCCAACGGTTATAATAGGCCCGGATCAAAGAATCGAAGAGCAGCGCAAAACTGATTACATTCAATGACTTATATCGATTTTAATCAAATTGCCTTGCCCCTGGTTACGGACCGCCGTTAATGCGGTCCGTTTTCGTTTCATGCACAACAGCGGTGCGGTCGAGTCAGTAAGTTTCCTGCCATGCCACCACCTTGCAGCACCTTGCACCACTTTGGTTTTCTATGCAAAAAACAACGTCCCGCAAACCGATAGAGATCAAGATTTCGACCGTGGTCGCCGTGTCCGCCATGTTGCGCGAATCCGATCCGGCCATCCTGGACGCCGCCATGCGCGACATGACCGGCGGTGAATCCGACTATTTCGACGGCGAATTCACGATCATCGATCTCGCCAATTTCGATTCGGCGCGGGGCGCGATTGAATGGGCACCGCTGATCGCACTTCTCAAGTCGCACCGCCTCAATCCAATCGCGGTGCGCAATGCGGCGCCGGAGATGGAAGCCGAGATCCTGGCGCACGGCTTGAGCCTCGATGTCGTCGCCACACCGCGCCAGGGAACGATCGAACCCGCGGCAGAATCGGTCGCAGCGCCGGCCGCGCAATCGATGGCACCGGCCGCGTCGGCGATGCAGGTTAATGCACGCGGCACCATGATCATCGACACCCCGGTGCGCGCCGGACAGCGCATCTATGCACGCGGCTGCGACCTGGTCGTGACCGCCGCCGTCAACAACGGCGCGGAAATCATCGCCGACGGCAGCATTCACGTGTACGCGCCGTTGCGCGGCCGCGCGTTGGCCGGCGCCAGCGGCGATGCAGATGCGCGCATTTTCGCGATGAGCATGGAGCCGGAACTCGTCTCTATCGCCGGCATCTATCGCACGTTCGAAAATGGATTCCCGGCAGATTTGGCGCAGCACCCGGCGCAAATCCGCCTGATCGGCGACAAGCTGGACTTGCGTTCGATGCAAGCTGCTGCACGCTAACCTGTAAATAACTCGACTCATTCCAAAAAAGGAGCCTCTTTGTGGCAAAAATTATCGTTGTGACCTCGGGCAAAGGCGGAGTCGGCAAGACTACCTCGAGTGCCAGTTTTGCATCGGGCCTCGCGTTGCGCGGCCATAAGACCGCCGTAATCGACTTCGACGTCGGCCTGCGCAACCTCGATCTCATCATGGGCTGCGAGCGGCGCGTGGTGTACGACTTGATCAACGTGATCAACCAGGAAGCGAGCCTCAAGCAGGCGCTGATCAAGGACAAGCATTGCGAGAACCTGTTCGTGCTGCCGGCCTCGCAGACACGCGACAAAGACGCGCTGTCGGAAGAAGGCGTCGAGCGCGTCCTGACCGACCTGGCTGCGATGGACTTCGAATACATCATCTGCGATTCGCCGGCCGGTATCGAACACGGCGCGGTGATGGCGCTGACCTTCGCCGATGAAGCGATCATCGTGACCAATCCGGAAGTCTCGTCGGTGCGCGACTCCGACCGCATCCTCGGCATCATCCAGGCCAAATCGCGGCGCGCGCAAAACGGCAGCGAACCGGTCAAGGAACACCTGCTGATTACGCGCTACGTACCGAAACGGGTCGAGGCAGGCGAGATGCTATCGTACAGCGACGTACAAGAGATCTTGCGCATCCCGCTGATCGGGATCATCCCGGAATCGGAATCGGTTCTGCACGCATCCAACCAGGGCAACCCTGCCATCCACATGGTCGGCAGCGACGTCTCGGAGGCCTATCAGGACGTGGTGTCGCGCTTCCTCGGCATCGAGATGCCGATGCGCTTCACCGCCTACGAAAAGCCGAGCCTGCTCAAGCGCATTTTTAAGGGTAAGTGAGATGGCACTACTATCATTTCTATTCAATACAAAACCGAAAAGCGCAAGCGCCGCGAAGGAACGCCTGCAAATCATCATCGCGCGCGAGCGCAACGGCCGCGATGGCCCGGATTTCCTGCCGGCCTTGCACAAGGAACTGATCGCCGTCATTTCAAAGTACACCAAGGTCAATGCCGAGGACATCAAAATCTCGCTCGACCGTCAAGGCAATCTGGAAGTGCTGGATGTGAACGTCGTGCTGCCGGACGTGATGCCGATCAGGTAGTTCTTAAAACGTGAAGTGTGAGGGTCGGGTGCAACGCCTGCCCTTGCCGACACGACTGATTACACGAATGTCTTCAGGACATCCGGGAGTGGCATGGCAGCGGCACCGTAAATTGGCATCTAG
>DHXL01000101.1:0-1271 GCA_002415335.1 Oxalobacteraceae bacterium UBA5157
GATCCGGGCACGCGGCGTTTCAAGGCACTGGCCCGGGTCGTTCCGGCATCGCGTGACTTCCGTTTCGACCTCTATGAATCGCTGGACGTGACGGCCGCTTCGGCCGACGGCAAACCCGTGCCGGTCGTGTCGACCGGACACGAGGGACAGCTGCGCGGCTGGCGTGTGGCGCTGCCATCGAACGCGGATACGCTGCGACTGGAATATGGCGGACGGCTGCCGGCGCTGGACCGTCATCTCGATCAACGGGACGTATTGCGCAGTCTGCCTCCGATGGCATCGCAGGAGGGAAGCTTCCTGCCGGCCGGCGGTGCCTGGTACCCGCAACCGGCGGCGCTGTTTTCTTATCGGCTCGCGGTATCGGTGCCAGCCGACCAGCGGGCACTCGTGCCGGGTCGCCTGGAATCGGAGGAATTGCCCGCCGGCGGCGTGGGCCGCTACCGCGCCAGCTTCGCATTCATCCAGCCCGTCGGCGGCATCGACCTGATGGCGGGACCCTGGATCGTGCGCGAAAAGATGGTGCCGCGCGCAGCCGGCGCACCCCTGCGTCTGCGCACTTACTTTTTTCGCGACCTCGACGCGATAAGCGGATTGGCGGACGGCTATCTGGATGACGCGCGACGCTACCTCGATTTGTATAGCGCGCAGATCGGCGCCTATCCGTTCACCGAATTTTCGGTGGTGGCCAGCCCATTGCCTGCCGGATTCGGCATGCCAACCCTCACCTATCTCAGCGCCAAGGTGCTTAAGCTGCCCTTCATCCGCGCAACTTCGCTGGGTCACGAAGTGTTGCATAACTGGTGGGGTAACGGCGTCTATGTGGACTACGCGCAGGGCAACTGGAGCGAAGGCCTGACGACTTTTATGGCTGACTATGCATACAAGCAGGCCGAATCGAACGAGGCCGCGCGCGCGATGCGGCTTGGCTGGCTCCGAGACTTCGCCGCGACACCCACCGCTGACCTGCAGTCGCTGGCTTCCTTCCATTCGCGCAGCCATGGGGCCGCCGCCACTACCGGTTACGGCAAATCGGCCATGCTGTTCGTGATGCTACGCGATGCAATCGGCGCGCAAGGATTCCGGCGCGGCATACGCATCTTCTGGGCCGAGCATCGGTTCAGGGTGGCGTCCTGGAATGACCTGCGGCTCGCGTTCGAACGGGCATCCGGCCAACCGCTGGCGACCTTTTTCACGCGATGGGTCGAGCGTACCGGCGCGCCGGCGGTGGCCATCGCCGGCGCACGCGCAAAGGCAAGCGCAGGCAAGTTCCT